>JAMDAL010000023.1 GCA_023484305.1 Patescibacteria group bacterium | reverse complement strand
CACTTACAACAAAAGCTCGATATGAGAATTTTGGTTAACAAGCCTACGAACTAAATCTCCGGTACCATCCGGCGAATGGCTGTCGGAAACCAAGGCAAACAGCTCCCAATCCTTGAGTTTTTTCTGCTGGGCTAAAACCAAAACCAGCATATCTTCAATATTTTCGCTTTCGTTGTAAGTGGGAAGAACTACGACGGCTTTTTTCATACAATTTTTTTAAAATAATCAACTGTTTTTTTTAATCCAACCTCCAGGCTTATTTCCGGTTTGTAGCCTAAAATTTTTTTCGCCCGGCCCAAATCCGGGCATCTCCTGGTTGGGTCGTCAGGACAAAGATTATCATTAGATAAAGTTATTTTTTTACCTGTTGCATTTTGTACCATTTCTGCGAGTTCTTTAATGCTGTATTCCTCGTCGTTTCCCAAATTAAATACTTCACCCTTGGTATTTTCCTTTTCCAGCGCCAATCTTAGCCCGTTTATCAAATCGCTTACATAGCAAAAACTTCTGGTCTGTGTTCCGTCTCCGTAAATTGTCAAAGGTTTGTCTGACAAGGCCATGGTAATGAAATTGGAAATTACTCTGCCGTCTTCTTTATCCATTTTCGGGCCATAGGTATTAAATATTCTGACCACTCGGGCGTTGATATCGTATTTTCTAAGATAAGAAAAGGTTATGGCTTCACCGAATCTTTTTCCTTCGTCATAGCAGCTTCTTATACCGTTAGGATTAACGTTGCCGAAATAAGTTTCTTTTTGAGGATGTTCTTTCGGTTCGCCGTATATTTCCGAACTGCTGGCGTATAAAAATTTTGCCCGGTTTTTTTTGGCAACTTCCAAAAGCCGGTATGTTCCCAAAGAGTTGGCCAAAAGAGTTTCCACGGGAAAATTCATATAACTTAACTGGCTTCTGATATTGGGGCTGGCCGGGCTGGCCAGATGGAATATGGCGTTTACTCTGCTTAAAAGTTTTTCCTGCTCTTTATTAAAATCCTTTGTAATATCGTACTGCCAAAAGGTAAAATGGATGTTGTTGTCAAGTTGGCGGATATTATCCTTTTTTCCTGTTATCAAATTATCTACGCACAAAACGTCATGACCGTCGGCAATCAGACAGTCACACAAATGGGAACCCAGAAATCCTGCTCCGCCGGCAACCAAATACAACATATTTTTTAGCCTTTATTATTTTCCTTTTCACGTTTCAAATCTTCCTCTATCATCATTTTTACCAAAGCTTTAAAACTTGTCTTTGGTTTCCAATGCAAAATTCTTTCCGCTTTTGACGCATCTCCTATCAAAAAATCCACTTCCGCTGGCCGCAGCAGTTTTTTATCTGTCTGAACATATTTTTGCCAGTCGCTTATGCCTATAACTTTAAACGCTTCTTCAACAAAATCCTTAACACTGCGGTTTTCCCCGGTGGCCACAACATAATCATCTGGTGTTTTTTGCTGCAGCATCAGCCACATTGCCTCCACGTAGTCGCCGGCAAACCCCCAATCCCTGCGGCTGTTTAAATTACCCAAAATCAAATTTTTTTGCAAACCCAGCTTAATTCTGGCCACCCCATTGCTTATCCTTCTGGTCACAAATTCCAAACCGCGGCGGGGCGACTCGTGATTAAAAAGAATTCCGGAACAGGCATAGATATTATAACTTTCGCGGTAATTTACGGTTATATAATGCCCGTAAACCTTGGCCGCTCCGTAAGGACTGCGCGGATAAAAAGGGGTTTTTTCCGTCTGCGGGCTTTCCAAAACCTTGCCGAACATTTCCGAGGATGACGCCTGGTAAAATTTTATTTTAGAAGGATTGACCATACGAATCGCTTCCAGCATCCTAACAACACCCAATGCCGTCACCTCCCCGGTTAAAACCGGCTGATTCCAGGATGTGGGAACAAATGACTGGGCCGCTAAATTATAAATTTCATCAGGCTCCGACTCTATAATTGCCTGTGTTAAGGAATACTGATCCAACAAATCTCCCTGTAAAACCGTCACCTTATCTCTGATATGCTTTATTCTTTCATAATTAACCGTGCTGGTTCTTCTGGTCAAACCAAAAACCTGATAACCTTTTGACAGAAGAAATTCTGCCAGATAAGAACCATCTTGTCCTGTTATTCCCGTAATTAAAGCTTTTTTCATATTTAAACCTGATCCCTCCAATAGTCCAAAACCGATTTTAAAGTTTCAGATATAGAAATTTTTGGTTTCCAACCCGTTAACCCGTTAATTTTATTGTAGTTGCAAACCAATATCGGTTCGTCTATTGGCCTAAGCAGTGTTTTGTCTACTTGTATTTTAATTTTTTTGGCAGTCATGGACAAGAGGAGATTTAGAATTTCCTCCATTTTATAACCCCTGCCCGAACCAATGTTATAAACTTCGCCGGGAACTCCTTTCTCTAAAATAATCTGGTAGGCCCGCATCATATCCCGCACATCAGTAAAATCCCGAACCGAACTTAAATTGCCAACGCTAATAATGGCCTCTTTTAATCCTGCTTCAATCTCGGCCAACTGTTTGGCAAAAGCTGATACCACAAAATTAGGGCTTTGTCTGGGGCCAATATGGTTAAAAGGGCGAACTCTGACAATCGGCATTTTATATGCCAAAACATATTGCAGAGCTAAATAATCTTGGGTTATTTTAGACACGGCATAGGGGTTGGTGGGTCTAAGCGGCTGTTTTTCGTCTACCGGATTATCTTCTTTTTTTACTAAACCGTATTCGTCTGCAGAACCAATAATTAAAACTCTGGCATCTGGCTTATGAACTCTTAGTGCTTCTAAGAGGTTAATTTGCGCCTTCAAATTGTTTTCTAAAGTCTGAAAAGGATCCTGAAAACTTTTGGCAGGAGAAGTTAGGGCTGCCAGATGATAAACTTCGTCGGGTTTAATTTTTTTGATGGCGTCTTCGGTTTTATCTCTTTGGGTTAAATCCAAAGTAACAATCTTAACCGTTCCGGGATAGCTTTTATTGTGTTTTAAATCGGTCCCAATAATCTGAACTTTCTTGTCTTTTGTCAGAAGTTCGCATAAATGGCTTCCGGCAAAACCGCCAACACCAGTAATAAAGACCTTTTTCATCTATTAATTCCTTCCCGTTCCAAAATATTTAAATCCCAGTTTTTTCATATTTTCCGGCTCATAAATGTTTCTGCCGTCAAATACAACGGGGTTTTTTAATAACTTCTTCATTTTTATCAAATCCAGCTGCTTAAATTCATTCCATTCGGTTAAAACCAAAACCGCATCTGACCCCTTGCAGGCTTCGTAAACACTGGAAACATAAACTATTGGAATATCAGCTAAAACCCGTTTGGCATTAACTTCGGCTTTGGGATCATAGGCAAAAACCCTGGCCCCCAGTTTTACCAAATCTTTTATAACGGGAACGGAAGGCGCATCTCTCATATCGTCCGTATCGGGCTTAAAAGCTAATCCTAAAACCGCCAACCGTTTGTTCTTTAAATCACCTTTAAAAAACTTCCTGACCTTTTCTACAAAATGTTCATGTGAAAGTTTGTTAATCTTTTCCACCGCCTCAAACAGCCCTCCCTCAGTCCGGTATTTTTTGGTCATGGCAATTAGAGCTTTCACGTCTTTGGGAAAACAGCTGCCTCCGTATCCTACGCCCGCCCTTAAAAACTGCCGGCCGATCCTCTTGTCCAAACCGATCCCTTCCATGACTTTTTCCACATCTGCGCCCACCTTTTCGCATAAAAACGATACGGCATTGGCAAAAGAAATTTTCGTGGCCAAAATGGTATTGGCTGCATATTTTATCATCTCTGCAGTTTCAATAGTGGTTATTACAAACCGGCCGTCAATCGGCTCATGCAGTCTTAATAAGGCATCTTTGGCTTTCTGCGTATCGGCCCCAATAACAATCCTGTCAGGGTTAAGAGTATCATGAAGGGCTGTCCCTTCTCTTAAAAATTCTGGGCAGGATGCAATATCAAACTGCACATTTTTCAACTTAACCGCATTGATTACTTTTTCCACCTCACGGTTGGTTCCCACCGGAACTGTACTTTTGCAGGCTACAACAGCATAGCCGGAAAGATTTTTGCCTATTTCCCCGGCAGCGGCAAAAACAGACGATAGATCTGCCTCTCCGTTTGCTAAAGAAGGCGTACCCACACAAATAAAAATGATTTCTGCATCCCTAACCGCATCGCTATAACTTAAGGTAAAAATTAATCTTTTTGCCACTACGTTTTTTTTCACCACTTCTTCCAAACCAGGCTCGTAAAAAGGGCTGATGCCGTTTTTTAAGGCTTCGATTTTTTCAGGTGTCCGCCCCACGCACCAAACCGTATTCCCCAAATCAGCAAAAACAGCTGCCGTAACTAAACCCACATAACCATGCCCTATAATTGCCAACTTCATCTATGCCTCCTTATATTGTTCATGATAATATTTTTCCCATTTCTCATCTTTAATCTTTTCCCACCACGACTGGTTATTTTTATACCATTCCACGGTTTTTGACAACCAGACGTCAAAATCATGCAGGGGCGCCCAACCAAGTTCTGTCTTTATTTTTGTCCAGTCAATACTATATTTCCGGTCGTGTCCTGGCCTGTCTTTTACCATTTCTATTTTATCTTCGCCGGCGCCTAACAAAACAGTTATTTTTTTAACAATTTCCATATTGGAAATCTCCTGGGTAAGCCCTCCCACGCAATAGGTTTCGCCTATTATGCCTTTTTGCAAAACCAAATCTATCGCCCGGCAATGATCCTGTACAAAGAGCCAGTCGCGGACATATAAACCGTCGCCGTAAACGGGAACTTTTTTACCTTCGATTAAATTGGTAATGGCTAAAGGTATAAGTTTTTCCGGATGCTGATAGGGGCCAAAATTATTGGAACAGTTAGTAATGGTTATTGGCAATCCAAAAGTGTGATAATACGCTCTAACTAAATAGTCTGAACCGGCCTTACTTGCCGCATATGGACTTCTGGGGTTATAATTTGTTCGTTCATTAAATTTACTCTTATCTTCTAATTTTATTGCTCCAAAAACCTCATCGGTAGAAATATGGTGAAAATGTTTCACTTTATTTTTCACAGCTGATTCCAAAAGGGTTTGCGTTCCCAAAACATTAGTTCTGACAAAAACCGAAGGATCGCTGATAGACCTGTCCACATGGCTTTCCGCGGCAAAATGGACGACTGTGTCAACATTTTGCATCAGGCTGTCCGTCAAATTTTTGTCGCAGATATCCCCATGGACAAAAGCATAAGGCTGGTTTGAAGCAATACTCTTCAAATTCTCCTGATTGCCGGCATAAGTTAATTTATCAACGTTTATGATATAATCCTGCGGATGATTTTTTAACCAGTATAAAATAAAATTTGAACCGATAAAACCCGCCCCGCCTGTGATTAAGAGTTTCATAAAATTATTTGAATTCTTCCAATACCCTTTCCCAGCTAAAAATTGAGCCGTCGGAAAATTTGGCCGACGCCTCTTTATGGGAAATGCGCCCTTCTTCGTTAACATCATAAAGGCTGGTCGGAAAATTCAACAAAACCACATCATTTTTGGATACCACGGCAAAACCATGCAGTGTATTTTTGGGAATTAAAAGCAAAAACTGGTTATTGTCGCCGTTCTCTTGTCCCATTTGAAAAAGATTAAGCCTGCCGCAGGTTTTTGAGTCTTTGCGACTGTCATATATGGCCACTATTGCCTCGCCCCTAATTATGACAAACCTGTCTTCCTGCTTGGTCGGATGGACGTGCCAAAGATCTTTATCTCTGATTCCTCCGGAAGGAGTTACGCTGTAATAGCATTGGGCAAAAGGGTATGAGGTTATACCAAATATATCATTCCAGTTGGTTTTTAACACTTCTGACAAAATTCCGCTTTGATCGCGGTTGATTTTTAACTGATGCAAAACTACACCATCAATTAAATTTTTTTGATTATCAAGAGTAATTAAATCTATCATAGATTTGTCATTCCCGCCAAAGCGGGAATCTATATATTTTTACCGTATGGCTCCTCGGGTCAAGCCCGAAGATGACAATGGGAAGGAATTTTTTTCCGCCCAATACCGGTTGGCCGCATATAAACTGTCAAAAGTTCCCGCATCGCTCCAAAATCCGTTTAGCATACTATAATTCATCTTTCCGGCGTTTATATATAAATTGTTAACGTCGCTTATTTCCAGCTCCTGCCTGGCTGACGGCCGGCATTTTTTAATATAGGAAAAAACCCGGTTATCGTATAAATACATTCCGGTTACGGCTAAATCTCCTGTTGGGTTTTTAGGCTTTTCCTCTATTCTTATTATTTTGTCTTTTTCGTCAGGGGAAAAGACAGCAATACCAAAACGTTTGGGATCGCTAACTTTTTTCAGAAAAATCCACGCGCCGTCTTCAAACCTACTAACTTGTAATGAAATATCAGCATCGGTCGGATTGTCTCCTAAAATAACGGCAATGTTATCCTTTTTTGCAAAATCCCTGGCCAGATATAATGCGTCGGCAATTCCGCCTTCTTTTTCCTGATAGGCGTATGCCAAATGTTTAATCCCCAACTGCGTACCGTTTTTTAAAAGGCTGATAAAATGTGACGCGTGAGGGCCGCCCACCACAATCATAATTTCGGTAATGCCGGCCCGAACCAAAGTTTCAATCGGATAATAAACCATCGGCTTGTTATAAATGGGGAGCAGATGTTTATTGGTGACATATGTTAACGGATACAATCTGGTACCCAGACCTCCGGCCAAAACAACGCCTTTCATACTTTACGTCCTTAACAGCACTGTCCAAAGTAACACTATTACCAGCGCTGCCACAAGCACATATTCTACCACAACCTTCAGGTATAAATCACCTTTTAAAAGATGGTGGACAAACCCCCACCCCGTATAGGCAGCCACAGTTAAAACGGCCACGCGAAATTGCAGGTCATGGTCTTTGCTTACGGCTAAAAAACTGGTCAGGCCAAAAGACAAAATGATAAGGAGAAAAAGATAATGCACTCCGTATTTTTTAAATTCTTTCATAAAATTGCTCCGCTTTGCGTTATAAATATCGCCAAAAGCATAAATAATAAAAGCGCCATATGGGCAAAATTATTGCCGGAGGCCCGGATAATTTTTTTCTTCCTGACCAAATATGCATCAACTCCCAGCATCATTAACAAAAAGAGAGCAATAAGATAGGAAACATCTTTTGATAAACTTAAAACGTTTAGGGCCGGTTTAACAGGAGTACGGACCGGATTAGTTATAACCCGATTATCAGATAAAGAGGTTGTTTCTGCCTCCGGTTGCGCGGTTGAAGCCGAAGAAACGACAGGAGTATTGGTCTGTTTCGTACCGAACATTTCCACGACCAAAGTTGTTTCCTCTCCTCCCATATTACCGTTAACCACGGCCAAACCCATATCCTGATATTTAGGATTTAAAATATTGGCCCGATGCGAAGGTGAGTTCATCCAGGCCTTAACAACCTGGTCGGAGGTGGCAAAATCGCGCGCCAGATTCTCGCCGGCGTACAGATAACGGTATCCGGTTTTATTAATAAAATCCCAGGGCGTGGCCCCCTGCGGACTAACATGCGACCAGTAATTTTTAGCAAACATATCCTCGGCCTTAAGCTCTGCTGCCCTGTCTAAAAGCGGATCGGGTTTAACCGGCGACAATCCGTTTTGCAAACGGTCCTGATTAACCAGGGTTAAAACCTGGCTGGCTGTGATATCCGTGGCCAACCCTAAAACCTGTGGCCTGGTTACTATCACGATCTGAAATACCAGCTGCAAAGCAATAGCCAAAAGGATATAGGAAACAAAAGAAGAAAGATGCAGGGCTTTTGGTTTATGATTATTGGTTTGATGAGGCAAAAACCAATGCCTTAAGAAATTAAGCATAGTTTAATTATGAAAAGAGGGGTAAATTAAGTCAAGAAGTCAAACTATTGCACCGGCAAAGTTTTTTGCACGGTTTTAATATTGCCGGCCAAATCATACGCATCAGCTTTAATTTGCTGGCTGCCCTTTTTTAAACCTGTCCATTCATACGGCCCGAAAACAAAAGGCTCAACAAAATTATCATTGTTTATAACCGCCAATTCCTGCCAGTTTTTTTCTCCGGCTTTTTTGCCGGATAAAATCACATGGGTAACAATGGAATCTTCCTCCGGCGAAAAATCCGAAGCCAGACTTTGTTCCACGACAATTTTGCTTTTTTGCAAAACGTTGGTGTTAAAAACCACAAATGGTTCCGCCCTATCCTCTGTTAATATGCTTTGTTCTTCATTAAGGTTACCTCTTCTATCGGCCAGGCTTTGTGGTTTAACCGTTACGGTTGGTTTTGTGCCTGTATCATAGTAGTCTGACTCGCTTAAAACCAGAGTAACTTTTTTACCGTTGAGATTTACTTTATTAATTTGATAATCCGGCAGACTAACAATAACATCATCGGCATTAACGCTATTATTCTTTAAACTCTCGCTAAAAGTTAAAAACAGGCTGTCTATAAAACCGTCTTTATCGCTGTCGCTGGTGGCTGCCTCAAGTATAATCGGAGGCACTTTATCAACAGCTGCTTTACTGAAATTACGCAGTTTATTGCCTGATAAATCAGATAAATTGCCGTTTTTATAAATTATCATCGGCTGTTTATCAGAGTCCGGATTATTATTTTCGCTGATTTTCAAAAGCAAAAGATTATCGTTGGGCTTGGTTCCTGTTTCCAACTGTTCATTGCCATAGTTTTTAACATCAAAACCGGAAGAAAAACCGGCCGTAAACGAACTGTCCCGTATCGGCTCGCTGAAAATTAAAAGTATACCGTCTATTTTCCCGTTTTTGTCAAAATCCTTTGTTTCTGCTTTTTGAATCTTGGGAGGAGTTTTGTCAGGAATGGGAGTTGGAGTTGGCGTAGGCGTATTAGTAGGAGTGGGAGTATTTGTAAGCGTTGGCGTCGGACTTGGAGTCATTTCTTCTCCAAGCGTTACCACCGGCTCACTCTCCACAGCCTTCCGGACTAGAAAGTTATCGAATTCCGTATAAGAATTAGCACCGTTTGTAAATAAGCCTACCTTATCATATTTTAGTACATTATCTGTTATGTTAAAAATAGTATCTTCGTTTAATTTTGCCGTAATTAAGTCTCCGGTTTCTTTTAGGCTCAAAATATCGTAAGCTTTTGGCGCTATAAAATTATTTGTTACCCCTAACAAATTCCACCCATCTGAATTTCTATATAATCTCCAATCTGAAGCATTTCCATCTCTGTTAAATAAATAAAAATGGTTTAAATCTGAGGATCTACTAAAAATACCAACGTATTGGCCAGGATTTATTTTATTTATCATAACTTCCATATAAAAATCGATTGTACTAACATTAATATTTCTTATTTGTGCACCTCCACTTTCAGATTTTAGAAATCCTTCTGATTCGTTCCAATTGCCTCCATCTATATGCCAGTCTGACATGTCTCCGTCATTAAAGTCATCAAAATATTCATAAACTTTAATTTTGTCTTGCGGAGGAGTAGATACTAAAGAATTTCCATAATATAATCGATAATGAGTACTGTCTGTAACATCGGCCGGAATTGCCGTTTCTGTTTTAAACCAAATTTTAGTATCCGTACTATCCCAACTACTTCGTTCATCTAGTACCCTGTCTAATTCTATTTGAGTCCCTAAAAAATTTCCCATATGATCATAATAAATCCTTACATCGTCACCATTGATTAAACTTTTTCCAGAAGAAACCATACTTCGATGATCAAGGGTTAGACTTACACTATAACCAACGGGAATGCTATCCTTAGAAGTAATAATTATGGGTTTAGTATATTGGAATTTTGCATCAGCTAATACTTTTTTTGGGAGCAAAAAAACTATGATTACTGAAGTTATTATTAGTAATAGACTTACAATTCTTATTTTCTTCATTTCAGGGCTTACCTTTCATTCGTTGTAAATACTAGAAATATTTACTCTAGTTATACTTTATTATTTTATTACAATCCTTGTCAAGATAGTAAATCGTAAATTTTAAGTTTTTTATAGATAGAAATATTAGTTAGTGATTTTTTCTCCAATTACGAACCAAGTAAAAGGAATGTATTTTCCAATAATTTTACCCAACATAGATTCAAATACATTTCGTCCTACAGTATAACCATGAATATAAATTGTTGTAATTTGAAAATCTGATAATAATCTGGTAATACCTCTTTTTGTATAAGGTCTCACATGAGTATAGTCGTCCCAAAAATTTGTAATCGGATAAAATGCTGACCACTGTGAAGGAATGTGTAAAACCAAATAACCGTTTTTTTTAAGAATTCTTTTACATTCCTTAATAAATTTTTCCGCATCTTGGAAATGTTCCAAAAGTTCTGCAGCGCGGACAACATCGAAAAAATTTGAAGGCAAACCCGTCTTAAGGGCATTTCTTTTTTTAACTGGAATTTTTTTCTCTTTACATTTCTTAACTGCGTAATCGTTCAACTCTAATCCCAAAACCTGAGGAAATATTTTTTTTGCATCTTCTAAAAAATCTCCTGTTCCACACCCGATGTCCACCAAATTCTTTAAGTTGTTAGGAAGTAATTTTTTATATATCTTCAATTCCCAATCACTCACTTCTGGATGAGCAAGAATATCTTCATAATATCTGGGGTGATTACTATAGCTTGCCATAAATATGAGGCAGGTGAATTATTTTATTCCTTAAACCCTTCCGGGTGGGTTTTGTGCCAACCCCAGGCGGTTTTAACAATTGTCTCCAAATCAGAAAATTCCGGCTTCCATCCCAGTTCGCTTTTTATTTTATCCGCTGAAGCCACCAGCTCGATCGCATCCCCGGGCCTTCGGGAAGAATATTCCACAGAAAAATCAATTCCGGAAATTTTTTTAACCATCTCCACCACTTCCTTATTCGTATAACCCATACCTGTCCCCACGTTATAAATCCCGCTTTTATCGCTTTTATTAAGCTTATCCAACGCCAGAAGATGCGCCCTGACCAAATCCGTCACATGCACATAATCGCGGACGCAGGTTCCGTCCTTTGTCGGATAATCGGTGCCAAAAATCTCAAAAGTTCCGTTTTGTTTCAAGGCGGTTTTAATTGCCAAAGGAATAATATGGGTTTCAGGATCATGGTCTTCACCGTTTTTTCCGTTAAAAGAAGCCCCGGAAGCGTTAAAATAACGAAGCGAAACATACCTTAGACCGTAGGATAAATCATACCAGCGCAAGATTTTTTCCACCATCAGTTTTGATTCGCCGTAGGGATTGGTGGGAAAACATTGATGCTCTTCGGGAATGGGCAGTTTGACAGGATTGCCATAAACCCCAGCCGTTGAGGAAAAAATCAGTTTTTTAACGTTAAAACGCACCATCGTGTCAAAAAGATTAAGGGCGTTAAAGACATTGTTTCTAAAATAGATTTTGGGGTTTTCCACCGACTCGGCCATGGAGATAAAAGCGGCGAAATGCATCACTGCCTCAAAATTTTCCTTTTCAAACAGCTCGGCCAGTTTTTCTTCATCCTGTAAATCTCCTGTTTCCAATTTCACTTTGCCCGGAACGGCTTGCTTATGGCCGTATAAAAGATTATCAAAAACCACAACTTCGTCTCCGTTTTGCAAAAGCTCATCCACCATATGGGAACCAATATATCCGGCTCCGCCGGTCACTAGAATTTTCATATTTTTTTTTATCATCCTGAACAAAGTGAAGGATTTCTTGACTTGTTCAAGCTCGCATTCGCGAGAGATTCTTCGTCGCTTCGCTTCTTGGAATGACACTACCCGTATCTTCCTTCTGTTTCCATTTTTTTACCGTTAACAGGGATATCTAAGGCATATCCTAAAGCATTGGCCACGGAAAGTCCAACCCGAATTCCCGTATATGAACCCGGACCGGTATTAACTTTTATCCCTGTTAATTCTTTTAACTTTAATTTATGTTTTTTAAGAAGTTTAACAATGGCGGGTAAAACCGCCTGGGCTTTTAAGAGTTTTGCAGACTCAATCAGAGTTTTTTTTGTATCATGATTAATGCTCACAGTGACCTTTTGATTATCAGTAGTATCAATATAAAGAATATTTTTCATAGTTGTATATTGTCATTCTGAACGAAGTGAAGAATCTCTCAACTTGTTTGAGAATATTTCTTGCATTCGCAAGAGATCCTTCGCTATACTCAGGATGACAGTGGCGAAATTTTTACCGCTCCATATCTTAAAATTACCCAGGGTTTTTGGCTGCAGTCAATAACGGTTGAGGCTTGATTTCCTCCGCATTCTCCGGGAACCACAAAATCTGCTAATTTTACCAGTTCTGGGTTTAGTTCGGAGAAATTGGCGGGCGTTTTTTCGGCGTGAAAATTGGCTGAAGGGCCAAGAACCGGCACGCCGGTATTATTAATAATGTATAGTAAATCCCGATGGTTTGGCATACGCAGTCCAACAGTGTCTTTATTGGCTCTTGCCAAACCGGGTATTTTTGACTTTTGAGACCTGTAAACGACTGTCAATCCTCCCGGCCAATATTTTTTTAAGAGTTCTTCTACGTCTTTTGGCAAATCCTGATAATATTTTTTGGCTTGTTCTATTGAAGACACTAAAACCGGCGTGGCCTGAATTTCCGGTCGCTTACGCAGTTCGTACAATTTTTTTATTGACTCTGGCATATCAATTCTGCAACCTATTCCCCAAACCGTATCGGTGGGAAAAATTATTATTCCACCATTATTAAGAATGTTAATGGCTTTTTTAATTTCTTCTCTCATACAATTTTGTCATCCTGAACGAAGTGAAGGATATCTCAACTTGTTTGAACTTAGCATTCGCGAGAGATTCCTCGCTATGCTCGGAATGACGAACCAGAAGAAAAGTTTATTATTATTTCTCTTTCTTCGTCAGAAATATATTTAAAATAAATGTCCGTTCTGTTTTTGGGTAACAGCTTTTTTAATTTATCCGCCCATTCAATCACCACCACATTATTTTTATCAGCCATTATTTCCTCTATTCCCAAGTTTTTTATTTCTTCTATATTGCCCAGTCTATACAAATCTATGTGATAAAGCGTCGTTAATTTGAAATTTGAAATTTGAAATTTGAAATTCGTGAGTGGGTATTGTCTTATAAGGACAAACGTCGGGCTGATAATTCTGGAAATTCCAAAATACTCTGCCAGACCTTGAGTGAAAGTGGTTTTGCCTGCTCCTAAATCACCATACAAACACAACACGTTATTGTTCGAGTCCGCCCGTGGCGGACGAGAACCAATTCTCTTTAAACTTCTCGCTTCGCTTGAAGAATAACTATCAGAAATTATCTTTCCTACCAGCTTTCTTGCAAATTTCTTAGTTTCCTGACTGTTCTTCGTGACTAGCCTCATGTCCATTATGATAGAACAAAAAAATACTTCCGGCAAGGAAAAAAATACTTAAAAAAACGGGCAAAAGCAACAACGGATTATTTTTACTGCTTATTCCTTGTATCAGATTCGGGCTCTGGCTGACTGTTTGAGCTTTGCTTGTGGCCAATCCGGCAATACTGGCAGAGTTAGTCGCTGTTAATAGCAGGGCGGACAAGCTTGCTTTATTGGTTGGTTTCACAGTTGGTTTTAAAGTGGGAGTATTTGTGGGTGTATTGTTCGGTTTTGGAGTCGGCGAAGAAGTTGGCGTAGGCGTTGAGCTTGGTTCTGGCGTCGGGGTTGGCGAATTAGTCGGAGTGGGAGTATAGGTCGGCGTCGGACTGGGACCGTTAATATTTAAAGCCAAACTATTATCAGACCAGTAATGGCTTTTGCCCGAGGAAGTAAAACGGCCTATTTTTAAAACATACTGACCGCTGCCCTTAAAATTATTGTCCTCAAAATCCGGTTTGCCTTTTAATTTACCGCTCCAGCTTCCTTCGGAACTGGTAGTTATTTTATAAAACAAATCATAGTTCTCGGTGTATTTATACCAGGTACCGTCTTCTTTTTGCGTATAGCCAAAATAGGCCGGATAGTCTGCAGAGGTTAAGGCAACCTGAAAATAATAGTCTGTGTTGTGCGAGGCGTTTAGTAAATTAACCAGAATTTCAAACTCCTGGTCAAAATTAATATCCGAAGGCGCGTTGCTGATATTCAAAGACATTCCTGCCCAAACAAAATTGCAGTTAACAAAAAAGAGGGTGGTCAAAGTGATTATAAAAGTGAGGATTTTAATTCTGCTCACAACTTAGTATATGCATAAAATCGGCCAACAAGCAAATGGAAAAATTCCAAAGGTGCGAATAGAATTCCACCTCTAAGGTGGAACAGCAGCTACAACTTCGTCATTCTAGTTTGTCCAGAATCAGTTTCTTATTAATGTATGGCAATACCGTCAGTCACCTGCGACCAACTGTATCTTTCAGAAAAATATTTATCCGGACCGTAATAAGGATCGTGAATTTTAAAATCTGATTTTCCGTCATCCCAGGCATAAGCAACCACAAAATGCAGTCCGGAAACGCTGGGAGCAATCAGTCTTAAAATCACCGGAATATTATTTTTGACATCGTTTTTTATTTGGTCCCTGGATGTCCCTATCCAGTCGGTAGACTTACCGCTACAGCTAAAGGCCCAATTCCAAAGATCTCCGTATATAAAATTATTACGATTACTAATAATGGTAGCTGGTGTTACATTTTGTCCGTAACTTTTACACACCATTGCCACGGACGTTACGGCACATCCTGCTTCTAAAGTTGAAGACGAAGAACCCGGCAACAGCATACTGGACCACTGCGGATCTCTTTGGGTATAATACCAGCCGTTGCTGCCGTTGCCAAAAGTTGTTTCTCCGCCACCCGCTGCAGTAGTAAAAGCCGAAAAAGCCGCCAATTCCCTTCTGGCCTTATCTAATAAATCCTGATATACAGCCTCGCTGTTATTCGTTGCGTCTAACAGATTCTGCTTGGCTTTTTGTTGCGACTGCAAATAGGTTTTTTGTGTGCCCAGCTTTTTTTGAAGTTGTTCCTGCTCAGTCTTTTTTTCTTCCCTTAATTGTTTTTGTTGAGCATAATTCATTTTGGTCGTTTCCACGGCAAACAAAATTTTCTGGTCGTTTTTCTGAACAATCTGCAGATATTGCAGATTAACCAGAAGGTTTGATAGCTTTGAAGAATTGAACAGAAGTAATCCTAAATTATTATGGCTGCTGTTTTTATAGGAAGCAATAATTCTTTCTATTAATACGTTGGATAGGGCGGTTAAGGAACTTTCCAAATTGCTTATTTTATCGGAGATACTGTTTATTTCATTAGTCAAATTTTCAATCTGCTGTTCCGTCTGCATTATCCTCAGGTTGGTTGCGGCAATACTGCTGTTAAAAGCTTCAACCTGAGCAGACAAACTATTGCTTTCCTGCTGGCAGACATTAACATTTTTTTCATAACAGGAAACTTTCTCTTCGGTTGTTAAGTCTTTACAAGGATCGTTTGAGGTTATACAGCTGCTTTGAGCCAAACCAATAGCGGTTGTCAAAAGGAAAAAAGGTGTTATTACTAATAAAAAAAGAATTAATAGTCTTTTGCACATTAATTTTTCAAATACCTCCAGAGAGCAATGGTACTGGCAAAAATTCCCACAAGCAGGGCTCCTGTTAAAACCACTCCCAGAAGCTCCAGCATTAAAATCGGCGAAACAGGCAAAATCCCTATTCCGGAAAGAAATATCGATAAATGGGGCGTGGCATAATAAAGCAAACCGTAAGACAAGGCCCAGGCAAAAACAGCGCCCATTGCGCCATAAAACATACCTTCAAAAATAAACGGCCAGCGGATATACCAACTGCTGGCTCCAACCAAACGCATAATCTCAATTTCCTCTTTGCGCGAAGAGATTCTCATACCGATAATAGTCAGAATAACTAATGTGGCCATTGCCGCCAAAAAGGCTATAAAAACCACGCCGATGGTACGCAAGGCCGTGGTCCAACGCACTAAAGTGTCCACTACGTCTTTCTGAAAAACCACTTCGTCAACTCCTGTTTCCTTCTTTAAAATATCAGAAAGCGAGTTTAAATCTCCTATTTCCTTGGCGGAAACTTCAATGCTGGCCGGCAGAATACTGGCAGATACCATTTCCAAAAGCAAAGGATCGTTTTTGTTCTGCTGTTTATAAATATTTAAAGCATCCTCTTTGCTGATATATTTTACGCTGGCGGTTTTATTTGTCTCTTCCAGTTTCTGCATAATGCCGCCGGCCTGGTCTTTGGTTGTGGAGTCTTTTAAAAACGCCGTAACTTGCGGTCTGCTTTCAAAATAAGACAAAATCTTTTCTGACCCAAACGCCAGCATCAGAAAAACACAAGCGACAAAAGTTGTTAACAGCATCACCAGAATCGCAGCCAGAGCCTGGTAAGGCGAACGCCTGATATGCTGCCAGGTTATTTGCAAACGTCCCATAGGCTACCTTTCGTATTTTCCTTCTTTTTCGTCCTTGATTATTTTGCCATGTTCAAGCCTGATAACTCTTTTTCCAAGACTGTTTACAATATCAGCGTTGTGGGTGGCCATTAAAACTGTGGTACCGCTAGAGTTGATATCGCTTAAAAGTTTTACAATTTCCCAGCTGGTTTTGGGATCCAAATTTCCGGTCGGTTCATCCGCCAGCAATATTTTTGGCTCTGCTATCATCGCTCTGGCAATTACGACCCTTTGCAGTTCTCCTCCGGAAATCTGCACCGGAAATTTTTGCGCCAGATCAGAAAGTTTAAATTTATCCAGCAGTTGGTTAACTTTATTTTTTATTTCTTTGCCCGGCAGGCCTAAAACCTCCAACGGCAGCGCCACATTTTCAGCCAGTGTCCGTTCCCAAAGCAATTTAAAATCCTGAAAAACCACTCCTGTTTTACGTCTCAAGGCGCTGATCTTTTTATAATTTTTTTTGGTAATCTCTTCTTTGTCAACTATGATTTTACCGCTGTCCGGCAACAACTCTCTGATAAGAAGACGGATTAAAGTGGTCTTGCCGGAACCTGTCGGTCCCACAACAAAAACGAATTCGCCATCGTTAATTTCCAGGGAAACGTTATCCAATGCTGTTTGTCCGGAGCCGAATTTTTTATTGACGTTTTTTAGCTCTATCATAAGCTATACATTTTGTCATCCTCGAGCTTGACTCGAGGATCTATATAAAATAATCTATCTTATAGATTCCCGCTTACGCGGGAATGACAGGAAAGAAGAAAATGCAGTTATCACTTCAAGGTTACCCTTCCTACATCCATAAGCCACCCGGCTTTCTGGCCTTTATAAGTTTCTCCGCAAACTTCCGCCTGTTTTCCGGTAAATTGGTTTAAATCCAAAACCGACGAGGTTAAATAAACCGTTTGGCTAACACCTCCCGGACGGACTAACATATGGGTACCTTCATCTGTCACTTTGTCGTCGTTAACTTCCAGCTGTCCGCTGGTACAATCGCGGAAAGTTTTAGTGTCTTTAGAACCGACTGTTTTTGTTTCGGACGTTGCAACGTTTCCGGCAACATTGCCGGCCACAGTGGCCAAACTTTTACCGCTGGTTTGAGAAAAGATTAAAAAACCGGAAAGAACGCCCAAAATAACTGCCGCCCCGATAAACGGCAAAGACTTAAGAGGTTTTTCCTCGCTGTTTAGAGGCTTCATAATTTTTTCCCCGGCCATTTGTGCCGGCCCCGGAGCCATAGTTTCTGACATATTTTTTACGTATCAACTATTATTATACAACAAAAAATATTTTACAAGTCGCGAATTTCTGCCTGTATAAACTCGTCAAGTTCGCCGTTTAAAACCGCCTCTGTCTGACCCGTTTCCACACCCGTACGAAGATCTTTAACTAAATGGTAAGGATGTAAAACATAGGAGCGGATCTGGTTGCCCCAACCGGCAATTTTATATTCACCTTTTAATTCCTTTTGCTGCTGCTCTTTTTCCTTAACCGTCAATTCCCAAAGTTTGGCACGAAGAATTTTCTCGGCATAAGCGCGGTTTTGCGCCTGATATCGTTCGGTTTGGCAGGTTACCACAATCCCGGTCGGTTTGTGGACAAGCCGGACGGCCGTGGAAACCTTGTTAACGTTTTGACCGCCGTGTCCTGAAGCCCGAAATGCCTCAAATTCAACATCTTCCTCTTTTAATACGACTTCTTCATTGTCCTGGGAAATTTCCGGCCAAACCTCTACCAAGGCAAAGGAAGTTTGCCTTAAATTGTTAGCATTAAAAGGAGACTGGCGTACCAAACGGTGCACCCCTCTTTCCCCTTTTAAAAACCCGAAGGCGTATTCTGCCCCAACAATAAACGTCAGGCTTTTTATCCCGGCCTCTTCTCCGATGGTTCTGTCTATTTCCTCAATTTTCCAGCCCTTTTTTTCAATAAATCTGGCATACATCCTAAAAAGCATTTCCGCCCAGTCGCAGGCCTCGGTTCCTCCCTGTCCGGCATGAACGGCCATAATGGCATTGCCAGAATCAAAAGGACGGGAAAGAAAAAAGAAATATTCAACTTTTTCCACTTCCTTGGCCAACTGCTCTTTCGTACCGTCTGCAATCAGCTGATGCAAATTTTCAACCGCTGACAGTTCTTTCTGCAGCCTGCTTATTTCTTTCATAACTTCCTGGGCTTTTTGCCAGTTTTGCCAGAAGTCTTCTTTGGCGCTTAAAAGCTCCAGTTCGCGCAGTTTTTGCTGCTTTTGCGTAACGTCAATTTTTGCAATAAGGTCTTTAGCTCTTTGCTTTAATTCTTCCATTGCCCCATTTTATCCGCCTTGCATTTTATTTGCAATTGGGGCAAGCTTAAAATATGTTAAAAAATCTTGTCAAAAAACTCAAAAAAGAATGGCAGATGCTGGGGCCGGGTTTTATCACGGGAGCGGCCGATGACGACCCTTCCGGCATTGCCACCTATTCCATTGCCGGCGCGCAATTTGGCTATAAACTTTCGTTTCTTTCCTGGTTTTTACTGCCCCTGATGATTTCCGTTCAGGAAGCCTGCGCCCGAATCGGCATGGTTACCGGAGAAGGACTGGCCGGAGTTTTAAAAAAATATTATTCCCGCAAAATTCTTGCTTTTAGCGTTGGCCTTCTTCTTATTGCCAACATCATTAATATCGGCGCTGATTTGGGAGTTATGGCTGCCTCTATTAAAATGGTAACCGGTTGGCAATTTGAAATAATGCTGGTTGTCATGGCCGTCTTAACCATATTATTGGAAATTTATGTACCGTATAGAGTTTATGCCTCGCTTCTTCGCTGGTTTGGATTTTTCCTCCTGGTATACGTTCTTACTGCCTTTTTGGTGACACAAAACTGGCTGGACGTCATTGTTTCCGTAATTACGCCCAATTTAGAATTTAATAAAGCCTTTTTAATGACCGCTGTGGGTTTTTTAGGAACCACTATTTCCCCTTATTTATTCTTTTGGCAGGCTTCAGAAGAGGTGGAAGAAGAAATAAACAAGGGCAAAATTTCCGATTTTTCCACC
>JAMDAL010000015.1 GCA_023484305.1 Patescibacteria group bacterium | reverse complement strand
ACGTTAACGGGACAAAAGACAATCTCCGGTCGGGACCCTAAAATAATGGCCCCGTTTATTGCAATGGTATGCGGGATAATATTTGCCCATTTTCCCGCGGGAGGCACTGCCAAATAAAGGCCGTTCACAATAAGGGCACATGACAATCCGCTTGTAGGGAAAATCGGGATTGCGTACCCCTTTTTTCAGCAAGTATTCCGGCGCTTTCCACGTATTGATTTTTATTTCCCCGTTTTCTTCAATGATGGAAATTTTTCCCCGGTTGGCTTTGTTAAACATGTCAATCGACACTAACCCTTCAAACTTGCCTTTATGGAGATTGTCTTTTGTCCAGTTAACGTAATTGATCCCGGCATACAGGGGATTTTTCAGGTAACCCCAAAATCTTTTTAAATAAAGTTTGCCGCCACCCCTTTGTTTGACAATTTTTGTCCGGTCACTCCGGTCCCGGATATTGTCAACCCGGGTTTTAAAACCCAATGCGTTAACTTCCTCAACGATCTGGTCATCGCTTAGAGTTCCCCGGCAGCGAAGCTCAAACATTTTTTTAATCCAAACTGACTCGGTCGGATGGGGTTTAAGGATGGTGCGTTTGCCGTTTGGCGTTTCCACCTGCTCATTAACAAAACCAAACGGCGGTTTCCTCACCCAGTATCCCATTCGTGCATACCGGATTTCCGCGCCAATCATCCGGCTCATAATATCGCGCATCTCGTCCTTTGCCCGCTCCGCCTCAAGCATTTCTGCTTTTTTAGTTGGCGAGTAAACACTCCACTTAAAAGCGACACCTAAGTGTTCAAGAGTGTTAACTTGTTGAGTACCAATTACACCATAAATATCAACCAGCTGGACGCCACAGTTATCAAGCTGCATTTTCAAATCCTCATAAAAATACGACCCTCCCCGGGTAAACCGGTCAATGGATTTTATGATAAATAGTTGGATACCGTTTTTAGCAGATTTACAGTAATCGATTGCTTCCTGCACCGGTTGTTCTTCTTTGGATCCCGATTCCAAAAAGATAAAAAACTTCTTAATATCGATATTGTGGTTTTGCGCATACTGTTTAATCTGTTCTTTTTGCGCCTCCGGCGAGTCGCCCTGGATTCCCTGTCTGACGGTTGATACGCGAATTGCTGCAATTGCATTTTTCATCGGTTGTTCCTGTTCCATGTTTTTAAGTGCTGTTTAACTTGTTTAATAACGGATAACCGTTTTTCTGGTCGGAAATCATTTTGTCGATAATGAGGTTTGCCAGAATAGATATTCTCTCCTTTGCAGTCATACTGGACGCAATCACTTTGGTTAAAGAATTTTTGTTTTTGCTGCCTCTTAGTCTTCCCATATTCTCGTATTCTTAATTATCCCTATAAGGATAGTATAGTATCCCTAAAGGGATAATGTCAAGCGGAAATTAACTGTCTCAGCTTAGGCACTATTATTGTCCTCACCGGCTAGGACAATGCTCATGCGTAAGTTAACCCTATATTTAAGCCTAAATCAATAAATGATATATCCGTTCTTTCCTATACTATGTATAGGTATAAGAAGTGAAGTAGATGATGTATAATTAACACACTTTAACTTATTACAACCAGCTATTTATAAAATTAGACAACTATAAATACATTACAACTTAACCTAAAAATTAATACCTATCATGAACTATAAACAATTACCTCCTATTACCAATAAACAAAAAGAAATAATCGATCTTGTTTTCAAATTCAGATTTATCAACAGACACCAAATACAGAAACTATTTAACCATAAAGATTCCAGACGGATAAATACCTGGTTGAAGGACTTAGTCAGTAAAAACTACTTAGGGCGAATCTATTCGAAAAAGTTATTGGAAAATACCAAGCCAGCGATATATTTCTTAAGCAATAACGGCATTATCTTTATGAGATCTAATAAAGGGGAAGAATACCAGGCAGAAAATGAACAGTTGGATTTTAGACACATGAAAAAGTTCTATGAGGACAAGAACGCTTCACAGACTTTTATCGATCACTGCATTGCTATTTCTGAGTTTTACACTCAATTTAAGGGAGTAGAAAGAAACAGTAAGAAAGATACATTAGAATATGACGTTCAAACCAAAACTGAAATGTGGATCTATAAGCAGTTGCACCATGATCCTGATGAGGATTTTACAGAAACAAAACAATTCATTCCTGACTTATATATTGAAAAAGTAAAAAATCTCTATGACAAAACTATACAGTCTCAAACTTACTTTTTGGAATTGTTTGATCCCCATGTTCCCCGGTACGCAATAGTTCACAAAATTAAACAGTTTATTAAATTAAAGGAAGATGGATCATGGAAACTATATGCCGGTATGGATGGGAAATGTCCCACGTTTCTTTTGATATTTCCCCATTACCGAAAAATCAATATGGTCATTCAAAAGATCCGGGAACAACTGGAACAGAGTTATGAGTCAGGCGATATTATATTTCTCACAACCACCTATCAGAAGGCAATTACTGAGGGAATTACGAACAATATTTGGACAAAAATAAAGGAAGAGTATAGTTGCAATTGAATTGCAAAATAATTTTGTATTTTATTAAAAAAATCCCAGATCTGGCTCCGTCGGAGTTCCTGTCAAAAAAGCGCGGTCTAAAAACCTGTTATATTCTTCACAGCTAGTCTCCGGCAATAGGGCACATGCATAGCAGGCAGACAGATTTAAAGATTCAAAACCTTGCCCACGGCTTTCAATGCAAAGCGGATCGTTCGCACACCATCTCGCAGTTTCCACCATTGAATTTAAGACAGCCTTAAATCTTTCCGGCTTAGCTTGGCGCACAAGTCCGCCTAATGTGCCGTCTGCATCGCCGGCTGCCGTATATATTAAAATGCCCTGCATGATGTTTTTATTTCCTGGTAAATTACAATAAATACGCTCTCTTAATGAAGCGCCAGAGTAGCCTGATTCAAAACTTAGCTGTCTAATAAGCAAATGGCTTAGAGTATGCAATAAAACGTATTTCGCACTTGTAGGTTTAAATATTGCATGGCGCCTTCTGCATGATTCTTCCAGGTTTCTGTTAATAATCCCTTCTCTATATTTAACATTTTCCCGCTTGCTCCAAAGGTCAATCTTATCGGAATCCAAGGCTAAAAAAATTCCTTCCCCGCGTACTTCGATTGCAGGTTTCCAACCGGATGGGTGTCCCTCCCGGTCAGTTAATGCAACCATCTCGGAAGACTCCTTTTTTTCGTCATCAGACGCATATTCAATGTCCGGTTCAAAAGGACGCAATCTGGTAAATCCTACCAAGGCGCGTACTTCCCTTAACGATTTAACCAGAATTATGTCTTTAATACCGTATTGCGAATAATCGCAACCTGCATTTCCTGGTGCAATATTAAAATCGCGTTTGTTATTAGCTGACATATCGAAATTACCATGAAAAGCTTGGAACTCATCAAAACGGAAATCCTCCTCGCTTTGCGCTTCTGCGTCTGAGGACATTTTCTCAATGTTTTCGACACAAGATTTCACCTCTCGAAGTGTATACCCGATATTTTTCGCGATTTGTGCCAACACTTGTTCCTTAACTGACTGGTCAAAATTAAAATCAGAACTAGAAAATATGCTCCAGTTTTTGTCGTTCGTGATTTTATCAAACAATGGGTTAGTGTAAGGTGGAATTGTTATGGAACTAACTATTCTTGGGAAATATACATTGCTTCCTCCCCGTTGGACTGTAACTATTTCTTCATTACAGTCTTCACTTTTTTGGTCTTTTGACCAGGGTTTAAATCCGGAGCATTTAAATTTAAATGCATCTGGTGAAAAAGCTCCTTGTAATGAACGTTTCGAATGGCAATTCAGGCATTCGATTCTTGATCCGGCAAGCCCGGCACCGGCTAAGCTTGTTGTATAAGACAAGGCGGGGTTTGGCATGCACGGTATTTTATCCCTATGCACCCATTGAACCCAAGGAAAATCGTTAAGGTGGCCGCGTCTGCATGCTATAAGAAAACTCATAGAAACAAGGCCTTTTCTTGTACATGTTGTACACTTTGGAACCGTTGGAAACTTCCTTTTATCATTAATAACCCAATCCTCATATCTTTTTAACATCCTGCATTTCGGGCAAAAGAGCCATCTAGGAAATCTCCTGTACGGCAATCCTTTTGGAAAACTATCCGCTGATGGCGGCTGTCTAAAAAATCTCACTTTAAGCCTTTTTTGGAGCCTTTCCTCATAAACGAAATCGTCGAAATTAGCTTTAGGCCATGCATCTATACCCATTGCCATTAAGGAACCAAGTTCGAGATTTACCAAAGCTCCAGGCCCGAATGTTGTAATGACCTGGCTTCTCCTTATACTGGATCCTATATTTTTTTTAAGACTGAAAGAATTATTCATCATATATGTCAACGTTGCATTCCGCGTCAACGTTCCTCATGGATGTTGGAATTGACCATAATCCGGAACCGATCCCGTCATAATTTTTAGTAAGTGTAATTCCTTGCTTATCATTTTTATAGACAACCTTGTCTTTATTAACTTGTAGAAAAGCATTCCATTCTTGTATCAGTTTCTCAAAATCTTCAAGTGTTGCATTGACCTCCTCGGGATCTACTTCTTTTACGCGAGTACTAATATATTTCTTAATAGTTTGCAGGCCTGGCAAATTTTGGTTAAATTTGGATGCACCGTCTTCGCCATTATATTCTGAAATGCCAAGTCCATGCCTGAATAAAGTAATCAAAACAGCGTTCAATGCCCTTGTTCTTGCGGGAGCCGAAAATGGCGTCACACTTGAAGGTTCCACATTCCTGTAAAAAGATTCGTGGTAAGTTCTGAACCTTTCATAATGGGCCCTGTCTCTCGTCCTGGCTGAGTTATACAATGTAACGACCATACCCGGATATTTTCGACCAATACGGCTTGAAACCTGGATGTATTCGGATGTCAGTTTCGGTTGTCCGCGTATCATCATTAAACCTAGTCTGTCTATGTCAATCCCGACAGAAATCATATTTGTTGCAGAAAGGACGTCAATTGTTCCTTGGTCGGGATAGTTGTGTGACAACTGTTCAAGGATTTGTGGTATGTCTTCCGCACTCTTCCTGCTTGTCAACTCGCGCTCAACAGATATATGTCTCATTAATCCACCGTACCTCTGCTTAAGCGCATTAGCGTAAAGTGGAATATCGTCGTAAAGAAGGGATATAAATCCTCCAAGTTCCCTAATGCTGTTAAAGTAACTAACTAACGTCCAGTATTTATCCTTTACTTCATTCTCTGCATGCATGGCGAAAGTGGCATGTAATAAACTTGCCGCTAGCCTGATTGATGCTGTAGTTTGCGTTTTTCCCGAAGGCATCAATCCAATGTACAGGCGGCCTGGCTTAACGTCTGTTGAGATTTCCTTTGAAAAAAAAGAGTCTGAAATTTCAATTCCGGGTGGCGGGAATTGTCTCGTATCGCGGTTAAACAAACTCCGGCATTGGTCTGGTGCCCTCCTAACCGTAGCGGTAGAAGCAATTATTTTCGGACATAAGCCTTTTATGGAACAAAGATAATCTATTGCGGTTTCGTATATTCCAACCATGGTTCCCAAAGAGCTGGAAATAAGATGGAGTTCGTCCTGTATTATTAATTCCGGAGGCATGTTAGGGTTTCCTTGGTCGACAGAGAACAGTCTCGATATTCCTTTTTGAAATGGCATTTGGGCAAACTTGTCTACCGTGCCAAACAAAAGCGTAGGGGGAAAATCGTATATTTCTTCATCGACTATAAGAACCGGAAGCCTTTCATTGAAATCACAATTTTTGTCCGGACAATACAATGCCGCTCGCTGCGGTCTTGACTTTGGTTTATACGCATAAAATCTGCGGCCAGTCTGACCTTCAAAAAGCATTTTAGCTCCGCACCAGGGACAAGATAGCAATGGGGACGGGTTTTTTTCCGACTCGCCCCGGATAAACTCGCCAAACCTTTTCTTTGCTTGTTCGTGCGTATTTGGTGTGGACTCCACCCCTACCCAAAGCCCAATCGAAATTTCATCCATTCCTAGTTTACCAACTAATTGTTTTCTTATTTTTTCCATTGCGCAGATTAGCGTACAAGCCCTCTGGAATTGTTGTGCAGTTAATAGCCGTAACGTATAGCGCATCATAACTGTAGTCCCAGCGCTTTTGTTCTTCAACCTACGGTAGAAAATTGTAAAAGCGGATAATCCCAAATAAGCCTCGGTTTTACCTCCCCCTGTTGGAAACCATATTAGATCAACTAGCTTCCTGTCATTGCATTCCTGTTCCAATATTCCCTGAATTGAAAGGAGAAGAAATCCAAGTTGGAATGGCCTCCATTTCCCCCTGCCCGAAGGAGATAACACCTCTTCAGCTTCTTTGGTATAGTAATCTTCAATTTTTATATTATTACCGCTTGATCCTTTTTGTAATTCGGTTTGCACTGATTGCATGAGCATTGCTTTATTAGCAAGAGAAAAGGCATCCATAGCTATGGTATTGCTCTCAAGTATTTTTATTCCTTTCTTCATCCGCTGGTCGGTTTCTTCACATAATGAAACATGTTTTGCAACTGTTTTTTGGAGACCCTCAGAAACTTTTATCTTAGAAATCTTGCTTATCCATTCCGTGTAAAATGAGGCAAACTTTTTCAGCTTTTCTATCACTTCAGCACGTTTAGTAATTTGTTCGCAAGACAAATACTTCATGCTTAAAATCTCGGGGTCAAGACCTTCAACATTAAAATCAAGCATAGGCACTTCAAACATCGGCAACGATTCCGTATACACTGCGTTTGCGTTCGCTACGCCTGGTTTGTTAATCCAGTTCGCAGAACATCCATGCCCAACGGCATACGTCTTCCGGTTCCTATACAATAGGGCAAGAGATTGTTCTTCAGGATCGTTGCTGAAAAGCGGTGGTGACGGGTACTCGATAAATATATCCTCGTTTAGTTCTGCAGACACAATTTTTAGTGAAACGTCAAAAAAAACATGTTCTTCATCCATACCGTTGGGACATGCAGGATGTGTATTTTTTACTGCTACCGTATATAGAGTTGAACCGCCGACACCTCTTCTTCTGTTGCATATAAGTTCCAACCCGTCTCCAACTTTATAATTATTAACCCCTTTTTCTATATTAATTACCATTTCTTTTGGATGGTTCGTCCAAACGGAATCAAATCTTCTCCTGGCAATTGCAACCTCAATTAAGCTTTTTACATTATTATTTGCTGCCTTTTCAGCAATTATTTTTGGTATTTCAAAACCTACATCATCCGAATTTACGAACAACTTTCCATCTTTTAAAGCAAAGAAATTTTTAAATTCTTCAATCTCCCGTAGTTTGTCAAAACCATCCTTGCAAGAAGTAATGTCAACATAACTTTCTGAAGGGTCTATCTTGGAATATGCAGTCCAATTAATCTTTACTGTTAATTTGGGATCGGTACCTAAAGTGTAAAAACTAATTCCAAGCACGCTTGGAAAAAAAGAACTAGACAACCCGATAGTCAAGTCGTCCATGCACGATTCGTCTTCAGATGAAACCTGGTTTGTTTCAGCATCCAATTTCTGCTCCTGGGTCTGGGGCTCTTTGTCGTTTCTAGCTTCGTAATCAATAGGGAAGAGCATTCCTGCGGCATACCGGGTTACTGGATTTTCAGTTAGAATGTCCGTTTTTGATGAAGGTCCTAAAAATTCCTCTTTTATGTTTTCAACTAAGAGCGATCTTGCAGATAAATATGGATTTTTGTCATCCGGATTACTCATAAACTAATATTAGCAAACTTTCTTACTTTTTCCTGGTATTTACTCCTAAGTTTGCTATCCATAAATACATAAAGTTTTTCCCTTGCCCTTGTCATGGCTACATAATTTACCGATTCAGAAAGCCTGCCGTCAAAAGAATCCAAGTCGGTATAAATTATTATATTATTTTCCAATCCTTTATACGAATGGGCCGATGCATAAAGTGTTTTACCCGGCGGCATATTACAAATGCTGTCTTCAGTTGCTTCAAGTAAACTGCGCGGCACTTTTACTCCCGAAGAAAATATAGACATTGAGCCGCAATTTTTGCTTGAAAGTATTGTGATTGAAGATGGAGGCACAGATTCATTCTTTTGCAAGATTTCCAGCAAGTCTATTATCTGCAGGGCCATATCGGTAATTCCTTTACACATTTTATATTCCACTTTCGGTCCTTCCACATTAGTTTTCCCAGCGGGAAATCCAGTCACTATTGAAGCTTGGGTCGCAATTTGAAGAGTGTTTCTTACATTTTGGTCAAGTTTATACTCGGGAGCACCCAAACTTTTTAAGTAGTTAAATTCGTTTAAGCTAAAGCGGTTAAAAAGTTTTGATTGTCCGCCTGGATCAAGAAAAATTGCCCAGTTTCCTTGTTTGAAGCCACCTTGCAATATGCAATCAAGTGCAAGTATGTAACTTTCGTTTAAAAGATCTTGGCCTTCATCAATAATCAGAAAGTCAAATTTTTTATTCCCGAGTTTTTCAACTGCTTTTGCAAAGATTTCCGGAAGAATTTCATCATATACTTCCGAAGCTTTTTTGCCTGCTTTAATTTTATTAAAATAGTTTCTTAGGCCAGCCCCTTCTATTACTTCGTAAAAATACTTATGGATAGAATTTGTTTTTAAGTATTCGTTTGATAAGCCTATCTTTTTAGTTTCATTTTGAAGCTTTGAGCCTAAAAGCCTGTTGAAACATAAAAGCAACGTATTCTTCTTTTCATAACAAAGCCTTCTTGCTTTTTCAATTGCTAACAGTGTTTTGCCAGTTCCTGCTGCACCTGAGAATATCACCCTGGGATTATTCTCCATATGGTCTAGTGCCCTATATTGTTCATTTGTAAATTTTGTAATTTCTTCTTCAATCATAGAAATGTCACTCCATAGCCGGGTTGCGAGTTCAAAGTCAGGCCTTAAATAGTCGGTTATTTCTGTTTTTGGCAAAGGCTCCGTATTAATGGAAGACGATTTATGGCGCCAGTAGTTTACAATTCTTTCAATATACCGGGAAATGGGTAAGTTTAAATCTCTTATATCAAAAATTATTTGTCTGTCCCATTCTGGTGACTCAATCTCGAATGAAATATCAGGAAACATTACCCCGTAACAAAACAGATACCCATGTTTCGTACCAAATTTAGCCTCTATGTCACTTTTGAGGGAAAACATACCAGAAGAAACTTGGCCAAAAGGACCCTCGGTTTTTTTATTTTCCTGTCCATATCGGTCTTTAAAAAACCAAACACCATTATCTCTTTTTACTCTTCCTCCTTTAACTTCCAGGCAAAGAATTATTCCTTTTCCGACGAGGATAAAATCGATTTCTCCCTGGCGTTTTTTAATATGCCGGGATATACCAAGGGAGTGAAGGCATGTAAACTCAGCAAGATCTTCAGAATCGTGTAATAATTGGAAAATCCGTTTTTCCGCATTGCTTTTTACCTCGGCGCTAATATAAGGAGGAATCATTTTTGTCATAGTTCTTTCATATCCTCAATACTAACCATTTTATTAGTAATTTCCAACGGTACCTTTTTGTAATCATTTGATATTTGTGAGACTGTGCCCAGTCTGACATGTGACGAAATTTCATCAAGTTTGTTTCTTAATACAGGATCGTCAATGATGGATTCCGGAGAGGCAAAAGATTGTGTTATCTTATTGGCAAGGTATTTTCCAATTTTAATTCTTAGGGCATGCATTTGTTTGGCAGCCGTTTTAACTTCGTTTAAGTTATTCCTAAGAAGGACATTGCCGGTAATGTTTGCAATTATGTCTACGGGAGAATAATTATCCTCATCAGGACAGATCGTCGTTCCATTAAGCCAGCCGTTTATGGTAATTTGGTGCCGCACCAGGCCGTCGTTGTCAAGAATAATTTTTAATTCATCAGGTGAAAGTTGGCGTTCGTTGCAGAATTCAATAAGGGCGTTTCTCCACAATTCTGAAGTTTTCACCATTTTAACAATCTCAGGTTTGTGTTCGTAATATTCTACTAATTCGTCAAAGACTGTCCTTTTGCTATCGTTTAGAAATACAATTTCATCACCTTCATTCAAACTTTCTACGTTCTTTACGTCTATGCTTTTTTGTTCGCTGTCTAAAACTTTAATTTTATTCCCGGCCTGGAAGAAGGCATAATTACCACCGGAAAATACTACCATTTTTGCATCAACAGCGTCTTCTTGGCCGTCTGTGTGGGTACCAGTAACTGTTTTTGAAAAAACGGATGTAAGTAGTTCGTCCAGATCGAAAAGGTCAGCCGAGCTGCTGTCGAAGTTATTTTTTTCCGTTACATGACCCAGAATATCCTTTGAAACTTTAAGAATTCCTGACCTGTATTCGGCATCAGCATAACGGTTTAAGCGTCTTTTATTTATTTGTAATGTTTGCTCTAATTCCTTTTTTTGTTGGGGATATAAAAGAATGTAATTTGTTTCAACCATAGGCGCGATCATAGGCGAAGCAGCTATTTGCGGTTTGTAGGTCCATATTAACTGGTCATAAATGCTGTTTATGTCAGATACGTTATCGGAAAAAAATACGTTTTTACACAAATGGCCGTTACCGCCATTTACCAGGTCTCTTAATACGCTCTCTTTTACCTCGTCAACCATATATGAATATTTTATTAATACGCATGTACTTTTCCCCGGACTATGACTAATTATTGAAGAAATACTTTTAAGCTTGCCAGAATAAGCTTCATAGGCGTTTAAAACATATTTAAAATCGGATAATAATTTATGTGCGTTTGCGTCAAAATTTAAAGGAACGGCACCTGTTAGGCGGGAAGGCAAGTTTTCCAAATTTTGGAAATCTTCATTAACTGTTTTTTTTCCATAACTTGAAGCTATCTTATTAATTTGCGAAATTGGCAGAGGAGACTGGAAAATCCGGTTATATATACTAGCTGCATTAATGCAAAAAAATCTTAACTCTCTGTTTCCGTATTCGCCAGCATCGAAAAACATATTTTTAAGCTGTTTTTGAATGTCGACATGGAAATCTGCTATTAATCCAGCAGGATATTCAATTTCAACAAGATTGTCTTTGTAGGCAGCAAGTCTTCTTAGCGATTGTTTATGCATGTCGACGAGACAGTTATTCTCATCGTTTCCGTTATTATGGGTCATTACTAATCCGTTACTCTGCTTATTAATTGCAAGTTCTTCAAAATCGTCCGTTTTCCATATCCATATTTTGAATCCCAATCCAGATTCCAAGTTTTCCATAGCATCCAGCTTGCTATAATTTTGTAACCAATATACATCCTCAATCCCGTACTGGTTTTTTAAAGCAGCAAGCAAATTGCCATCATCTAAAGATTTGCCATGAGCATCAACAAATAGTGTTTTTATCCCATTTTCCGATCTCAGCACGTCGTCAGCCGTAGACAAGGAGGCAGCGAAATAAAACATATACGACCTTTGCGCTATATTTCTTCCAATTCTTTGCCTGTTGCAGGAAGTACATTTAACAGAAGGAAAAAATTCAAAAAACGGTATGCCATTTATAGTGATTTTTTTTAATAATTCTATTAATGCTGGTCTTTCGCTAACTACTAAAAAGGGGGGGTACCCCGAAAGCGTAATCTCTCCATCCTTGTAATCAATAACAGTATGCAATATGTCGCCAACATTCTTATTGGAGATTTTGGAATTATACTTATCAGCAGTTGTTTTACAGCCGCTATATTTGGAAATTTTATTTGAGTAACTAAGTGGTAACAGTTCAGTAGTTTTATACTCGTCATCATATTTAAGTTCGAATTTCTCTATATTGTCATTGCATAAAGTAATCCCCTGGTATTGAACAACCCTTCCGCCATATTCAACCAATTCTCCAACCCTGAAATCCTCCAATTTTGATTTTGAATTATTCAGAATCGCATACTCATAAGCTGCCAATCCCATAATAACCAAAATGTAAATATCGAGAAGATCGTTAATTGGATGGAAAATTGCAATATTATTATGGTTTTCATCAAGGACATTATTTTTTATTAGCAATGCATTGATTTTTTCATAGTCTGTCATTAAAAATGCCGTACCGCTAACTTTAATATTTAGCTTTTGTAAATACGGAATGCTTTCCTTAATGTTGTCCAAGATTCTTTGATTAAACATATATCAGCTTTTCGTATCTTTAAGGAATTTATATATTTTTTTCATTGTCACAACTTCATTTTTTTCAATTTCATGTTCCCAGATTCTTAAAATACTCCAACCTTGGTGTGCCAATTCATTCCTGCATTTTTTATCGCGCGCTATATTATTTGAAATTTTAGCAACCCAGTAAGGCGGCAACTTATCCCTGCGCTGTTTGAAATCATAGCCATGCCAAAAATCCCCGTCTATAAAAATCGCTTTTTTGTCCCTTGGCCTGGCGATGTCAGGTTTGCCAGGAATTTTTGAGTGATGGCATACGAAGTAAACACGGTTTTTTCTTAAATACTTGAAGACAGTTTTTTCTATTAAAGTATTTTTCGACCGTATACGGGACATAACACTGCTACGCTTCTTCTTAGAAAATATATCTGTCATACGGAGCAACTCTGGGTTAATATTTCAATAAATTCCACCAGAATACCTTATTATAAGCTATCGAGGAATTTTTTGATTGTATTGGCTACGCCTTTAGCTGCAACATATGGAACACCGTTACTAATTGCCTTAAACATATTCGATAGGGTCATCGAGTCCGGAAATACAAAATCCCTAGGTAATGATTGTAATGCTAATGCTTCTGCGACAGATAGACGTCGGTCTTCTACGGGGTGCAAATGCACTTCATTGTTTCCGTATGCAACTGTTGGGGAATAACGCCATCTATGGAGGCGTTTATAAGATTTTCTTGATACATCGCCTTCCTTAATTTTTTTAAAACGGGGTAAAGCTTGTCTTGGAATAAAATGATGTCCGGCATTAGGGTGTTTTGTAACATCGTTTTTATTAAACCAATATTCAACCGTTGTATCAACCGGAATGCCTGGAGGGATTCTAGTTACCTCTTTGGTATATGAGTTTTCTACTTTCTTATACTTGTCGAAAATTTCTTTCCTCGGGTATTTAATAAAATCGTCCCATGGGAATGATTTTTCCTTTAAGAGGGATTTATTCTGTATATCCAATAATTTTGCAGGTACTATTGCCTTTTGAAAGCCGACTAATATTATGCGGTCTCTATCCTGGGGAACGCCATATTCTAGAGAATTTATTAATCTTTCAGTAAGTATGTAGCCGTTGGGAAGAAATTCTTTTTTTAATTCTTCATAATATTTTCTATGGCTTTTGGTCTTCCAAAGTCCTTTGACGTTCTCAAATAGGAAAAAATCTGGTTTATGCTTGTTTATTAGGGCTGTATAAGTAGCTGACAGTTTACCAAGAGGACCGTTACGCCCGCGGTTTTTTCCTGCTACTGAAAAATCTGGACAAGGCGGGCCGCCAATAAAGCCTACAAGTGCTTTCTTCTTCCTTGCTTTTTTTATCAGCTTTGTTAATTGTTTTTCGCCTTTGCCTTTTACAAGGTTTGCCATGTCCCCTTCGTTGAAACCGTATTTTGGTTTTCGCAAGCCCATTTTGGACCTCGAATATTTATATGCCTCTAAAAATGGTTTATTTAGTTCGTTAACAAATTCTATATTAAAGCCCGAAGTTTCAAAACCCAAATCTAAAAAACCGGCGCCTGCAAAAAATGAAAAAATGACGTATTTAGCTTTCTTTCCATTTTTCTTAATTTGTGAAGTTTTCATAAAATACTGTCTTAATACATAATACAACAGAATGGGAAAGCATAAGCAACGTAAATTTATTCATAGTATCGGATGTAATAACTATCCCTATATAGATAGTTTACTACAATGAATTTAACATGTGAATAAAAATTCACAAATTACAGCCTTCCTAACCTTGTCGGAATTAATCTATCAAAAATGTTATACTATCCTTATGAACACAGTTCGGGACGAAAAAACAGTAATGGAAATCGCCAAAAGAATAAAAGAAATCAGAATAAAAAAAGGCCTGACCCAATCAGAGGTGGCTAAAAAAGCCGGATTGGATGGCAATTCTTACGCTAAAATCGAGCGCGGATTAACAAAACCTTTAGGAGTAACTTTGGTAAAAATATGCAAAGCGCTTGGGGTTAAATCTTCGGAAATTCTTTCTGTTTAGTTGTTATTAAGCTTCTTTTGCCGTTTTAACTCCTCAAAAATCTCTTTGAGCTTTTCCGGATTTTCATGGACCATGGTATGGATTCCGGCTTTAAGGCGTTCAAGAAGTTCTATTGCCATTTCCGGTGTCGCATTCTCCGGATCGATGGTTTTGAGAAATTTTATGACACTTTCGATGTCTTTATCATTTAATTTGTATCCGCCAGATTTACTCATAGTCATATTATACATACAAAACTTTCCTAAAAGCTAATAGATAAATTTTCCAAGATCAATAAACCGGAAACATTCTTCCGTTTGGGTTTTACTATTTATCCTTCTCATGATTTCCCGACTGCAATTTTGTGACAGAATATTTAATGAGACTTCGTATAAAATTGTCCTGTCCAAAATAGCCAATTTTCTATGGCTAAAGTTAGTTGTTACCAGCACCTGAATACCCATGGTTTCAAATCTTCTAATTTCTTTCTCTGCCTGTTCTTTCATTGTCGTATCGTGATCGTTAGGATCACGGGTAACGATATATGCTTTGACTTTCTTATTGACTAAGTTTTCAAAATACCTCAATAACATGCCTGCTCGTAAGGAAGTAATAAATGGGCTTTCAATAATTACTTCTTTTTGGCATGATTTAAGGTCTTTAATAAATTGTGGGTAGAAAGTTGTTTCATCAAAAAGCTGCGATTGGACCAAGTCAGGTGATAAATGCAGCAACTTTTTGGTGCAATTTAGAATAAGGTTATTCACTTTTGCTCACCGCCTTTCTCTTTAACTGAATTATTTTGTAAAATGACGGAGACAAGATTGTTGTTATAAGTGAAACCTAGTTTTTTCAGTTTTTCGTAGGTATTTAGGAGACTGGGAAGAATGGTGTTCCACCTGGCGGATACTACGCCCGCCTTCGCTTCGACGAAGCTCAAAAGCGAAGTCGAGCTTCTTGAAGCTTCGGCGAGACGCAGTCCGCCAAGACGAGCGAAGGCAGGAAATAATAGAAATAATATTCTAAATATAATAACTTATATTCCGGGCGAGGTTTCAGCGAGATAAATCCGCTTACGACTCCGTCTTTAGCGAGATAAATCCGGTTTAATTCTCCGAAGTTTTAACAAAGAGGATTATTTAAAATAATGGCGAACTTTCCTAAATTTAACAACCTCTTGATATTATGTACAATTTATGTTAATGTACATATTGTATGAATTACTTAACCGTTGATATTGCCGATTTTAGAAACAGGCTCTCCGATTATTTAACACTTGTTAATTTAGGAGAGGCTGTAATTTCGGTCAGAAACGGCAAAAGCGGCAAGGAAATAGTCAAGATCATAAGCCCCGTTTCTTCGGCCGGAGCAATCAGCAGAAGAACGGAGGAATTAAAAGGACTCGCCGGTTTTGCTGCTGGATATTCTACAATTTCCAGAAAAAAATTTGAAGAAATGGACAGAAACTACACAAAGAAACTGAGAAAAGGTATAGTTAAATGAAGATTATTATTGATACTAATATTCTTATTGATTTTTCCCGGCGCAAAAAAGAAACCTTTTGGTCCGAGTTGGTAACTTTGGCGAAAAAAGACGGTCATGAGTTAATTTTGCCGTCAGCGGCTGTTTTTGAATTTTTGGCCGGCAACGAAATGAACAATCCTTCTAATCGGGAAAAAGCGGAAAATTTATTAAGCGACGTCATAATTATTGATTTAGATAAAAAAATTGCTCAAAAAGCGGCTGATTTATTTAGAGAATATCAGGCAGAGATAGGGGTTATCGATTATTTTTTAGCTGCCACGGCTATGGTTTTCGACGGAGAACTTGCAACTCTAAATACAAAACATTTTAAGATTTTTAAAAATCTGCGCCTTTTTAATTTAAAAACAATATCAAATACCTAATCTATATAATCAAACACATATGATACCACAAAAACCTCTCAAAATCTTAATCATTCTGGGCAGTACGCGCCCCAACCGTTTCAGCGAAAAACCCGGCCACTGGCTTTTGCAAAAAGCACAGCAAAGAAAAGACTTGGAAGTGGAGCTGGCGGATTTACGGGACTATCCTTTACCGTTTTTTAACGAACCTTTGTCGCCCCGAATGGCAAATGGCAAATACGATAATGAGATTGTCAAAAAATGGCAAAACAAAGTTGGTTGGGCAGACGGATATATTATGATTTGTCCCGAATATAATCATGGTTATACGGCGGTCTTAAAAAATGCTTTGGATTATGTTTATTTTGAATGGAACAAAAAACCAGTCGGTTTTGTCAGTTACGGTTCGGCCGGAGGAGCAAGGGCGATAGAGCAATTGCGCGAAGTTATTTTGGAACTGGAAATGGTGTCCTTAAAGGCCTCTATCCATATACCTTGGCAGGTATATATGGCTGTTATTAAACCTCAACCGGATAATCCCGAACCGTTTTCGTCCCTTAACGAACATGCTGATTTAATGTTAGACCAACTTACTTGGTGGGCAAGAGTTTTGAAAAACGCCAGAGAAGAAAAGTAGTATGAGCTAATAAATTAGCTCTATCTGCGATATAAAACGAGCAAATCGTTTCTATCTGCGATATAATTCACTTCATGTCTTTAAAAAACCTTCGTACGTGGATTATTGTTGACACTTCCTGCCTTAAAAACAATTACAACTATTTTAGAAAACTTCTGGGACCAAAAGCCGGGATTATGGCAATTGCCAAATCCAATGCCTATGGTCATAGTTTGGTTGATTATGCTAAAACAGTGGTAAAACTGGGTGTGAATTTTTTGGGAGTTGATTCTATAACAGAAGCCCTAACCCTGCGCCGGCACAAGCTTAAAATCCCCATTTTGGTTTTAGGTTACACCCTGCCGGATAATTTCAGGGCGGCAGTTAAATATAATATCAGCCTAACTATCTCCGGTTGGGAAAATTTAGAATATCTTAAAAAGCCGGCAACAGACGGTAACAAACTTAACACCCATATTAAAATTGACACCGGCATGCACAGGCAGGGATTTCAGATAGACGAGCTGCCACTGATTGTAAAAGCCTTAAAACAACTAACATCTATTATTAATATAGAAGGCGTTTATACCCATTTTGCCTCTGCCAAAGATCCAAACGACACAAAGCAAACTCTTGGCCAAATTAGTAAATTTGAAACAGCAGTCAAATTATTTAAAGATGCGGGATTTAAACCTCTGGTACATGCCAGCGCTTCGGGCGGTGTTTTGGTTTATCCGCAGGCCAGATATGATTTGGTCAGAATCGGCGCGGCGATGTACGGTTTATGGCCGTCAGAAGAAACCAAAAAGGCCCTTAGTAAAAGTACAGATTTACAGCCGGCCTTAAGTTGGAAAACCATTATTTCGGAAATTAAAGAGATTGCTCGGGGAGAAAGTTTGGGATATGATTCCAGCGAGACAGTTAAAAGACAAACCAAAGTCGGAATCTGTCCTATTGGCTATTGGCACGGTTTGCCCAGGGCGCTTTCTTCAAAAGGACACGTTTTGGTTAAAGGTCAAATGGCCAAAATTTTAGGCAGGGTATGTATGGATATGATAAGCATTGATTTAACCGATATCAGCGGTGCAAAAGTTTTCTAAAATAGTTGTAATTGTTGGCAGAGACGACAAAGAAGAAATCACTGCCGATAGTATGGCAAAACTGGCAGACACCAGTAATTACGAAATAGTGACCAGAATTAATCCATTGATAAAAAGAATCTATATATAAGTAAAAATAATTCCTTGTCATTCCCGATCTAATCGGGAATCCATAAAATATTCTTCGAACGAAGTGAGAAGTTTAATAGATATAGTTCTCGCTATGCTCGAACGATAATTAATATAGATTCCCGCTTTGCGCCACCGCTAAAGCTCTGGCGGCACATGGTCGCGGGAATGACAGATACAGGTATATGGGAGAACAAGTTGTTTTAGTTAATGATTTAAACGAGCCAATCGGTACTTTGGAAAAAAGCAAGGTGCATACTGTCAACACTCCTTTGCATCGCGGGTTTTCTTTATTTTTATTTAATGAAAAAGGAGAAGTGCTTTTGCAACAGAGAGCCTTTCATAAGAAAACCTGGGGCGGTTTTTGGTCCAACAGCTGTTGCGGACATCCGGCAATTAATGAGAAAAATGCCGATGCGGCGTTGCGAAGATTAAGCTATGAATTGGGAATTGATAACTCAAAGATTTATGAAGTTTTGCCGGATTATAGATATCGTTTTGCCAACAACGGTATTTGGGAAAACGAAATTTGTCCGGTGTTTGCGGGGTTTACAAAGCAGGAGGCAAGACCCAATAAAGAAGAAGTTGAGGATATAAAACGGGTTGATTGGAACGATTTTCTTAAAGAGATTAATACGAATTCCGAAAGTTATTCGCCGTGGTGTGTGGAAGAAACAAAACTTTTAAGCAAAGATGAAAATTTTAGAGCAATTTACAAAAAGGGAATTATCGGTTTACAACTTGGTTAGTAAGTAGTAATCTAGGTTTATGCCAGAAAATAAAAATAAACCAGCAGAAACTCCGGTTATTCCACAGGTTCCCAAAGAAATTAAGACCGTTATGGTTTGGAAAAGCGCCTCCCGTCCTTTTAAAAGACGGGACAGGGAATATTTCACTACCATTGCCGCCATTGTATTTCTTCTGGCAGTGATTCTTCTTTTTCTCAAGGAATTTTTGCTCATTGGCGTGATTTTGGCCTTTATGTTTGTTTCTTATGTTCTGGCCACGGTCCCGCCCGAAGAAGTTGACCATAAAATAACCACAGAGGGAATAACTACCGGCGGCAAATCATATTTATGGACGGAACTGAAGGATTTTTACTTTGTGCAAAAATGGGGCAGCAAAATTTTAAATATCAACACCAAATTTAAGTTTCCCGGAAGATTAATTATTCTTCTGGGCAGCGAAGAAGAAAAAAGAATTAAGGAGGAATTGGGCAAATATTTATCCTATCGGGAATCCGCCCCTATCACCTGGATGGATAATGCCGCCGACTGGCTTTCCCAACGCGTACAGCTGGAAAAACCTTCATAAGCCCATTCTCAGGTGTTTTTTAGAAAATTAATCGATTTTATCATTCCCGCGACCGCGTGCCGCCAGAGCTTTAGCGGTGGCGCAAAGCGGGAATCTATATATAATAATTATCATATAGATCCTCCAGTCGGGCTGGAGGATGACAGAAAAAAAGATATGGAAAATATTATTGAAGTACAGAATTTAACTAAAAAATTCGGCAATTTTACTGCGGTAAACGACGTTTCCTTTCAGGTGCAAAAAGGAGAAATTTTTGCCTTTCTGGGACCAAACGGTGCAGGCAAAACCACCACCATTAAAATGCTTACCACGCTTTTAACCCCGACTTCCGGCAAAATTTTTCTGGCAGGGGCAGATCCTCAAACCAAACAACATACTGCCAGACAAAACTTCGGCATTGTTTTTCAGGATCCAAGTCTGGATGACGAGTTAACCGCAGTAAA
>JAMDAL010000014.1 GCA_023484305.1 Patescibacteria group bacterium | reverse complement strand
TAGTAAATCGGATGATCTTATGCAAAACAAAATCATCTAACTTCATCTTTATCCCATACTCCTTATTGCAGCTAAATAAGCTGTCTTCTGTCATTTGTAATGTAAAAATTTCTTAAAGGAGCACATATGATATCCATGCTAAAACGAATCCTGGAAATTTTGCTGCGGATTGAAAAACAACTGCAGGAACAACAGAAACAAACCGGAGCAGCGCCGGTTACAGGCGATACAAAAGCCACGATTTTTAAACCCGCCATTGACGCCTCCGGGGGCAATTTGCAAACCAGCCAGGATACTAGGGAAATAATTTTTAAAGCTAAAGAAGAAGCGTTAAAAATTACTCATCAGGCTCAGGAAGAAAGCCGGAAAATATATGAAGAAGCCAGAAAACTTGAGGAACAGCTGGCGCAAAGAGAAGGCAATCTTGCCCATAAAATAGGTTCTCTGGAAGAAAGGGACAGGATTTTAGGACGCCGGGAAAAAGAGATTGGCGACAGATTAATGCAAATTGACAAAATAAAAAAAGAAGAGCTGGACAAACTGGAACAATTGGCCGGAATAAGGCGTGAGGAAGCAAAACAGCTGGTTTTAGATATGGTTAAAAACCAGATGCAGGAGGAAGTGGCCAAAGAGATAAGAGAAGCCCAAAACAGAGCTAAGGAGGAAGCTGATAAAAACGCCCAGGAAGTTTTAGTGGAAGCCATGCAAAGGGCAGCGACTGATTACGTGGCCGAATATACCGTGTCAACCGTCAAAATTGCAGACGAGGAAATAAAAGGCAGGATTATCGGCAAGGAAGGGAGAAATATCAGGGCGTTTGAACAGGCTACCGGGGTGGATGTGGATTTGGATGAAACCCCCAATGTTATTAGGCTTTCAAGTTTTGATTCGGTCCGCCGGGAAGTTGCCAGAGTGGCGCTGGAAAAGCTGATAGCAGACGGGCGCATCCAGCCGGAGCGAATAGAAGAAATAGTTAAACGAACACGGCAGGAACTGGAAAAAATTATGTTCACAGAAGGAGAAAAACTTTGTCACAGTGTCGGCGTTTATAATTTGCCGGTGGATATAATTGCTCTTTTGGGACGTTTTAAATACAGGTTTTCCTACGGACAAAATATGATTGCCCACACAATGGAAGAAACAAAAATCGGTATTGCTTTGGCCAATGCAGTAGGCGCGGATGTTAACATTGTCCGTTTGGGTTGCCTGCTGCACGATATTGGAAAAGTAATTACCGATAAGGAAGGAACCCACGTTCAGCTCGGCGTGGAACTGCTTAGAAAATATAATATACCGGAAGCCGTAGTGCATTGTGTGGCTTCGCACCATGAAGATATAGAATTTAAATCAAGCGAAGCGGTTTTGGTTTATATTGCCGATGCCATATCAGGCAGCCGTCCAGGCGCCAGATATGAAGATTATGACGAGTATATTAAAAGACTGACGGATCTGGAAGATATCGCCAAAACCAAAGAAGGCGTGGAAACGGCTTATGCCTTTCAGGCCGGCAGGGAACTGCGCGTTATTGTCAAACCGGATAAATTATCCGATGCCGCAACCGTGCTTTTATCGCATCAGATTGCTGCGGAGATAAAAGAGAAGATAAAAAATTATCCGGGACAAATTAAGGTTACGGTGATCCGGGAAATGCGTACCAGCGACGTTGTTAATTAGCCACCTCTTGACAAGGGCGTCAAATCGGGCTATAAATTTTTTGCAACAAATTTTTGTTGTTGAAACAGCCCAAAATTTTTGCCCAAAAGGAGGTGAGTACGAATGGCTACGAAAGCAGATTTGGTAATGCAGGTTGCCAAGAAAGTTAACCTCACTAATAAAGCCGCCAGAGAATCAGTTCAGGCAGTTCTTGATTACGTCCGCGATAGTTTGAAAAAAGGCGAGAAAGTGGTGTTAACCGGATTTGGCACCTTTTCCGTTAGATCCCGCGCCGCCAGAAAAGGACGCAATCCTCAGACAGGAGCGGAGATCAGTATTCCGGCCAGAAAAACCCCAGGGTTTACCGCCGGAAAAGCTTTGAAAAAAGCAGTAAGATAAGATTAAGTGGATTAGAATAAAGAAGCCGCGCCTCCCAAACGAGGGCGGTTTCTTTTAGTATGTATAATATAATTTGTTTACAGTGTCATTCTACAGCTTGACTGGAGAATCTATTCAAATAAACTATATAGATTCCCGCTTTCGCGGAAATGACAATGTTACTTTATGAAATACTTTATTAAAACCTTCGGTTGCGCCGCCAATGAGGCAGACAGCGAAAGAATTGCCGCTTCCTACAAAGCGCGCGGTTTTAAACCAGCCGATAGGCTTGAAGACGCTGACCATATTATTATCAATACCTGTATGGTGCGCGAATCTGCAGAAAACAGAGTTTATGGTCTGGTAAACAACCTCGCCAGATTTAAAATTAAAAATTGTTTTGCGAAGCAAAATTTGCGAAAGCAAACAAAATTAAAAATTATCGTCACTGGTTGTATGGTCGGCATGGCCGTGAGAGATAAAACCGGTAAAATGCTAAAAGTTTTAAAACAAAGACTGCCGCAGGTGGACGAATTTTTACCGATAGAAGAAGTGGGATTTGATTACACACCGGTTCGCGGTGACAAACAAAAGGCTTTGGTTCCCATCAGTAACGGCTGCAATAATTTTTGCACTTTTTGCATTGTTCCTTTTACCAGAGGCAGGGAAATAAGCAGACCTTTTGAGGAAATTGTAAGCGAGGTAAAAAGATTAGCAAAACAAGGATATAAAGAGATTTTATTAATAGGACAAAACGTTAATTCGTATGGGGCGGATATTATAAAGTCAAAAGTTAAAAATCAAAAATCAAAAATGCAAATAAAAAATCAAAATTTTAAGGAAGGAAAAATAACTTTTGTTAAACACTTAGGCCGTTACAGAATACCAACGCTATTTCCGTATTTGTTAGATACTCTTTGTAAAATTAAGGGTATAGAAAAAATTGATTTTATTTCCAGCAACCCCTGGGATTTTTCCGACGAATTAATAAATACTATTGCCAGAAATCCTAAGATAACCAGAAATATTCATTTACCGGTGCAGTCGGGAGACAATGATATTCTCAAAAAAATGAACCGATGGTACACCAGAGAAGAATATTTAGAGTTAGTAAAAAAATTAAAATTAAAATTGTTTGCTGAAAGCAAATTTTGCGTAGCAAAACAAAATTTAAAATTAAGTACAGATATAATTGTAGGGTTTCCCGGAGAAACTAAAGAGCAGTTTGAAAATACAGTGGATTTATGCAGAAAAGTTGGTTTTTACAAAGCCTATCTGGCAGTTTATTCCGACCGGCCTCTGACCGCTGCTCACAAAGCTTTTGACGATGACGTTCCTTATAAAGAGAAAAAAAGAAGATGGAATGTATTGGAAAAGTTGATAAATAAAAAATAGTTTACGTTGTCATTCCGACCGACCTCGCTTAGCGAGGGAGTGGAGGAATCTTACTCAACAGTCGTTATGAGTAAATACTACTATTATGTTTATATTCTTAGTAATGATTCTGGAAATTTTTATATTGGTGTTACAAATAATTTAGCCAAAAGAGTTTGGGAGCATAAAAATAAATTAGTTGAGGGTTTTACCAAGAAATATAATATTACAAAACTCATATATTACGAATTCTTTAAAGACATAAAAGAAGCTATTGTAAGAGAAAAACAATTAAAAAACTGGACCAGAAGAAAAAAGATTGAATTGATAATTAAGTTAAACTCTAAATTTGAAGAGTTAGAATTATCAATATAGTTGTTTTGAGAAAGATCCCTCGACTACGCTCGGGATGACAACGTCCTTATATTAACTTTTTACTTATTAAAAACTCTCTAACTTTCTCAAAAATTTTCTTATGACCCATAGAATTAGGGTGAACTCCATCTTCTAGCCAGTTTTTGTAGTCTGATTTCACCCAGTAGTCAAATATCTCAATAAAGTGTACCTTATTTTTTTGGCACTCTTTCTTAATGATTCCGTTATATTTCTTAATATAAATATTCTTATAAGACCTGTCTCTTGCCCAGGGTATGGGATCAACTTTTGTTTCATCAACTCCAATAGCTTCTAGAAAAACAATATTGTTAGTATATTTTTTTGCCATAAAAATTAATTCTTTAATGTTTTGTTGAAATTTTTCTGGAGAGGTGACAAT
>JAMDAL010000036.1 GCA_023484305.1 Patescibacteria group bacterium | reverse complement strand
AAGGAAATTCCTAATTTTCTTGCAGCAATTGACGAAGGATATTCTTTTGTTCAGGGTTCAAGATTCATAAGGGGCGGAAAAAACGAGCTTGAGTGGTACCGCCGCTTTTTTTCCTGGTCGGCCAACTGGTATTCCCGCATATTAATGGGGGTTTATAAAATTCATGAGTTTACAACCTCGTACCGCGCCTTTACTAAAGAGCTGTTTATAAGGCTTAATTTATCGCAAATTCCCTGGAAGGGTAAAAGTTTTTTGTTTCAGCCGGCATTTTTGTATGTTTGTATCTCCCAGGGAGCCAAAGTTAAAGAAATACCGATTGTTTTTGTGGACAGAAGCAGGGGGCTTTCAAAAATGCAAATTGTTCAATATATTTTGGATCTGTCGTTTTTCGGCTTAAGGGTGAGGTTAAAAAAATCCCTGCGGTTTTTAAAATTCTGTGTAGTGGGAACGGTTGGTTTTATCATTAATACTATTGGGCTTGAAGTTTTGGTCCGCGCGCATTTTCACCCGGCGTTGGCAGGGGGAATAGGCGCCGAATTTGCCATTATTTCCAATTTTCTGTTAAATAACTTTTGGACTTTTGGAGAGAATAAAATCATCTTTAAAAAAATGCCGCTGAAATTTTTACAGTTTAACGCCGCTTCTTTTGGGGCAGTTTTGATTCAAAGTTTAACCATATTGTTTGGTGTCGCATTGATTGGTCCAACTGCCAATATTTTCTGGGGCAGTTTAATAATGCACCTTCCGACCTACCGGATTTTTTATCTATTGGGAGTCGGTCTGGGGATGATTTGGAATTATTTGATGTACAGCAGGGTGATATGGAAGTAAGCAAAAACAAAAATCAAAAATCAAAAATCAAAAGCGTTATAAGTCTAATAAACACATATTTTCCGTATATAACAATTGTGTGTATCCTGTTTCTGGGAGCGTATCTGCGTCTTTATCGCATACAAGATTACATGACTTTTTTAGGAGACGAAGGCAGAGATGTTTTAGTCGTTAAAAGAATGATAGTGGACCATAAATTTACTTTATTGGGACCAACCGCCTCGGTGGGCGGATTTTTTTTAGGGCCGATTTATTACTATTTTATGGCTCCCTTTTTATGGGTGTTTAATCTAAACCCCGTAGGTCCGGCAGTAATGGTGGCGTTGTTTGGCATTGCGACAATATTTATGGTTTATCTTTTAGGAAAAAAATTGTTTAATATAGAGGTTGGTTTGACGGCAGCCCTTTTATACGCTCTTTCTCCGGTGGTTATTAATTATTCCCACTCATCCTGGAATCCTAACATTGTGCCCTTCTTTGCCGCCATATTAATTTTTCTTTTAACGAATTTTTATTCGGATACAAAACCCCGCCGGCTTTTTTTAATAGGCGCAGTTTTTGGCATAGGACTGCAGCTTCACTATTTGTTTTCGTTTCTGGCAGTTATGGTTGTTTTTGAGCTACTTTTAATCCGCAAGCGGCTTAATTTAAAAATATTGGCCTGGGGTTTGGCCGGTTTTTTGCTGACCCTATCTCCTTTTATTCTGTTTGAATTAAGGCACGGTTTTCCCAACTTACAGCTTTTAATCCGTTTTGTCTTTACTTCCGGCGATACAGGTTTTTCTTTGGCTGTATTTTTAACTACGGTTAAAGATTTATTAAACCGTTTGTTTTTCAGACTGGTAGCGCAGAATAATCAAGCATTCTCTTTTTTGGCTATGCTGATTGCCGTTTTCGGACTTTGGTATTACCGCCGAAAGGTTGAGAAAAACAATTGGCAGATTTTTATTTTATGGCTAATCATACCTTTATTTTTGTTCGGGCTGTATAAAAAAGAAATTTACGATTATTATCTGGGAATAATTTTTCCAGCGCCGTTTTTGTTAACTGCCCTTGGTTTTTCAGCGCTATGGAGGCAAAAAAAAGTTATTGCCGCAGCCGGAGCCATTTTTCTTTCCGTGTTAATAAAAATAAATTGGGATGCCAGACCTTTTGTTTATGAACCAAACAGGCAATTGGCGCAGGCAGAGCAGATAGCCAGATTCGTTCTTGACAAAACCAATAACCAGCCGTTTAATTTTGCTCTGATTACCGGTCAGAATTCAGATTATGCCTACCGTTATTTTTTCGAAGTCTGGGGTAAAAAACCAATAACAATTGAGAACCAGCAAATAGATCCCAAACGCGAAACAGTAACCAATCAGCTGCTGGTAATTTGCGAAATAAATGACTGTCAGCCTCTGGGAAATTCTTTATGGGAAGTGGCCGGGTTTGGACGGGCGGAAATTGCCGGCAAATGGAAAGTAACTGTTCTGACCGTATATAAACTGATACATTTTACGGGAAAAACATGAAACAGTTATCTGTGGTTATTCCCTGTTATAACGAGGAATTAAATTTACAAAAAGGCGTTTTATTTAAAATAGCCGGTTTCCTTTCAGAGACAAAGTTTGACTGGGAAGTCATTGTTGTTGATGACGGTTCCTGCGACCAAAGCGTTTCCTATATTGAAAAATTCATTAAAAACCACCAGCATTTTCAGCTTTTGAAAAATAAACATCAGGGTAAGGCGCAGGCCGTTATGGCCGGCGTGCAAAAATCAAACGGACAAATGATTTTGTTTACCGATATGGATCAGTCAACGCCCATTGAAGAAATGGAAAAACTTATACCTTTTTTGGGCAGGGGGTTTGACGTTGTAATTGGTTCAAGAAGCGACAGGCGACGGGGCGCACCGGCTTTAAGGATATTAATGGCCAAAGGATTTATTTTTTTGCGGCGTCTTATTCTGGGCTTGTCAAAAATATCCGATACCCAGTGCGGTTTTAAACTCTTCAGTCAAAAAGCTGCCAGGAATATTTTCCCCAGACTCAGGCTTTATTCGTCTGACGCATTTGTTAAAGGGCCGATGGTGACAGCCGGTTTTGACGTGGAAATTTTGTATGTGGCAGAGAGGTTAGGATACCGCATTAAAGAAATACCGGTATACTGGAATTATGTGGAGACAAGAAGGGTTAATCCTTTGGCAGAATCTGTTAACGGTTTAATAGATATGGTCAGGTTGAAACTTTATGATAGAAAGGGTTTATACAGATAATCTCTATGTTAAAAAAACTTGCCTATGCTCTCTGGTTTTTGACAATTTTTTTCCTTCTGGTTTATTCTTTTACCCAAGTTGATTTGAATTTAACCCTAAGCCGGGTTCCCATAGTTAATAACGCAATAAAAAATTTTCAGGCCGTCGGATATTTTCAAAGACCTCTCTCCACGGCTATTTTTCTGGCGATCTTATCAATTTTATACATTTTATACCTTTTGTTTATATACCTTGCCCGTCAAGGGATAATAAAAAGGCGGGAATTCTGGCTGTTATTAATTGTTACGGGTGCTATTTTACTATTTTCATATCCGGCTTTTTCTTACGACCTGTTTAATTATATGTTCGATGCCAAAACCGTTGTTTATTATCACCAGAACCCCTGGTTATACGCGCCGCTGCATTACAAGGGCGACCACTGGCTTAATTTTATGCACTGGACGCATCGTCCCAGCGTTTATCCTCCCGGATGGGTTTTATTAACGCTGCCTTTTTATTTTTTTGGTTTTAATATCTTTTTGTTAACACTTTTTAATTTTAAACTTTTAATGACCCTAAGTTTTATCGGTTCGGTCTGGGTTTTGGAAAAGCTGCTTTTTTCCTGTCATAATCAGGAATCTAATAATAAAATGAATATGAATTCCCGCTTGCGCAGAAATGATATGGCAGCGCTTGTTTTTTATGCCCTTAACCCCTTAATGCTTATAGAAAATTTGGTCAGCAGCCATAACGATATTGTCATGATGTTTTTTATTTTATTGTCTTTCTTTTTGGCCACACAACGAAAGAAATTGTTCCCTGTTCTCTGTTCCCTGTTCTCTGTTCTGATTAAATATATTACCGGGGTACTTTTCCCCATAATTTTTTTCTACGGTTGGATAAGAAAAAAAACCACAGATCTCAATATTTACAGGTACAGTTTAATAATTACATTTTTGTTTTTTCTTATTTTTATCAACAGGGTGGAAATTCAACCCTGGTATCTGGTTTGGCTGATGCCGTTTGTGGTTTTAAGCGGGTGGGATTTTCTATGGCCGGCGGCTATGGCGCTTTCTTTGGGACTGATGCTTCGTTATGCACCATTTTTATTCCGGGGGGATTGGGGCGGGCCGGTTCCGTTTTATAAATTCTGGCTGACGGTAATTCCAATTTTGGTTTCTTTATTAGTAATATTCAAACATTTTTTGTCATTCCCGCGCAGGCGGGAATCTATACGATAGTCATTATATAGATCCTCCAGTCAAGCCGGAGGATGACAGATTGGGTAACTATAGTGAAAAAAAACATTATTAAACTATTGCCTGTATTTTCTCTAATTATCATTGCTGCCTTTTTGCGATTTTGGGGAATAGTTCACGGCAGTTTTGCTTTTACCTTTGATACCGGCCGCGATCTTTTGGCCGTTCGGGATTTGGTTTACAATCATAAACTATCTCTTATCGGTCCGACCTCCGGACAGATGGGAATTTTTTACGGACCCTGGTGGTATTGGATTTTGGCCGCGCCCTTTGTAATAACTGCCGGAAACCCGGCGCTTCTTAATATTTTTATGGGAGTTTCCGGAGTTTTGGCGGCAGTTTTGGCTTATTGGTGGGGAAAAGACTGGCAGGATGAAATTTTTGGATTGATTTTGGCAGGAATTATAGGCGCGGGATGGTATTTTGTTTCCTCTACCATTCAACTTTGGAGCCCGGATTTGTTAGTTTTGGGAACTCTCGTTGTTTTAATCCTGCTTGCAAAAATCAAAGAATTAAAACGTTGGCAGTTATTTTTGGCCGGTTTTTTTCTGGCTTTGTTAAGCGAAATGGAGATAGTTTTTGGCGTAATATTTATAATTGCAACTCTTTTAAGTCTGGTTATTTGGGAAAAAAGGATTATTTTCAGCCGAAAAATAATTTTTTTGTCCGGAGGTTTGTTAACTGCGGAGTTGCCCAGGATTATTTTTGAACTGCGCCATAATTTTTTACAGACCAAAGCCTTGCTGACAGTTTTTAAGCCTAATAATTCCGTGTACCATTTTGATATCAGACTGCAGTTAATCTGGGAAAAATTGCAGGCAGTTTTGCCTTTTAACAACTTTTATTTAAATCTTTTTTTTGGCGTATTAGCAGCAGGGTTATTTATCTTTGCCTTTTTTAGTTCCAAAGAAGAAAGAAAGCAATTTTTGGCAAAACTGTTATTTATCGGTCTGTTTTTTCTATTGTTTATCATTTTTTATCCAAACACTATTTGGGATTATTACTTGTTGGGTTTGCCTGTAATTCTGGCAATTTTAATATCCTATGCTATAGCACGATACATTAAAAAAACCGGCGGGAAAAAATGGGTTTTAGGCATTATTATTTTTCTGGTTTTTTTGTCCAGGCCGGCGGAAATTATCAGAAATATCCAAAATCCCAATTTTTCCGGCAACGCCTCGGTCTACCGAAACCAATTGGCGGTTCTTGATTATATTTACCGGCAGGCAAACAAAAATAATTTCAATTATATTGCTTATACGCCGCCGCAGATAGAATACACCTGGCGTTATTTGTTCTGGTGGTACGGAAGAAATAAATACGGATACGAACCGGTAATAAAACGCCAGCAAAGATTTTATGTCATAATTGAACCGGATCCGGGATACCCGGACAGAATTAAAGATTGGCTGAAAATAAGGGAGAATGACGGAAAAATAACTAAAGAATATACTCTTCCCAGTGGTATAATGGTGCAAACAAGAGTAAGACCAAAGGAGTAAATGAAACTTTTAAAAAAATATAAAAAAGAAATTCTAATAGGACTACTATTATTAATCGCATATTTAGTTATGCGGTTGGTAAACTTAACTGCATTACCTATTTTTACCGATGAGGCCATCTATTTGCGTTGGGCGCAGATTGCCAAAAACGATGCCAACTGGAGATTTATTTCCTTGACCGACGGCAAGCAGCCCCTTTATGTCTGGCTGGCAATGGTGTTTATGAAAGTTATTAAAGATCCTTTAACGGCAGGAAGATTGGTGTCTGTGGCTTCAGGAATATTCGGCATGTTTTTTCTAGGGCTTTTGAGCTGGGAAATCTTTCGTGATAAAAAAGTGGCATTTTTAGCCTCAATTTTATATCTGGTTTATCCTTTTACATTATTTTACGACCGGATGGCGCTAATGGACGGCTTATTGGCCGTTACAACCATTGTAACTTTGTATTTAGAAATACGCTTGGTAAGGGAAATCAGACTGGATTTGGCTCTTTTAACAGGGATGGCAATGGGCGCAGCAATGCTGGTTAAAACCTCCGGTTTTTTTACTTTATACCTGGCGCCTCTGCTCTTGCTGTTTTTTGATTTTTCCCGAAAAGATTGGGTTAAAAGTTTTATTAAACTGATCTTTTTTGGTTTAATCAGCGCTGTGTTATCACAAGTTTATTATGCCGTTTTAAGATTGTCGCCCTTATATCATATGATTGCTGAAAAAGATACGACTTTTGTTTATCCGGTAAAGGAATGGCTGACGCATCCGTTCACGTTTTTTCAGGGAAATTTAACAGGTATGACAGATTGGGCGATACATTATTTATCCTGGCCGTTGGCTTTTGTTATTATTATTGCTTTGATATTAAGTTTAAAAAAATATTTCCGGGAGCGCTGGTTTCTTTTTCTCTGGTTTTTAGCTCCTTTTGTGGCGTTAGCACTTTTTGGCAAGGTTTTATACCCGAGGTTTATTTTGTTTATGACTATGCCGCTTTTGGTTCTTATTGCCAGCGGTTTATCCGTCATTCTGGGGAGCGAAGCGATTCCAGAATCAAAAAAGAACAGATTCTGGACCCAACTACGCAAAAGCTACGCTGGGCAGGCAAGCCAGAATGACGTAAAAAAAATATTTAATAAAAAAGTACGATTATTTTTAATATTTTTATTTTTATTACCATCACTTTTATTTGACTATAAAATTCTCTTTGATATTAAGAGTGCACCTTTAACCCAAATCGACCGAGGCCAATATGTTGACGACTGGCCGGCGGGTTGGGGGGTTAAAGAAGCGAATGCTTATTTAACCGTTCAGGCGCAAAAAGGCAAAATATCAGTTTTTACCGACGGAACTTTTGGTTTAATGCCGTACGCCGTGGAGCTGTATTTAGTGTATAACAAGAATGTGACGATTAAAGGTCTTTGGCCATTAACAGATGTATTTCCAAAGGATATTACAGAAAGCGCAGAAAAGATGCCAACTTATTTTATTGCCAACCAAAAAAGCGATATTCCCGCTAACTGGCCGTTAAGACTTTTGGGCAAATGGCAAAAAGGAAACAATAAAGACGCCAGTCTGCGTTTATATAAAGTAGTTCTTCCTGTTTTTGCGCAGCAGCCAAAATGAAAACAAAACTTTTGGTATTGGGGTTAGTCGCGGTTGCTTTTATCCTGCGTTTTTATACTTTACCGCAAAACCTGTTTTTTGCTTTTGAACAGGGAAGGGATTTGGAAGTTGTAAAATCCATTGCCGTTAACCACAAGTTAACCTTAATCGGTCCCCGGACAAGTATCGACGGCGTTTTTCACGGAGTCTTTTATTATTATTTAATGGTTCTGCCTTTTATTATAGCTCGGGGCAATCCAATCGGATTAATGGCTTTTTTTATATTATGGCAGAGTTTGGGAGTTTGTTTTCTATTTTTTTTATTATATAAGGCCGTAAACAAACGTACGGCGCTTATCGGCTCGGTTCTATATGCAACATCGTACGGTTTGATAGTTTACAGCCGCTGGTTTTCCCATCCTCCGCAAATTATTCCCTTTTCTCTTTTATATTTTTTGTCGTTATGGAAAATTACCAAGGATAGAAAATATTATCTGTTGGCTCTTTTTTCCTGGGCGGCCATTTTTCATTTGGATTTAATGATAGCGATATTTTTTGTTCCTGCAACTCTGGTTTTCCTTTTTTGTCAGAAACCCTTAAAACCTTCCTATAAAATTGTTTTTGGTTCGGCAGCTATTTTACTGCTCTTTTTTGCTTCTTATATTTTATTTGAAATCCGCCACAATTTTTTGATGTTAAAAAGCCTGGAAAATTTTCTCGCGGCAAAACATGGGTTGCCGCAAACTTCTTTGGCCCTTTCCCATTTCTGGTTTAGAATTACTGCGGAAACAACAGACTTAATAGCGCCTGATTTGTTTGTTCCCGCCCTGGCGCTTTTTTTTGCCGCATTTTTATGGCTGTTAATTAAAAAAAATAAAAACGCCTTTGAAAAATTATTGTTGTTATGGCTTATTTCAATCCCCTCGGTGGGCATTTTTTTCAGCCCGTATTTCGGGCTAAAACACTATCTGATCGGCGTGGGACCGGCAGTTTTAATTTTAACCGCCTGTTTTTTAAATCGGTTATGGCAGGGAAAAACAAAAATAGCGGCGGTTGTAATTTTGTTTTTTGCGGTTATAAATAATTTATATTTAATTGCAGACTGGCTTCCGAAAAACCGCAATGTTTTTTATTTATTTCCCCAGCCCGGCATGGTTTTGCAGAGCCAGCAAAAAGTTCTGGATTATATTTATCGGGACCAATCCGGTAACAATTTTGGCTGGGAGGCTTTTACCTTGCCGTATTTTTCGGCGGACGGCTGGAAATATCTGTTTGAGTGGTATGGTTTGACAAAATACAATTATGTTCCCGGTCCTTTGAAGAAAGGAGAATATTTCTATGTTATTATTGAGCCGGGAGCAGACAAGCTGTTTCTTAACAACTGGTTGAAAGATACTATGGACAAACGAGGAAGACTGGTAAGTGAGAAATTTATCGGAACAATAAGAGTTCAAAAAAGAAATACTATACATTAACGTCATTCTGGTAAGTCCAGACGTACGCCGGGACGCATCCAGAGTCTGATTCTGGACAGGCCAGAATGACGGTTATAATAGTACTTATGAAAAAATATCTACCTCTCTTAATTATTCTTTTTGCTATACTTTTGTTTTTTAATCCGGTTTTTAGAAAAGGCTTCGTGCCGTTTCCGGGAGATTTGCTGGTTGGGCATTATGCGCCCTGGAACAGTTATTCGTTTTCCGGTTACGCGCCGGGGGGAGTTCCTCACAAAGCCCAGGGGATTGATGTGGTCCGCCAACTGTACCCTTGGAAATACTTCAGCATTGACCGGATGAAAAAAGGCCAGTGGCCGTTATGGAATCCCTATAATTTTTCAGGAAACCCCGCGGCCGCCAATTTTCAGACCGGCGCCTTTTATCCGCTAAACGCGGTTTTTCTTCTTCCTTTTAATTCGGGTTGGACAATTTTTATTATTCTTCAGCCCCTTTTGGCATTTTTCTTTATGTACCTTTTCCTGAAAAATCTAAAACTAGGCATGAAACCAAGCGTTATGGGCGCTCTGGCTTTCAGTTTAAGTTTGTATATGGCGGTTTGGATGGAATACGGCAATATCGGTCATAGTCTGTTATGGCTGCCGCTTTTGCTTTTGTTAATTGACAAACTTAAAGAAAAATTCACCTGGCGCTATCTTGCCGGTTTTATTCTGGTTTTATCGTTCTCCGTTTTGGCAGGATATATCCAGCAGATAATCTATGGTCTGATTATAACGGGAAGTTATTTTATCTTTCGTCATTTTGAAAGAAATCATTTAAAAATTTTTTTTAAAAAATCATTTCTGATGTTGGTTTGTATCCTCATTTCTTTACTGCTTTGTGCAATACAGATTTTGCCGACCGTAGAAATTTTCCGGCAGTCTGCCCGCAATATTTACAGTCTGAACACAATTAAAAATTTACTATTGCCGTGGTACTATTTTTTAACCGTAGCTGTTCCAGACTTTTTTGGAAATCCCGCCAACCGCAATTACTGGATAACCGGAACGTATATAGAAAGAGTTTCCTATATAGGCTTGGTACCGCTTTTATTTGCTGTTTACAAACTTTTTTTTCTCAAGGACAAAACGTCCCGTTTTTTTCTGGCAGCGGCAATTTTTACCCTTATTCTGGCGGTAAATTTTTGGCCGGCGCAATTTATCTATGGTCTTAGAATTCCCATTATCGGAACAACAGTGCCCACCAGAATTTTAGCCCAGTTTTCTTTTGCCGCCGCAGTTTTATCGGCCTTGGGTCTGGAAGAGTTTATTAAAAATAAACCCAAACTAACAGGTTTTATCCCGGTTCTGATTATTTTTTTGCTGGCCGGTTTGGCCGCGCTTTTCGGTTTTAAATTTCACCTTTTTGCCAATATTCTGCAGGCAACCGTTGCTAAAAGAAACCTGGCGGTATCCGGTATAATTTTTGTTGCATCTTTGGTTCTTATCTTCTTTGGCGTTAAATTTGAAAAAAGAAAAAACGCGGTAATTTGGCTGCTACTATTTCTAACCGTATTTGATTTGTTTTTTTTCTTTCAGAGAATAACGCCTTTTGCTCCAAATTCCTGGATTTATCCGCAGACGGAAATTTTTAACTATCTAAAAAAAGAGCAGGGAATTTGGCGTTTCTGGGGGTATGGTACTTCCGGCATTGAAACAAACTTTTCCACCAGAGAGAAAATGTTTTCTCCCAACGGAGTTGACCCGTTGTTTATCAACCGGTACGGCGAATTAGTTTCAACATCTTTTAACGGTGCGGTTAAAAATCCATTGCCCAGAGCCGATGTCAATGTGGCTCCGGGGTACGGCACAACAGATTTAAGAAATAACCAATACCGGCAGAGAATCCTGGATTTATTGGGAGTACGTTTTCTGCTTTACAAAAACGAAAACAATACTGACCCGGATTATCTGACCTTTCCTGAAGAAAGATACCAATTGTTTAAACAGATAGGCAGCTGGCAGATCTATAAAAACAGAGAAGCGGTGCCAAGGATTTTTTTAACCTCTGATTATGCGGTGGAAAAAGATGATAAAAATATTATCAAAACTATCTTTAACAGTAATTTTCCTCTAAATTCTCGGCTCATTCTGGAAGAAGAACCAAAAGTTAAGCTGGACAAAACTGATAATTCAACGGTAAACTATCAGCTTATTGATTACAGTCCGGAAAAAGTTGTGATTAAAACAGAGACTTCGCAGTCTAAATTGCTGTTTTTATCTGACAACTATTTTTCCGGTTGGCAGGCAACGGTGGATGGCAAAACAACCCTGATTTACCGGACAGATTATACTTTCAGGTCGGTAGTTGTTCCCGCAGGAGTACATACAGTGGAATTTACATATCATCCGGCGACCTTTTTTAACGGTTTAAAAATCAGTTTATTAACCTTTATGTTTATCGTCATAGTAACTTTGTTAAGTTTAATAACCAAAACTTATGATAGAAAAATGGCTTAAAAAAATTTTTCCGGTATTTTTTATTACCGCGATAGGTTTAGTTGGCTTAATTTCCTTCTTTCATGTTGGATTTTTTCCTTCACACGACGGGGAATGGATGGTGGTGCGTTTTTCAGATTTTCATAGAAGTTTGGCCGACGGACAATGGCCGGTTCGTTGGGCGGGAAGGCTTAATTTTGGTTTTGGTTATCCGGTCTTTGATTTTTTGTACCCGGGGACTTTTTATTTCACAGAAGTATTCCATGTTTTTAAATTAAATTTTGTTAATTCGGTAAAAATGGCCTTTGTGATAAGTTATCTTTTGTCGGGGCTGTTTATGTATTTATTTGCTAAACAGTGGTGGGGGAAGCTGGGAGGTTTGGCGGCGGCAGTTTTATATTTATTTACTCCTTACAGATTTGTTGATATGTATGTGCGCGGTTCTTTGGGGGAGTCGGTGGCTTTTATGTTTCCGCCGTTAATTTTTTTAGCAATAACAAAAATTTATTTTTCTGTCATTTTGAGCGTAACGAGGAATCTCTTGCGAATGCGAGATAGCTCAAACAAGTTGAGAGATTCTTCACCCGCTAAGCGGGTTGGGAATGACAAGAAAAAGATTTGGATAGCAGTCGGAGCGGTTGGTGTTGCCGGACTTATTACAACTCACAATGTTATTGCCTATTTATTTTTGCCAATTGTCATACTCTTTATTCTTTTTTTACATTTTACAAGCTCGAGGGTAAAAAATGGTTTTGCGAAGCAAAATTTGTTACCGCAAACAAATATGTTTACTGTCTACTGTTTACTGTTTACTGTTCTGGGTATTGCTGCATCGACCTTTTTCTGGTTACCGGCCCTATGGGATAAACAATACACAATTTTTGACAAAGTCTTAGTGGCCGATTTTAGTAAAAACTTTCCAAGTTTTAAGGAATTGATTTTGCCTTTTTGGGGATATGGACCATCAAGACCGGGCGATCCGGGTTCTATGTCATTCCAAATAGGAATAGTGAACATAGTAATTGTACTAATGTCATTGTTTATAATCATAATTAATAAATTAAAGCAAAAAGTAAATGTCATTCCGACCGACCCGCCAACATCTGCAAAGATGTGGCGGGGAGCGGAGAAATCTTACTCAACAGACTTGATTTGTAAAAGATCCCTCGACTTCGCTCGGGATGACAATAAAATAGGATTGTTATCTGTTTTTTTTCTCGCAGTCACGTTTTTTGCTATTTTTTTTATAACCCCTTTTTCCCAATCTCTTTGGAAAATAATTCCCGGGCTTTCTTTAATTCAGTTTCCCTGGCGCATTTTGTCAGTGACAACTTTTGCCTCCGCTTTTTTGGCAGGATATGCAGTCTCTGTTTTTAAAAAGAGAGGGTTTGTTTTGGCAATGGTAATAATTATTGCCGCCTTGATTTTAAATTACAATTATGTCAAACCCAGCCAGTTTATTAATAGGGGCGAAGGATACTACACGACCAACGACGACACAACTACCGTCCAAAACGAATACACGCCGATTTGGGCAAACAATTTGCCGCGCCAAAGACCAGAGAATAAAATTGAAATTGTCAAAGGCGCGGGAAACATCAGCGGTATTTTGGAAAAATCGAATAAAACCCAGTTTATTTACGAAGGCAACGGAGGAGTGGTTAAAATAAATACTTTATACTTTCCGGGCTGGGAAGCATTCGTCAACGGGCAAAAAAAGAATATTATTATTAGTAAACAAGGTTTGATAACTTTAAAATTACAAGATGGAAAAAGTTTAGTAGAATTCAAATTTACAGAAACTCCGGTCAGAAGAATTTCAGATACAATAAGCCTTTTTTCCTTGTTTTGTATTGTAGTTTTATTTATATCTTCAATGTCATCCCCGCGCAGGCGGGAATCTATAATATAAATTATTATATGGAGCCCGGTCAGGCCGGAGGATGACAAATTTGATAGAAAAATGAAAAAAATATTTTTAGTTGTAATTTTACTATTATTAAGTTTTTGGACAGTTAAACCGTTGTTCCACCAGGGGTTTTTTAACGTTCATGACAATGTACAGGTTGAGCGGGTTTATGAAATGGGGCTGGCCCTAAAAGACGGACAGTTTCCTGTCCGTTGGGTTAAGGATTTGGGATATGGATATGGTTATCCGATTTTTAATTTTTATTCTCCCCTGCCGTACTATGTTGGCGGTCTGTTCACAATATTAGGTATGAATGCGTTATTGGCGACAAAGCTTATGATGGGCGCGGGAATACTTCTGGCAGCCTTCACCATATTTGTTTTGGCAAAAAGACTTTGGGGAGTTTGGGGAGGTTTGTTGTCAGCCGTTTTGTATGTTTATTCTCCTTATCACGCCTTGGATATTTATGTCCGGGGAGCTGTTGGTGAATTTTGGGCCATGGCGTTTTTGCCCTTGGTGTTTTTGGGAATGTATGAAATTTTCAAAAAGAACGGTTTGAAAGGAATAATAATCGGAACCTGTGGTGTTTGCGGTGTTGTGCTTTCGCATAATTTAACCGCATTTATGATTATTCCTTTTATGTTTATATTTTTTTTGGTGTTGTTGTGGCAGTCTTCGGACAAAAAACGCTATTTAATAAATACTATATTCTTAATTTTTCTGAGTTCGGCAATCTCTGCTTTTTACTGGTTACCGGCTCTTCTGGAGATGAATCTCACTAATGTTTATTCACAAATTGGCGGCGGAGCGGATTTTCATAAAAACTTTATTGCTCTTTCTCAAATTTGGGATTTTCCCTGGGGGTTTGGCGGTTCTGCAGGACTTTTAAGCGGTATGTCATTTAAAATCGGTAAGCCAAATATTTTATTAATGGCCCTGGCTGTTTTGTTTGGTATTTTGATTAATAAAAAATACAAGGTTTACAATGACCAAAAATCTGTTTTTCTTCTTGGTGTTTTTGGTTTTCTTCTTTCAGTATTTTTAACCAATAAACTTTCTCAGCCAATTTGGGAGCTGATTAAGCCTATGGCCTTTATCCAATATCCGTGGAGATTTTTGGAATTCAGTGTCTTTTTTTCTTCATTATTAAGCGGATTTGTCGTTTTGTTTTTGACAAAAAAGATGGATAAAAACAAAAGTACTGGTATAAACTTTATAATTATTATAATCATTATATTTGTTATTGCTTTTCATTCAAAATATTTCGTGCCTCAGCAATATCTAAATCTAAGCAGTGACTATTACACCTCGCCCCTTCATCTTAAATGGGAAGCTTCTAAAATATCTGATGAATATTTGTCTAAAAATTTTCCAGTCCCAAAGTTTTTCGGCAAGATACCAAACAAGACGGTTTATACAGGCTCTCCTGCTAAAATTAACGATCTGATGCAAAAAACAGACGCGCTTTCTTTTCGTATAAGCAGCCAAAGCTACAATACAATAACTTTAGCCATTGCCAATTTCCCGGGTTGGAAAGTTTGGGTTGACAATAAACCGGTATTAATTGCCGATTCGCCTTATTTAATTTTTACTGTTTCAAAGGGAGAGCATAAAATCGAGGCGGCCATAACCAATACTGCGGCAAGAAGTACGGCCAATCTTATATCGCTATTGGGAATAGCAATATTTGGTGTTATACTGGCCGGGATCAAATATGAAAAAAGTTAAGGAATTATCCGTCTTTTTCCCTTTTTGGAATGAAGAAAATAATATAGAGCAGGTTGTTTTAAAGGCTATACCTGTTGTTAAAAAATTGGCTCAAAAATGGGAAATCCTGATGATAGACGACGGTTCCTCAGATGGCACAGCCCGAATCGGCAGAAAATTAGCCAGAAGCCATAGTAATTTGCGTCTTATTTCACATAACCCAAACCGGGGGTATGGCGCAGCTTTAAAGTCTGGATTAAAAAATTCCAAATACGATCTGGTGATTTTTACGGACGGCGACGGCCAGTTTGATTTTATGGAAGCCTCCGGATTCCTGGAAAAACTAAACGGCAATGATATGGTGATAGGTTACCGCAGTGTTCGTAAAGACTCCCTGATCAGGCATTTATTGATGATGTATTTAAAAATTCATGACTATATTTTATTTGGTTTTAATTTTAAAGATATTGATTGCGGATTTAAACTTTTTACTAAAAAAGCCATCAAAACTATCAGCCCGCTTAAGTCGGAAGGGGCGATGATAACAACAGAAATACTGGCAAGGGCCAAAAAAAACCGTCTGAAAATTGTACAGGTCAGCGTTAATCACTATCCGAGAAAATACGGCAGGCAGTCCGGGGCTAATCTGCGCGTTTTACTGCGCGCTTTAAAAGAAAGCCTGATACTTTGGCGGGAATTGCAAAAACAGCCTGTTAAACAAGCAAAATAACCTCATTTTTGATACAATTATGCCATGGAATCAGAAACGCCAGCCATAGATATTGAGCTTATCAAAAAACGCGCGGTAACCGGAGTTGTGGCTCTGACTTCCCGGACAATGTTTCTGCAAATTATCTCTTTGGCAGCTTTTTCCCTGCTTAGCGTTTTTCTTTCTCCGGCGGCAATTGGCATCTATATTGCTGTGACCGCTATTATGCGCATTATTAATTTCTTTACCGATTTCGGGTTCGGAGCTGCCATTGTCCAAAAACACCAGGAAGTTTTAGAAGAAGAATTGGCAACCGCCTTTACTTTGCAAATGCTGGTGACTCTAACCATTTTCCTATTTTTTTGGTTTGGTCAAAGCGCAATTGCTTCTTTTTTCCATTTGGCTCAAAACGGCAGGGAACTTCTCTTGGTTTTAATTTTCACTTTATTTCTTTCTTCCTTTAAAACCATTCCGGCAGTTCTTCTGGAAAGGCATCTTAAATTTGATAAAGTCATTATTCCTCAAATTGTGGAATCCCTGTTTTTTAACGTCATTGTCGTCGTTTTGGCTTTTAAGGGCTGGGGTGTGTCAAGCTATACCTGGTCAACTTTGATTTCCGCTCTGGCGGGAATTCCGGCCTATTATTTGGTTTTTCCCTGGAAGCCTCATTTACAATTGACCAGGCGTTCTTTAAAAATGCTGTCTTATGGAATTCAGTTTCAGGCAAAAAGCATTTTAGGAACAATTAAAGACGACCTGTTAACGACGTTTTTAGCCAAGATTTTGCCGTTTTCCCAACTGGGGTTTATAGGCTGGGGGCAAAAATGGGCGTTTTTTTCCTTTAGATTTTTGGTTGACAGCATCACCAAAGTTACTTTTTCCGCCTATTCCAGATTTCAGCATGACGTTAAACTTTTGCGCCGGGCAGTGGAAATATCTTTATTTGTCACATCATTTTTTCTTTTTCCTATTTTATCCGGGCTAATTCTGACTTCGTCATATTTTATTAAATTTATTCCCCATTACCAAAAATGGGAACCGGCGCTTTTCAGCCTATATTTTTTCAGTCTGAATGCAGCTGTTTCTTCGCTTTCCAACATTTTGGTTAATACTTTGGACGCCACAGGCAGGGTTAAAACAACCCTTAAATTAATGGTTTTTTGGACGACTTTGACCTGGATTTTAACCCCTTTGTTTATTTATCGGTTCGGCTATAACGGCGTGGCCGCAGCTTCGTTTTTAGTCACCTTAACCATTGTAATTACGATTTATTTGGTTAAAAAGATAGTAGATTTTTCTTTTTGGCAAAGCATCCAGCGTCCTTTTTGGGCGACCATGTTTATGAGCCTTGTGGTTTTTATAGCTTTGAGGACAATAACCACCAATTTAATCACGCTTTTAGTTGCTATAATAATAGGGATGGTTAGTTATGCGGTTATTGTTTGGTTCTTGGCCAGAGACGAAATTATTAAACAGACAGCCCTTCTTTTAAAGAGGAAGCAATGAAAAAACTATCAATTGTCATTTCTGCCTATAACGAAGAAAAACACCTTGCCAGGACGCTTCAAAGCGTGGCTTGGGCAGACGAATTGATAGTGGTGGACAATCAGAGCAGTGATAAAACCAAAAAAATAGCCGAGGATTTTGGCGCCAAAGTTTTTAGCATTCCCAACAACCTGATGCTTAACGTGAATAAAAATTACGGTTTTGAAAAAGCCGCCGGCGAATGGATTTTAAATTTAGATGCGGATGAGGAAGTAACGTTGGAGCTGGCACAGGAAATTAAAAAAGTTCTTGTTTCTCCCCGATACGCCGGGTATTGGCTGCCGCGAAAAAACATCATTTTTGGCAAATGGATTAAGCATTCCCTCTGGAATCCTGATTACCACCTGCGATTGTTTAAGAAAGGTCTGGGAAAATTTCCCTGCCAGCACATTCATGAACATTTAGAGATAAAGGGTACAACAGAATACTTGAAGAACTATCTTATTCACTATAACTACGAAACAATCTCACAATTTTTATATAAAATGGATAAAATTTATACCGAAAACGAAGTTGAAGTATTTACAGACGGCGGAAATAAACTTAAATGGAGCGATGCCATTTTTTTCCCCGTTAACGATTTTTTAAAAACCTATTTTAAACAGGAAGGGTATAAAGACGGCCTTCACGGTTTAGTTTTAAGTCTGCTTCAGGCTTTTTACAGCGAGATCGTTTTTGCCAAAATTTGGGAAAAACAGAAATTTGTTTTGGAGGAACCAAAAAATATACTTCCCCAATTTTTTGTTCAAACTAAAAAGGCGGCGAAAGATTATCGTTACTGGCAAAATACGGTTCTTGGCCGGGAATCAAAATTTCCTCCGGAAAAATTATTCTACAGACTGCGCCGGAAGCTTGGATTATGACAGAAAATAATTCTAATATTGCCATTGTTATTGTTAACTATAACGGGCATACAGATACTGTAGAATGCCTAAAATCTCTACGGGTTTTGCCAAATTTGCAAAACTGTCAGATTATTGTTGTTGACAATAATCCAACCGGCGACTCATTGGCAAAAATCAAAGAATTTGCTTCTAAAGATCAAAATATGCCCCTGAGTTTTATTGCAAATAAAAATAATTTGGGTTTTACCGGAGGGAACAACGCGGGGATTAAAAAAGCCCTTGATAATAAGGCTGATTTTATTTTGCTTTTGAATAACGATACTTTGGTTGATAAATATCTGCTAAGAAGTTTATTAGAATTTTCTGCCGGACATCCCGGAGCCGGTATTATAGGCCCCAAAATATATTTTGCCTCCGGTTGTGAATACCGCAAAGAGCGTTACCAGGAAAAAGAAAGGGGAAAAGTCATTTGGTATGCCGGAGGACTGATTGATTGGCATAATGTCTATTTGTCCCATCGCGGTGTTGACGAAGTAGACATCGGCCAGTTTGAAAAGGCAGAAGAAACAGATTTTGTTTCCGGCTGCGCGATGTTTATAAAAAGGGAGGTTCTGGAAAAAATCGGCCTGTTGGATGATAAATATTTTCTATATTTAGAAGACGCCGATTTATGCCAAAGGGCTAAACTGGCGGGATTTAAAATCTGGTTTTCGCCCAAAGGTTTTCTTTGGCATAAAAATGCCAATGCCAGCGGCAAACCGGGATCAGAACTGCATGTGTATTATCAAACCAGAAACAGATTGCTTTTTGGATTTAAATACGCAAGTATAAAAACTAAGTTTGCCCTATGGCGCGAAAGTATGCAACAGTTATTTACTGACAAAACAAAAAGGCACGCGATTTTAGATTTTTATCTTGGACATTTTGGCAGGTCGGGTCTGTTTTAAGGCTTACTAAAGCCTTTTATAACACCCGACCTTACAACCTATAGTATGAATATATTATTTTATCTTTGGGAAGTATTTATTTTCGTTTTACTGACAGGTTGGTTAGTGTTACTGCCCGGATTGTATTTGACCGGCTTTTTGAGAATTCCTTTAACCAGAATTGAAAAATTGTCTGTTTCTTTGGCGGCGGGAATTTGCGGCCTTACGCTTTTATTATACATTTTTGGCAGTCTAAACGCACGTTTTCTTGTTTACGTTATTGTTAGCCTTGTTTCTTTATTCTGGCTTGCCCGTCAATCGAAACCATGGCGAAGGCGGATCCAAAATTTTGCTTGGTTACCGTTAAATAAAAATAATATATTTTCCGTATTTTTGATTATTTCCGGAGCTTTGGCCTCAGGCAGTATTCTTTTTAGAAGCGGCTGGCAAAATGTCGGCGGAAGCCTTTCCTTTACCGAGTATCGTGATGCATTTTGGCATTTAGGTTTAATGGAAGAGCTGGTGCGCCAGATTCCGCCCCTTCATCCGGGATTTGCGCCTTTGCCGCTGACTAATTATCACTATTTTGCGCATTTGTTTGGCGCTTCTTATCTTTTTCTTGGCGTTTTTAATAATTTGGATTTTTACTTTCGTCTTTTTCCCTTCCTTTTAACCCTGCTTTTTGGTCTATCCTTGTATATTGCGGGTAGAGCCTTGACTAAATCTGTTTTTGGCGCCAACTTAGCTGTGATTTTTGGTTATTTTACCGGAAGTTTTGCCTATGTTTTGCCGCTCTTTATCAGATATCCCGGTTTTGACTGGCACGAATCTTCTTTCTGGTTATCCCAGCCGTTTTCTATGGCGATTAATCCTTCTTTTGCCCTTTCCTCCTTCCTTTTTCTGGCAACAGTTTTTCTTTTGACAAAGATGTCAGTAAGCCCGAAAAAAGAATTGGCAATTTTAATAACCTTAATCGGCGGAACTTTAATAATTTACAAAGTGTACGCAGGAGCTTTGTTTTTGGGCGGACTTCTGGTATGCAGTCTTTGGGATTTATTAAAAAGCCATAAGCCAATACTTATTATGACATTTATTTTTTCTTCA
>JAMDAL010000053.1 GCA_023484305.1 Patescibacteria group bacterium | reverse complement strand
AATGGCTTCCGGCAAATATCCCTGTTCTTTATACCAATCAATATTGGTATGTCCCTGTCTTTTGGAAAACTTTGACTTGTCAGGATTACGGATAATCGGAGTGTGGAAAAAAAGCGGTTTTTCCCAACCAAAAAAATCATATAACAGAAAATGTTTTGGCGCCGAACTTAACCATTCTTCGCCGCGAACCACATGACTTATTTCCATCAGATGATCGTCAACCACAACCGCTAAATGATAGGTTGGAAAACCGTCTGCCTTAAGAATAACCTGATCGTCTATGGTATTGGAATCAAAGGAAATTTCTCCTCTGATTTCATCTTTAACCACAATAGTTTTATTTTCCGGCACTTTTAAACGAATAACAAACGGGTTTTTTTTCTTGAGATTTGCTTCTATTTCTTCTTTAGGTAAATTCCTGCAGTGTTTGTCATACATGGGCGGCTTTCCCGCTTTTTGCATTAGCTGCCGGATTTCCTCCAGTCTTTCTTTACTGCAAAAGCAATAATACGCATTGCCTTTTTGCACTAATTCTTCGGCGTATTTCTTATAAATATTAAGCCTCTGCGATTGCCGGTACGGCGCAAATTTTCCGCCTTTTCTGGCGCTTTCGTTTTCAATTAAACCAAACCAGTCCAAACCCGAAAAAATTTTATTCTCGGCATCCTCTACCAATCTGTTTCTGTCCGTATCTTCAATACGGACAATAAACCGGCCGCCGAATTTTTTGGCATAGGCATAATCAAAAAGCGCCTGATAAATGGTGCCTATATGCGGATAGCCGGTCGGCGAAGGAGCTATTCTGGTTCTGACTGTTTTCATAAGTGATTGAATTTTAACAGCAATTAAAGTTATACTCAATTAGTGACGATATTATGATACTAGGATATTAGAATACTGTGTGCGAAGCCCAAAATTTTCTTAATATCTTAATATCGTAATATCCAAATATCGAAACTATGGCATCTCTTACTGAAACTGCATACTATACAAGAAAAGGCGTTAATTTCACAATTATCGGGCTGGTCGTATTCCTAATACTCAAGTTTGCCATTGGGTATGCCCTGGAAATCTGGGCAGAACTTCATCCCCCGCCCCCGCCGCCTCCTTCAGTGGCTTTTGGCCAAGTTCCCCAGCCGAAATTTCCGGAATCTTCGCCATCGGCAAATTTAGTTTATAGTCTGGATACAATTTCCGGCAACTTGCCAACTTTACCTGCCATTGGCAAGGTTTACTTTATGCCGACAGGCAAAGAAACACTACTGTCTTTGCAAAGAGCGCAGGATGAGGCTAAAAAACTGGGTTTTACCGCCGACCCTGTTGTTGTTTCGTCAACCGTCAGGCAGTGGACCGACTCTACAACACCGCTTAGGACACTAAGATATGATATTGCCACCGGCAATTTTGACGTCAAATATGACTGGAGCAGCGATGCCTCGCTTTTTGTCCAGAAAGACTTGCCGGACACTGATGCGGCAACCACAGAGGCACGCAACTTTTTTGCCAATTTAAATCTGGCTCCTGATGAAATTATTAATGGTAAAACCTCGGTGACTTTTTATCAGGCATCCCTGAACAAGCTTATTCCCACTTCGTCAGTTTCTTCTGCTGATTTGGTTCGCGTTGATTTCTTCCGGAACGATTTGGACCAGTTGCCGCTCTTATCAGATGCCCCGACTGTTTCTCCTTTATATGTTGTTTTTTCCGGAATCAAAGACAATACCAGACGCTTTGTGGAAATTCATTTTACCGTTTGGCAGATCGAAACGGAGACTTTTTCCACCTACCCTTTACGGCCGGTTTCCCAGGCCTGGAATGATTTAAACAGCGGTAAAGGTTATATTGCCTCTATGGGTACTGCCGGCACCAATCTTATCAGTATCAGAAATATATATCTGGCATACTACTATCCTTTTTCTGCCATGGAGTTTTTGGAACCGGTTTATGTTTTTGAGGGAGACAAGGGCTTTACCGCCTACGTTCCCGGCATATCTACCGATTGGCTGGCAAAGTGACCCAGGAAAAATTAGCAAACGCCCAGTTTATAAGTTTTTTACTATCGCCGAATCTGTCGCTGCTTTTTAAGACCACAGTTAAAACCCGGTGTCCGTTTCTTTTTACTTCTGCCACTAAACATTCTCCGGCATCATTGGTAAAACCGGTTTTAACTCCTTCGGCGCCCGGTTCTTCCCACAATAATTCATTGAGGTTTTGCAAATGATACCAGTGGGTTTTAGATTCGTCGCTTACCGTAACATTTTTAGTAGCCACTATTTGGCTAAAAAGAGGGTTTTTCAGGGCAAGGGTTGCCAGTCTGGCCAAATCCAAAACTGAAGTTTGTTGATTACTATCATCAAAACCTATCTCGTTTTGATATTTTGTGTCCGTTAAATGCAACTGCTCAACTTTCTGGTTCATAGCCTTAATAAAACCGCTTCTACTTCCTTCATAATCCATTGATAAAGTGTATGCAGCGTCCCCTCCTGAATTAAGAAGGAGTCCGTACAAAAGTGATTTTAAGGTTAATTTTTCTCCCCCAACAAGCCCCATAAGCGCGCTGTCTGTGGCATCAGCTTTTTGTGTGGCTGCCAAAGGAACCGGCAAAACATCTTCTGGCTGCCAACGATTTAAAGCCACCAGAGCAGTCATAATTTTGGTTGTTGAAGCCGGCAAAAGTTTCTCTCTTGGGTTTTTACTATACATAACAACTTGAGAATCAACATCCATAATTATGGCAGATAGGGCGCTAATTTGAGGTGCGTTCATTTTTGCCGTCTTTTGAGGATATGGCGCTGGCAATGGTACCAAAAAAGGCAAATCCAAAAACTTTTTTTCTTGGGAAATTAAAGTCAGGGTCTGATAATAGCTTTGGCCGGGAATTAAAAGTAAAAGCAAAAAGAAAAAGCAAAAGATTAAGTATCTTTCTTTGTTTTCTTTAAACTCCGTTAAAAAACGCGAAAAATCCAGTTTTCTTTTAACATTTTTCATAGTATCGTTTGCAAGGCGAGGCCTTGCAAATGGCATCAGAATAATAAAATTTTCTATATATCTATTGCTATAGGTTCTATGAGTGCAGATTTTTCTTCGTTTCTCATAAAGTTTCCGTATGATTGATTCGGATTGGTTTTATTAAAATAGTCTAATATAGTTTGGGTTTTAACCCACTCTGTTTTTCTTTCTCCTAAATACTCTGGTAGTGAAAATGGCCAAATAACATTCTTCCAATCCTTAAAAGTAACTCCAAGAAATTCTATCGGATTATTGTGTATATATTGAGACAGGCACAACAATTGTTCGTCGCTGTTTACCAAAACTGCCTTATATACTCCCTGAAAAAGAGGTCCAATCCGTTGATATTTTCTATTAAAATACATCACATATCTTGTAAGCAATGAATTCATAAATTTATCTATACCGTTAGCAGAAGTTTGTTTAACCAGTAAGTGAAAGTGGTTTGGAAGAAGCGAAAATGCCAAAAGATTAATTTCGTTACTAAAATTATTTAAACTCAGAAGTTTTATAGCCTTATCTTTTTCTTCTATTTTTGCATCTTGTGATGAAATTAAAGAATATAACCCGATTTCATCTTTTGGCAATAGATAGGTCTTTAAATAAGAGCAAAATACGCTGTAATCCTGTTTATCTAAAAAAATATCTCTTTTCTCCACGCCGCGGTTATAAAGATGGTAACAACTTTCTTCTGCATACTGCTTTAATGAATTTTTAGCCGGCATATTTTTACAGTACATTGTTTTATGATGTTTTGCAAGGCGAGGCCTTGCAAATGGCGCTATGACAATCAATTGTTGATCGCCATAATAATTATAGGATTATGAGGTGTAATCTCCCAGAACCGGATTTGCTGCTTTTAAATAGTCGGAATATTTCATTAAGATGGATTTTGTGTGCATACCTGCATTAAATACTATTTCGTTTTCTTTGGCTAAATTTTTATCAAGATACAAAGGAGTTTCCATCAAGTTTCCAAAAGGCGGCACGGCGCCAATTTCCACCCCGGCAATTTTTTTCACCTCTTCAGCCGATGCCATTTTTAAATCTTTTATCTGGCAGGATGCTTTTAATTTTTTAAAATCAACCTTTCTGTCGGCCGGCAAAACCACCATTAAGGGTTTTTTATCGCCGACCATAATTAGGGCTTTGGCTCCTTGTGAAATTTTTGTTCCCCGCACTTTAGCGGCCTCTTGGGAAGTATAAACAGCTTCATGTTCTAAAACATCGTAGCTCATTTTGTTTTCATTAAGCAGCTGCTTGATGCTTTCAAAAAGCGATTGGTCTTTCTGGCCTGTTTTTATCATAATAGAAAGTTCGTTAAGCTGAGGCTGACTAACTTCTGCCGGAGCATCCATAACCGCCGTTTTGCCGCCGCTAGACATGGGGAAAGCTATGACTTCCCGCAAATTAGGCTCTTTAAGAAGACAACTAAGCAGTCTGTCAATTCCCGGCGCAATGCCACCGTGAGGGGGAGTTCCATATGAAAATGCTTCCAGCATGTGTCCAAATTCTGCTTTTATTTCTTCGTCTTTATAGCCCATAATTTCAAAAACTGCCTTGAGAACCTCAGCCTCGTGGCTGCGAATGCTTCCTCCACCAACCTCTAGTCCGTTACATACCAAATCATATTGTGAAGTTAATATCTGGGCAATATTTTTCTTTTGCAGAAGTTGTTCTTTAAACTCTGGTAGGGGTGCAGAGAAGGGGTTATGGGTGAAAGTCCAACCGCCTTCTTCAGTTTTTTCAAAAAAAGGAAAATCCATCACCCAGGCAAAAGCTTGGACGTTCTGTTTTTTGTCTTCTTCGCTTCTTAAATCAAACTTGTCTGAACCAAATTTTTTCAAAGCTTCTTGGTAAGTGTAAATCGGAAAGGGTATTTCTTTAATTTTGGCACCGATTTTTTTATAGACTTTAATTAACATGTCCTCAACAATTGCCATCACGTCTTCCCTTTGCACAAAACTCATTTCCAAATCTAGTTGGGTGAATTCCCCATATGCCCTGTCGGCCCGCGGATCTTCATCGCGAAAACATCGGGCTATTTGAAAATATCGTTCCAGTCCTGCCACCATCAAAAGTTGTTTATATTGCTGTGGCGATTGCGGCAGTGCATAAAACTTCCCTTTTTGCAATCGACTGGGAACCAAAAAATCTCTGGCTCCTTCTGGGGTGGGAGAACTTAAATACGGTGTTTCTACCTCTACAAAATCGTGTGTTAAGAAATATTCTCTAATCAAATTAATAAATTGAGAGCGATAGTGAAGATTTCTAGAAAGACGTTGACGTCTAATATCTAAATAACGGTATTTCAGACGTATTTCTTCGTTAATTTCATATCCTTCTGTGTCCACGGGAAAAGGCGGGGTTTTGGATAAAACAAAACTTTTTATTTCTTTAATTTCCGCCTCTACGCCACCGGTAGTCATCTTGGCATTATCCAGACCTTCCGGTCTTTTGTTCACTTCACAGATTATTTCTACTGAACTTTCTGGTGTTAAAGTTTTAGCAATTTTAAACACATCTTCGTTTTTAACTTTGTTTACCACCGACTGAACAACGCCTGTACTATCCCGCAAATCTAAAAATATAAGACCGCCATGAGTTCGAACGGTTTTTACCCAACCCTGCAAAAGTACAGTTTGTCCGATTTTATTAATGGTATCTTTAATCAAAGTGCGTTCCATAATCTAAATCGATGCTAACATAATTTTGTTTAATTTACTATTGAGCTGACGAATCGTCCGGTCTTTGGACTTTTTTTACATCTGTTCCAAAGAAAAATCTTTCCGCTCATCGCAATATATACTCCTTTATTTACAAGATTTATTGCTCCAACAGCACAGCCGATGTTAAACATTGCCTCTGAATCATAAAATTTTTCCGGAAGTAAAGAACCTGTCATAATAATCGATTTGTTTTTAATAGCACATAGCTGTTTCGCCGTTTTTATCATGGTATCTGTTCCATGAGTAATAATTATCTTCTCTTCTGGAACTTTTAAACATGTTTTGTAAATTAGTTCTCTGTCTTTTTCTGTTAAATCAAGGCTGTCTTTTCTTAAAAGAGAAATAATTCTATAACGAAACGTAGGTTTAACTCTTGTTATTATCCGTTCCACGGCAGGATTTGCTATTTCAAATCCATAGCTTCTTATTTTTTTCGGATAGTCCTTGTCGATAGTACCACCTGTTTGGATAAATAGAATTTTTGTGTTTGTTGTTATCATTGTCTTCGTTAGTCATAAAAAAACCCTCACAAATTATCAAACTTTTGATAACTTGTAAGGGCGTTTTTAACGCTGTGCCACCTTACTTTTGTCTTCAAGTGCTCCGTTTCCGATACACTCTTTGTTCTATAACGGGAACCTCCCGAAAGGTTCTACTTATCCTTCTATTAACTCAGGACTTTCTTCCTTTAACTCCGCTGTGTCATCAGCATCATAGTTCTAAAGTGATTATATAATACAAAATAATTCTCTTGTCAATATCGCATCAACTCTTGACAAGCTGATTATGCTGTGTTATTTTAAATTTAATTGGTTTCCCGCAATAGTCGGGAAAAAATTTTGTTTATGAAGACAGTTTCTTTCCAGATTATTAACCTCCTTAACCTTTGGGTCATTATTGACCTCTAGGTTTTTTTGGGGGGCGGAAAGAAATTAGTCAGACAACAGCAAACAGAAAACAGTAAACAAAAAATCCGGCCTCCCAAAAAGGGAGGTTTTTGTTGGTTGTTAACGAGTCAAATGTAATGTAGACGAGTTTTACAACCAACAATCCCTTAATTTTGACACTTTGAGGCAAGGACGTAGACCTTGCGAAAAGCGAGAAATTAATGGGATTTATGGGTAAATTAGTAGACGACGGGACGAAGTTTCAACAAGGGCGGATGCAACGACCAAACCTGAATGAATGTGAGTTGCAAGGGAAAAAGAATCTGAACGAAGTTGGATGATGGGCGGTAACTCTCATACTACAGTATGCGGTATTTATTGAAGTTAAACTGTTTAATTTATTAACTAATTTTTTATAAAAGGAGGTAAAAAATATGGCTCCGGACAGGAATTTTGAAACAGGAAAAAACAAAGCAATTCAACCTGGGTGCGAATGGTTTGATCCTCCGCCGGGAGTTAACCCAAATGTGGCCGGAATTACTGACGAAGTTGCCCGTATGATGGGAAAACATAATTTTACCACTGACAGCAAAGGCAACAGAGTTTCTGCTTCCGGAGGCGTTAGTGGAGAAGGCGTGGGAATAAAGAGATAATACTTTATTTAGTCTTGCCAAAAATAATATATGGCATTAAAATGATCTTATTCTACCACTGCCAGAAAGGAAATATGGCATTTTCTAAAGCTAAAAGCGTAGAAGCTGCTACAACTTCTGTTTATAACCAACTTATAGGCAGAATGCCAGAAGAAAAAATCAGATCAATAATTCCTATAGTAGAAGGAATTGCTAACAGTATTAGTCGTAACGAATCTCGCGATTTAAAACCTAAGCTAGGTATGCCGAAAATAGTTAGAATTAAACGTGAACTATCTTTTTGAAAAATTCATATCTTTATATCCCTCACTCTTAATTGTAATTTGTCTTTTCCGTTCCAAGTATCTCTGGCCAAATTGTAGGCCAGTTTGATTTTGTCACCCGCTTTTATTTGGGAATATAAAATGGAAAAATTAAATGCTATCGCGTCGTAGATATTTTGTTTTCTGTTATCTGTTGTCTGTTTACTGGAGCACACTCTTAGTTTTAAGTGTTTTTGTGTGTTTCCCACCAGTCTTGTTTCCACCGCCTCAACTTCACACATAAAAACCGGTTCGGGATTGGCCATGCCAAACGGCCGCAATTTTTCAATCTGCTGGTAAATTTTTTCGTCCAACTCTGATAATTTCAGTTCGCAATCAATTTTTAGCTCTCTGCTTAGCTGGCTTTCTGCAATTTGTTTTTGGGCAAAATCTTTAAGATTTTTTTCCAGAAGTTCCAGTTTTTTTGTCTCAACCGTAAACCCAGCCGCCATAGGATGCCCGCCCACACCAACTAACAAATCAGAAAAGTTTCTGATGGCTTCCACGATATTAAAACCGGTTATAGAACGGGCTGAACCTTTAGAAATTTCTTCGCCTTTGGCTACCACGATTGCCGGAAGATAAAATTCCTCCACCAGTCTTCCTGCCACCAGGCCGATGACACCCTGATTGTACGTTTCGTGAGAAATAAAGAGCAATTTTGTTTTCTGTTTACTGTTTTCTGTTATCTGTTTTGCATGAAGTGTTGTTTCTTCTGTTAATGTTTGCCGTTGTCCGTTTACTTCGTTTAATCTTTGGGCCAGCCGGTTGGCTTTAACCGCATCGTTTGTGCATAACAATCTTAAAGCATCCAAAGCATTATCAATTCTTCCCAGAGCATTAAGCCTGGGAGCCAAAATGTACCCTATTTCGTATGTTTCTATATTTTCTTTAATCAGTCCTGCCGCTCTTATAAGAGCCAGAAGTCCTATTCGCTTGGTTTGATGAATTTGTTCCAGACCAAATTTGGCAATGCTGCGGTTGGGACCCTGCAGTGGTACTAGGTCTGCAATAGTACCAAGGGCTGCCAAATCTAAACAAGAGATACTTGTCATACTGGCTTGTCCAGAATCGTTTACATAGGAAATAATTTGCTGGGCCAGAAACCAAGCCACACCAGAACCTGCCAGTTTGGTGGTATGAACAATTGCCAAAGCTTTGGGAATTTTTCTTCCTAAAGTATGATGGTCGGAAATTATCACGTCCCAGCCAAGTTTTTTTTGGGCATAATCGGTTTGCTCCGCGGCCACAATGCCGTGATCAACGGTGATAATTAGTTTTGTCTCCGGTATTTTTTGTTTTAAATTGTTCAGTCCTGAAACTGACAGACCGTATCCTTCTTCAACGCGGTCGGGAATAAAAGGCAGAACTTTGGCCCCTAAATTATGAAGGGTTATCCACATAATGGCAGTAGCGCAAATCCCGTCGCAGTCGTAATCGCCGTAAACTACAATTTGCTCCTGATTTTTAATGGCCTTCCCAATTCTTTTTAAAGCTGTTTTTAATTCTTTTTCTTTTATCCCAACATCTTTGGCCGTAAATTCAAAAGGCAAAACCGGATGCAAAAATTCCTCTTGTTCTTTTTTGGTTTTTAGGCCGCGGTTAACCAATAGCGTGGTTAAAAGATCTTTGTGGTTATCAGAAAGTATTTTCCAGGTTTTTATCATATGTTGTGGTAATATAATAGCAGTATGACAAACATTTCTCTACCCGAATCTGCTTTAAAAATTATCGCTACTCTTCAAAAACATGGCTTTGAAACCTGGGCCGTTGGTGGCTCTGTCAGAGATACGCTTTTAGGCAAAAAAACTTATGGTTGGGATTTTACCACCAGCGCTACACCCGAACAAATTCAAAAACTATTTCCTAACTCTTTTTATGATAATAAATACGGCACTGTCGGAGTTAGCTTAAAACACTTAAAAGAACAGTTTCCCGATGTTTTTATTGAAGATGAAAACGATATTTACGAAATAACCACGTTCAGAAGTGAAAAAGGATATTCTGACAAAAGACACCCCGATAAAGTGAGCTGGGGTCAAACCTTAGAAGAAGATCTAAAACGAAGGGATTTAACCGTCAATGCTATTGCTATGGGCTTGTATATTACAACCCACGGCCGTGACCTGCAAGATACATTTCAAGTGGTGGACAATAAGTATGTTTTTGTTGATTTTTTTGGTGGACAGAAAGACTTAAAAGATAAAATAATTAAAGCTGTCGGCGATGCCAATGCCAGATTTAACGAGGATGCCCTGCGCATGATGCGGGCCATCAGGTTTGCATCCGAACTTGGTTTTACTATTGAACCAAAAACTTTTTCCGCCATAAAAAACAACGCCAAACTAATTAGTTCTATTTCCTGGGAAAGAATCCGCGACGAACTTTTAAAAATTCTGGCCTCGCCGTTTCCTTACGAGGGAGTAATGTTTCTGCACCAAACCGGGCTGTTAAAAGAGATTTTGCCGGAGTTGGAAAACTGTTTTGGCGTTGACCAAAAAAGCCCGGGCAGACATCATATTTATGACGTTGGCACCCACAGTCTTTTATCCTTAAAAAACTGTCCGTCAAAAGATCCCGTTGTCAGGCTGGCCACCCTTCTACATGATATTGGCAAGGCCAAAACCTGCCGCGTTTTGCCAAGCGGGACTATAACTTTTTATAATCACGAAACAGCCGGAGCCAGACTTGTTAAAGAAATTTCCGAAAGACTGCGCCTGTCTAAAGAGCAAAAAAATAAATTATGGATTTTGGTCCGCTGGCACCAGTTTACGGTTGATGAACATCAAACCGATTCTGCCATCAGGCGTTTTATCAGAAGGGTCGGCATAGATTTAATTCAGGATATGGTGGATTTGCGGATTGCCGACAGATTGGGCGGAGGCTTACAAACGGCCACGTCATGGAGATTGCGCCTTTATCAAAAAAGGATTATTGATGTTCAAAAACATACACCGTCTGTTAAAGATTTAAAAGTCAACGGCAACGATGTAATGCAGGTTTTGCAGATTAAACCGGGACCAAAGGTGGGGGAAGTTTTAGAAAAACTTTTTCAGGAAATAACAGAAGAACCGGCAAAAAACCAAAGGGAACTTCTTCTTAAAAGAATTACTTCTTTTCTTCCCATATTACCAAAAGCGGAGAAGCGTTAAAAATAGATGAATAAGTTCCGGAGGCAATACCAACCAAAAGAGCGACTATAAACCATTTGATGGTTTCTCCTCCAAAAAGAAGAAGGGCCAAAAGCGTAAAAAGCACGGTTAAAGAGGTGGAAAGAGATCTGGCCAAAGTTTGCAAAATGGACTCGTTAACCACTTGGGCAAATTTTACGCCCGGCATTTTCACAAGATTTTCTCTGATTCTGTCAAAAACCACAATGGTATCATGAACCGAAAAACCGATAACCGTTAAAATGGCGGTGACAAAAAGAGAATCAACTTCCACCTGAAAAAAGTGTCCAAACAATGAAAATATTCCCACCACTACTAAAACATCATGCAAAAGCGCAGCCACGGCACATATCCCAAATTTATAAGAAGTATAGGGGGCGGGTACCCCCCGGAAAGACCACGCAATATACAAAACTATAGCTATGGAGGCAAAAATAACCGCCAAAATGGCATTCTGGGCCAACTCTCTGCTGATAGTTGGACCGACCGATTCAAAACGGAGCTCCTGCGTCTGCCCGAATTCCTTATCGATAGCTTTTTCCACTATGGTATTTTGTTCCCGGCTCATTTGTTTGGTGCGGAAAATATAAGAAGAAGTTCCGGACTTACTAACCGAGCTGACTTCTATTTTGTTTTGAGTAAAAATATTTTTAATCTTATTTATATCATTTTGATTTTTGATATTTAAATTTTGAATTTCAAGTAACGTACCGCCGGTAAAATCAATTGAGAGCCTTAAACCATATTTAACCAGAGAAAAAATTCCCGGCACAATAATCAAAGCGGAAAAAAGAAAATAAAACCATTTTTTACCGATAATGTCTAACATAAATTTTTCTTCTGTCATTCCCGCAAAAGCGGGAATCTATATAAATTATTTCGCTAGAAAGAGCTTGCTCATTTTATAGATTCGTCCCCGCGCAGGCGGGGATTGGATCGGGAATAACAAGGTATTTATTTCTGACGATAAAATAATCTTAAAAAAGTTCTTGTTACGGTAATGGCGCTGAATAAGGACACTAAAACCCCTACCGCCAATGTTAAGGCAAACCCTCTTATTATGCCTGTGCCAAACCAGTATAATACCGCGCAGGTAATCAAGGTTGAGGCATTGCTGTCTCTGATGCTGGGAAAGGCGCGGTTAAACCCCAACTCTATGGCTGCCACATCGTTTTTCCCCCAGCGTTTTTCCTCTTTGGTTCTCTCAAAAATCAAAATATTGGCATCAACCGCCATTCCTATGGACAAAATAAAACCGGCGATTCCTGCCAGAGTCAGCGTGACAGGAATCAGTTTAAATAAGGCCAGAGTTAACAGGCTGTAAATTAAAAGCGCCAGGTCTGCCATAAATCCCATTTTGCCGTAATTTAAAAGCATAAACATCGCCACCACAAACAAACCGATGGCTCCGGCAATAACGCTTTTATGCACCGACTGGCTGCCTAAAGTTGCCCCCACATTTCTTTGTTCTATAATTTTTATGGGCACGGGCAAGGCTCCGGCGTTAAGCTGTAAGGCCAGCTGCTTTGTCTGTTCGGTAGTAAAATTCCCGGTTATAACTCCGTTTTGAGAAATGACCGCGTTAACAGTCGGCCAGGAAATTGGCATATTGTCCAAAAAAATCGCCAGAGGCTTATTTAAAAGTTTTTTGGTTAAGGCTGCAAATTTCACGGCGCCATCGCCGGTCATAGTAAAAGAAACCACCGGCGCACCAGATTGGGGATCAAAATCCGCCTGAGCGCTTTGTAAATCTTTTCCTGTAACTTTGGTATCTATGGTATTTTCCAGCGTGGGTACAATCATGGCGGAAGCCGTGGCGTTTTTAAATTCCCTAAAATCCAGCCTGGCAGTTTGCCCTACCAAACTTATGGCCTGGTCAATGTTTTTAACTCCGGGCAGTTCTACAATAATTCGGTAATCCTGTCCGGTTCTGGCAGTTTGCACCACAGGTTCAGAAACGCCGTAAAGATTAACGCGCCGGGAGATAATATTAGCAGCGGAGGCCAAAGCCGTATTTCTGTCAGCCGGTTTTATATCCTTCATATCGGCCGATAACACCAAATGCGTGCCTCCGGCCAAATCTAAACCTTCTTTAATAGCTAAGTCCCGGGAAAACTGCAGCGGCCCGAGATTGATATTTAAATTCGGTGCAGAGATTATTCTGTCCACTTTTATATTCCCCAGAGTAAACTTAACCTGAAAGTCCTTTGGCAAATCAACCACTATTGCCATAAGCGTCAGAACAACAATAAACCATAGCAGTTTTCTGGTGGGGGTTCGCATATCAATTTTTTACCAGCTCTTCTTCGTCTCCGATAATCATAGTCCGGGAGCCGGAAAGAATATCCATAATAAAAGGGTCGCGGCGTTTCTTGCGAAAAGCAAATTCCTCCTCGCTCATCACCGTATAATTCAATTCCCGTCCGAGTTTGGCCTCTTCCTGCCTGATAAAAACCGATAATTCCGGCAGAACTACCTGTCCGACCAATAATAAATCCACGCTGTCTGTAGAAGGAGCCAGCTTCCTGACATATTTCCCGGAAAACATGGCAAATTTAACTTTTCCCATTTTGGTTTTGTTCTTAATTAAATTTCCGCCTAAACCCGTTGTTTTTGCCATCAAAGCCAGCAAATCGTAATAAAGCGGGTGTTCTTTGCGGAAAAAATAAAATAACCGGTTGGCGCGCCGCTCTTTGTTTAACATACCCGCCTTTTCCAGATGCAAAAGTTCCCGTCGGACCGCGTTAATTTCCTCGTTAACCCGGCGGACAATTTCTCTGACATGATACATTGAACCGGGATTTGTTAAAAATAACTCGAGGATTTTAACCCTCACCCGGGAGACTATAAGATCTTTAAGCATAGTAGCCTCCTTATTGTTCCCCGAAGCCTTAGCCAAGGGGAATGGTTAGGGCAGTCCGCCCATTACGGCGGTTAATAACTGACTTTGTTTCCCACCGGTAGTATTTCAAACCAAATTCTTCCCCGGTCGAAAGATATTTCTTTGCCGGTATCTGCATTAGTTAAAACAATATGATCAGTTCTTGTTTTCTTTGACCATTTAGCGTCAATTTCTGTTCCGTCCATAAAAACTTTGGCATTGCCTGTTCCTTTATCGCCGTATAAAAGATGAGCGTTGTCAGGATACCCATCGTTGGCATTCTTTTCGGCCATAAAAAGCACGGCGATGTTTTTGGTTGTCAATTGCTGATTGTTGTCTCTGTCAATATGGGGCTGGCCGCCATTAAACCGTTTATAACTATTGCCGGCTTTATCATATACCCACTTGACCTCATAAGCGCCGTATCCCGGCCAAAAACTAAAACTGACGCTGGCTGTGGCGGGCCGGCCGGCAAGCGCAGCATCATTTTTAAATGTATAAGGGGTAAAACCCGTATCCCAGGAAACGCCTTTATCGTCCACGTTGGTTAAATGTCTGTCTTTGGCAGCATAATTCCAGAGTTTCTCCGTCGTGGAATACATAGTATGCTCTGTTGCCACTTCGTGTCCCAGCCTTTCATAATCGCGCCAGAAAGTCGGAAAACCGACGGAAAACTGGTTCATATCATTAACCCCGGACCAACCGTAATCGTCAAGCTGACCCAGAGCGTTGGCCGGACCGGGAGTATTGGCTCCGCCCACATGGGTATATAAGGGCTTATTGCCGTATTCGGAGATAAAGTCTACAAAGTACGTTCGGGCGCTTCTTACCGGCCCAACCTGAACATCAGTTGCTGAAGCCCCGCAATAGAAAACACTCAAAAATCTTGTTATTCCGCCTTCGGCTACTGCCTCATAAACAATATCAGAATAGGATAATCCCGACTGCGGCCTGGCATCCTGGTGGTTTTCAATCATAACCCCCAAGGGACGGCGTTTTTCCCAAACGGCTTTTTCCAACGATGTGTACATTTGCCCGTTTAAGGGGCAAGCCTGGTCTTTAGGCAGGCTGGGGTCAATTTTAAATTTACTGCCGGCCGGGGTAATTGTTACCGGGCTGACAACTTGCGCCACCTGGCTGTGCGAACCGAAAACTTTAAGCGCTCCAAAAGTCAAACCGGTAACAAAAAGATAAATTAATACCGAAGTCAGGAATAAAGTTTTTTTGTTTAACATCATTATTTATATTATGTTTATTAATTTTTTAATAATTATTTTGCCGTCTCTACAGTTTTATTTTCTTCCTCTGACAGCTGGGCGTCAACCCCCTTTCCGTTTTTTACCTGTTTTACATACCAGCGGTTGCCGGTCCGGGAAAAAAGACTGGATATTACAATTCCGGTATTTTCCTCGTCTAAAAGCGCCAAAATAAAACTCTGTTCTCCGCCCGTATCTTTAAAAGGATTAAACCGGTACAATCCGATTTTTTGATAGTGTTTTTTTCCTTCTTTGTCCAGAGAGGAAAAATTTTCTTTTAGCGCCAGAAGTTCTTCCTGCCCTTTTTTAATATCGGCTAATATTTTGTTAATCGCTTCCTGGATATTATTTTTTTCCCTCCCGGTAAAAAAGCTCTGAAAAAGACGTTGGTTTTTTAAGGTGAGAAAAGTTATCCAGCCGAACCAGACAATAAAAACTATCGTTATCCCCAGAAAAGAATAGGCGTTGAAAAAAATGGATAACATTTGTATTCGCATTGTAGCTACTTGACACTACCCTGTCAATATGTTAGTTTTGAGGCTAAGTCAAGGCTAATTAAGAAAAAAATTTATGCCGAAAAAGACCAGACAGGAAAAAATAATTGCCGATTTAAGAAGAAAACTCGCCCAAACCTCTATTACGCCTGCTATTACCCCCAAACTGACGGAGCCAGTAAAACATAACCATTTGGAGTCAGGACTATACTCATATAAAACCAAAACCGCGGCACTGTCTTTTGCCGCATCCAAAAAAACGGTTGCTTATGATTACTCTTTTGTTTTTTCCGATTTAAGAAGAATTATTATTCTGACAGTTTTTGCCGTCAGCTGGGAATTTTTGTTATATATAATTTTGCCAAAGTAAGATTTAACAGTGAAGGGAGGTGATTAATTTATGGCAAGCATGTACTGCGTTAAATGCCGCGCTAAAAAAGAGGATCCCAATGCCGTAGCCGTTAAAATGAAGAACGGAAAACCGGCTTTGAAAGGAAAATGTCCAACTTGCGGCACCTCCATGTTTAAGATTGGTGCTAAATAAGAATTGATAACTGCTTAAAAAAACCCGAGGTTAACTCCTTGGGTTTTTTTGGGTTAAAAATCCACTCTCTGCCGGTATTGCAGGGCCTCGCTTATATGGGCAGATTCAATATTTTCGCTTCCGGTTAAATCGGCTATTGTCCGGGAAACCTTAATTATTCTCTGATAAGCTCTGGCAGAAAGCCCGAACTGATAAACTGCCTTTTTTAAGATATCAATACACTCCGTTTTAAGCTGGCAAAATTGTTTGATATCGCGGTTTTGCATTCTGGCATTACAGGTAACTTTTTCGTCTTTAAACCGCTCGTTTTGCCTGTCCCGGGCCTTTTGTACACGCTGTCCAATAGTGCTACTATCCTCCGCAATTAAATTTTGCGCTGCCAGTTTATTAACTTCCACGTTTGGCACTTCCACATACAAGTCTATCCTGTCTAAAAGCGGTCCGGAAATTCTTTTTTGATAACGGATGATTTGACCCGGACTGCAGGTGCAATGGTGAACCGGATTGTTGCAGTTAAAATAACCGCAGGGGCAGGGATTACAGGCTGCCACCAAAATAAATTCCGAGGGGAACCTGATAGTTCCGGCAGCACGGCTGATAGAAACAAATCCTTCTTCCAAAGGCTGTCTTAAAACCTCCAGAACGTGCCGGGGAAATTCGGAAAACTCGTCGCAAAATAAAACGCCGTGGTGTGCCAGAGAAATCTCTCCCGGCTTGGGATGAGCGCTTCCGCCGATTAAACCAATAGAAGAAACAGAATGATGCGGACTTCTAAATGGCCTTTGTTTGACAATCGGCTCGTCGGTTTTTAAAAGCCCGGAAACGCTGTAAATTTTAGTAACTTCCAGAGCCTCTTCTAAACTTAAATTGGGCAAAATTGACGGCAAAGTTCTGGCCAAAAGCGTTTTTCCGGCTCCCGGCGGGCCTTTTAAAAGAATGTTGTGGCCTCCGGCGGCGCAAATCTCCATGGCTCTTTTAACATGTTCCTGTCCTTTAATGTCTTTCATATCAAACTCAAAATCAGACTCCAGGGCTTGTTGAAATTCAGTATGGGGAAAAACCGTTAGCGGCTGATCATTGACTGTATGCAAAAATAACTGTTTGAGGTTTTTAACCGGATAGATATCTATGCTGTCAACAATAGAGGCCTCCAGAGCATTAATCTTAGGAACAAAAACCGAGCGGATGGCCTTTTCTTTGGCCAAAAGAGCCAGGGGCAAAACGCCGGCAGTATTTCTTAAGCTGCCATCCAAAGACAATTCTCCCAAAAGAATAGAATTTGTAAAATCAAAATTAATCTGTCCCGAACCTATTAAAATCCCTACCGCTATAGGAAAATCGTAACATGTTCCTTCCTTGGGCAAATCAGCCGGGGCTAAATTAACTACAACGGCGTGTCTTGGCAAATCAAAATCGCTGTTTTTAAGGGCCGAGCGGACGCGCTCTTTGGCTTCCTCCACAGCTTTATCACCCAATCCCACAATGGAAAAAGAAGGCAAACCAGAACTGCGGACATCAACTTCTACATCAACCGCTATGCTGTTTAAACCGATTGTGGCGCAGGAGGTTATTTTTGCTAACATAGGCCCACCCTTTCTTATTTAATCATTCGTGCTTGGCCGGAATCTGTTTCAAAAAGAATGACGTTTTTAGGCAATACAGTTTTATTGTCCTTGTCGTTTGGTATTTTGTCAAATATTTTATATAATACCTTGCCTAGAGAGTCGGGATACCGCCGGCCGTAGCCTTGGCGAAGGCTGGAGGAAAGTCCAGACAGCAGGAAGCAGGGTGTCTAGTGTAAACTAGAGTCCCCCATAGCTTTAGCGACGGGGGAACAGTGAAGCCACAGAGACGATTTAAGGTGAAACGGTAGGTTTGCAACAACCTATACTTACAACGCCCGGGGTTTACCCCGAACGAAGTGAGGGGCAATTCTCCCTGCTGCAATCTCCGAATGGTTCGTTATCAGGCAGCTTCCCCGATGAACCGAAGTTTGAGAGCATTAGAGAAATGGTGTCCTAAAACAGAATCTGGCTTACGGACAATCTAGGCAATTTTAGAAAGATAGAAGTCAAAAACAATTCTAAAAAGCGCGGCCACAGGTATGGCCAAAATCATACCCAATATTCCCCATAAATGGCCTCCTGCCAGAACCGCAAACAAAACTACCAGAGGATGAAGCTTGGTGGCATGTCCAAGAACATGAGGGATGACAAAAATATCCTCTGTCTGACGCAAAAGAAAATATAGAGCGGCTACCACCAAACCCTGAAAAAGCGGCGGTAATCCGAAAGACGTTACTCCGTCAAAAACCGCCACCAATACTGCCACTGTCCCGGCCACAATCGGACCGATTATGGGCACGATTTCCATAACGCCCGTAAAAATACCTATAATTAAAGAATATCTAACCTGCAAAAGGCTAAGCGCCAACCAGGAGACAGTAGACATCAATATGATTAAAAAAACCTGGCCGCGCAAATAATCACCCAACACCTGATTTATTTTTTTAAATAATATTGCAATATCAATTTTGTTTTTTACTGAAATAGTTTTCTGAAAAAACTCCATCCATTGTGCTCCTGATTGTAAAAAGTAAAACGAAGCCACTAGGAAAATAAAAAAGGAAATAAGACCGGAAATTGCGCCGGAAAAGTATGGCCAGATTTTACCGGGGGCAAAAATACTGCCAAAACTGATACTGTTGGCAACATCAGTTATAATCGGCAGGGCCCATTCCGGCACAGAATCCAGTTGAGTATCAATCGTCTTGTTCAAAAATCTTAATTCATAACCCAATTCCTTGGATTCCTTAGTCAGCCTGATACCAAGATTGGCTGCCAGAACGATTAAAATCGCCACAACTATGGTATAAATAATTACCACTGACACCCGTCTGGGAAGATGCGTTTTGTCTTTTAAAAATAATACGGCCGGGTTAAGAATATAGGCAAAAACCGCCGCTAAAATAAAAGGTGTTAAAATTGATCTCACGCTTATTAAAAAAATTATGACCAGAAGGCTGACAACAATAATGGTTATGCCTTTTGCAGAAAGTTGCATATGCGTTTTTCCACCACAGTATAAAAGTCGGGGACGGTAATGTCAAACCAGACCGCTGGCATTTTTAAAAACCAAACCAGTTGTTTTTTGGCATAATTTTGTTCGTCTGTCTGCCATTTTTTAATCACCTCTGCCAGTTTTTGTTTTTTTTCGAAATAGGGTTTAAATTCTTTATAACCCAACCCTGACATTGCCGGCAAATTCCAACCATATCCCATTTTTACAAGTTTTTTTATTTCTCGAATTATACCCTGTTTTAGTCTTTTTTTAATCCGCTGTTCTATCCTTTTAAACAGAATTTTTTTGCCGGCTGTTAAACCGACTAATAAAAGAGAGTTTTTATTACCACTACAATGATATATATTATTAAAGTGATAATTCTTGTGTGTTTTTAAGTATTCTGCTATCTCAATCGCCCTGATTAATCTTCTTGGGTTATTTCTGTCCGAATTGTTCATATCTTCTAATCTTTTTTTATCTAATTTCTCTAATTTTTTACGCAATATCGTAACATCGTCATGTACCAATATCTTTCTTAGCTTTTTGTTTGGTGGTATCACGGTATATTCCATTGGTTCCAATAATGACTTTATATACAATCCTGTTCCGCCAACAATAATCGGCAGTTTTTCTCTTTGCCAAATATCAATAATTATTTTTTGGGCAATTTTACTATATTCTCCAACATTAAATTGATAGTCTGGATTAACGATATCCAGACCCCAAATCGGAATATCGTTTACTAAATAATAACCAATTTGGAATTTTTTTGTTAAGGTCGCACCTTGGTTTTTTCCAAGGTGCGACCTTTGTAAAACCTGGAATCTGGAATTTACCGACAAATCTTTGCCGGTGCCTATATCCATCCCCTTATAGACCTGCCTTGAGTCTGCCGAGACTATTTCTCCGTTAAATTTCTTGGCCAGTTTAATTGCCAAATCAGTTTTTCCTGTGGCAGTTGGGCCGCAAATAATAAGGAGCTTTTGCTTATTAACGCCAAGCTTTTGCTTCTTCATAACGGTATTATATAATAGATGTATGTCTAAAACATCGCATAACAACCGATTCTTTGCTGTTGACGGATTAATAGTAAAGGATAATAGAGTTCTTTTGATTAAAAGAAGGGGTGTACCTTTTATAGGTTTCTGGGCAATTCCCGGAGGACACTTGGATTTTAATGAAACCGCCGAAGAAGGAGTGGCAAGAGAAATTAAAGAGGAAACTAATTTAACAGTAAATTATGTTAAACTATTTGGAATTTATAGCACTCCCGAAAGAGACCCGCGCCAAATTGTTTCTGCAATTTATTTAGTCAAAACCAAAGGGGTACCAAAGGCCGGAGATGATGCCGCTGATTTTAAATGGTTTCCTCTTAATAAATTACCCAACAAACTGGCTTTTGATCA
>JAMDAL010000011.1 GCA_023484305.1 Patescibacteria group bacterium | reverse complement strand
TAAAAGTCAGAATTATCGCCTCGGTTAAAAACTGCGCGATAATGGTACTTTTTTTTGCACCTAATGCCTTTCGCAGACCAATTTCTCTAATTCTTTCCGTCACTGTCACCAACATAATATTCATAATGCCTATCCCTCCCACTAAAAGGGAAATAGCGGCAATTCCGGACAAAAGAGCCGTAAAAACCCCGGTGGCCTGGGTCACTGCTCCCAGGATATCTTCCTGTGATACAATGCTAAAATCCGCCCGGGAAGGATCAGTTATATGATGCCTTGCCAAAAGTAAATATCCCACCTGATTTTCTGCCTGAGTCATAACCTCCGGGGACTTGGCCTCCACCGCAATAGAAGTAACATAATCAATACCAAACAGCTGTTTTTGCGCCGTGGTTAAAGGAACATAAATAATATCATCCCTGTTTAAAAATCCGCTGCCGCCCTTGGAAACCGTAACTCCGATAACCCGAAACGCCAGTTTGTTAATTCTGATTGATTTGCCGACAGGATCAGCCCCGTCGCCGAACAAATCAGAGGCAACCTGCGGTCCTAAAACCGCCACTTTATCAACCGCGTCAACATTTTGACTGGTAATAAAACTGCCCGAATCAATCTGCACATTATTGGCCGGGGCGTATCCCGGCGTGACTCCAATAACCTGCGTATTGGTATTGTTTTTGCCGGCAGAAACCTGTCCCCGGCGGGCAACTTGCGGCGCCACATTTAAAACGGTATTAACTTCGGAAGAACTGGCAAGGGCCTTGGCGTCATCGTAAGTTAAAGTCGTATCTCCTCCTGCGGCACCTCTCACCCCTCCTTGGGTTTGCGCTCCGGGTATAATTGTTAAAAGGTTGGAACCCAAAGATTGAATTTGTGACTGAATAGACTGTTGACTGGCCTGTCCCAAAGAAATAAGGGCAATAACGCTGCTAATGCCGATAATTATTCCCAGCATGGCCAGCGCTGTACGCATTTTATTAACAGATAAAGTGCGAAAACTTTCGGTAATGGTTTCTAAAAATTCCATATTTAATCTTCAGAAAAAGTTCTTTTGGCAATTATTCTTTTATGTTTAGTGCTGTCGTTGACAATTTTTCCGTCTCTGACATGGATAATGCGTTTGGCGTGTTCGGCAATATCGGGCTCGTGAGTAATCATTACTATTGTATGCCCCTGATTGTTTAAGTCTTGAAAAACCGCCATTATTTCTTCGGCTTGGGCAGTGGCGATATTGCCGGTTGGCTCATCGGCCAAAAGAATGGCCGGGTTCATTACTAAGGCTCTGGCAATAGCCACTCTTTGCTGCTGTCCTCCGGAAATTTGGTTGGAGGTGTGTTCCATTCTGTGTCCTAAACCAACCATCTCTATATATTTTTTTGCAATCTCTTCCCTTTCCCCAATAGGTATTCCGCCGTAGCGCATTGGCAACATCACGTTTTGTAAAACCGTGGTTCGTGGTAAAAGATTAAAAGCCTGAAAAATAAACCCTATTTTTTTGTTTCTGATTTCTGCCAGTTCGTCATCGCTTAAATTTTCCACGTTATCTCCGTCTAAAATATAAGTCCCGGAGGAAGGAACATCCAATGCTCCCAGAATATGCATTAATGTGGATTTACCAGAACCGGAAGGCCCCATGATGGCAACAAATTCTCCCCTGGCAATATCAAAAGAAACGTCGTCCACAGCCACTGTTTCCATGGACTCTGTTATATAAATCTTTGTTATATGACTTCCCGAAATGGTGACATTATTTTTCAAAGTTATCGACCTCCGCCAATAAACCTGACTCCGCCTCCGCCGCCAAACCCGGTTCTATTAAAAGGCGAAGAGGATCCGGATGCGCCCTGGCCGGAAGTTATAAAGCTTGTTACCACCGTATCTTCCTCTGACAGTCCTGAAGTTATTTCTGTTTCAGAGTCTGAAGTCAAACCTGTTTGCACATCAACTGTAGAAATCTGACCATTTTTTAAAACCCGCACCGTTGACTGTCCATTATTGCTTTGAACTGCGGTTGAAGGAACTTTTAAAACATCGTTTTTAACCGCTGTGATAATATTGGCGGTCGCGCTCATATTGGGAAGAATGTCGTTATTGGGAGTATCAAGCTGGATAATTGCCGGATAGGTTGTAACGCCGCTATTGACCGACCCGGTGGTATTAATTCCCAAAACCTTTCCGGTAAAAGTTTGGTTAGGAAAAGCGTCAAAGGTTAATGTGGCCTTATCTCCCGTCTTAACGCTGGCCGCATCAACCTCTGATAAACTTACGGTGACCACCGGATTGCCTGATTTTTTAATGCTGGCTACTATTTGGGAAGAAACGTTGTTGCCGGAATAAGAAGTGTTAAGCTGCATCCCGGGCACAATGGTAATATCGCTGATAGTTCCCGCCATAGGCGCGGTAATTACGGAGGAAGCTGCCTGATAATTAAGCCAGGCGCTGGTTAAATTAGATTGTGACTGGGCAATTTGCCCTTGCTGGTTTTTATAAGATGCTTCGGCTGCCAACCAGTCGTCCTGGGCTGTGGTAAATGGCGTCAAAGTCCGGTTGGCCGTATTGGCAGTACCGTCAGCATTTTGATAAGTGGAGTTTTCTGCCAAATCCGTATAGGTTTTCCATTTGGAAAACATCGACGACTGCAAACTATAAAGCTGCGCCCTGGCGTTATTAAGACCGTTTTGGGCGGACAGATACGAAGTTAGGGCCTGCGCCTGCCTTTGTAAACCGTCAGGGTCCAGGGAAATATCGGCGATTTTTTGTCCTTCCTCGACCTGATCGCCGTTTTTGACATAGACTTGACTAACCACACCGCTGGCTTGAGTAGTTATACTTGCCCTGTTGGCCACCGAAACCAATCCCGATTCCGCCACCGAACTTACTATGGTTCCTTTGGTAACTTGCGCGGTTTGATAGGTTGGGGTTTTAACCTGTCCAAAACCGCTTTTAAAGATAAAAAAACCGGCCAATAAAATAAATATTAAAATAATGACTGTCCGTTTGCGGCTGCCCAGCAAAAATTGTTTTATTTTGGCAAAACGGGACGTGGGTTTGTTTTTTTTGTCTTTTTCCATATTTTAAAAGAATAAAAGTATATACTGAGAATCAGCTTACTTAGTCCTTCTCGGGCAGTTTAATAGTAAATTTAGTTCCTTTTTTAAGATGGCTTTCCACTTCAATTTGGCCACGATGCGAGTCCGCGATTTTTTTGGCAATAGCCAAACCCAAACCGTAACCGTCAACTTTTTCTTTAGACCGGGATATATCCGCCCGGTAAAATCTGTCAAACAAATGGGGAATATCTTTCTCGTCAATTCCTGTTCCCTGATCAGAAACGCTTATTGATACCAGACTATCAGCTTTAGAACTGCCCAACAAGATATTAGTTTTGGCCGGGCTGTATTTAATGCCATTGTCCAAAAGTATTACCAATAACTCGACTAAACTCGACTTGTGGCCTAAAACCGGATAATTTTTAACCTGGTTTTCTATCTTTATCTGTTTCTGACTCCCTTGCGGCTGAATCCTTTTAACAGCTTCCTGACTAATCTCTAAAATTGAAACTTTTTCAAATCGGGTATTATTGTTTTTATCAGGAAACTGTGCCAACTCCAATAGTCCTTCTGAAAGCGACTGCAAACTGACAACTTCTTCTAAATTACTTTTTAAAAGGGTCTTGGCGGCGGACAAATTTAACTTTTTATCTCTTAAATTAACTTCTATTTCGCTACGCAAAGAGGTTAATGGTGTCCGAAACTCATGAGAGGCATCGGTGATAAAACGGTTTTGCTCGTCAACCATAAGCTGAATCGGCATTAAGGTTTTTCCTGCCAGAAAATAAGAGGCTCCTCCTGCCAGAACTAAAATGCCCAAATTTATTAATAAAAGCACCAATGTCAGACGCCTTCGGGAATCTTCTATCATTTCCACGTCAATAGAACGAAGGGTCGGCGGCGGGAATAGGCCTTGCTGTTCTCTTTGAATTCTCAAACTTTGATATCTTTCAAAACGGTGAAATTCATTATCGATGCCTTCGTAAATTACCAGGCTAAAAAGCAGGCTTACCAGCATGATGATTAAAACGTACCAAAGGGTTAATTTAATGCGCGCAGAATGAAACATAATCCTTTGTCATTCCCGATCAAATCGGGAATCTATATAAATATAAATAAAATTACCCAAGTTTATAGCCAAAACCCCTCACGGTCTCTATTGGGGGTTTAGAATTTTTAAACGGCTTGTCTATTTTATTTCTCAAATATCCAATATAAAC
>JAMDAL010000041.1 GCA_023484305.1 Patescibacteria group bacterium | reverse complement strand
GCGGCAATATGGTTTCCCGAAGTCTTGACGAAGACGGATTCTGGACAAGCCAGAATGACGGAAATAGATTGCTTCGTCGCTTCGCTTACAGCGTAAACGCTCCTCGCAATGACAAGGTAAGGAATAACAATTCAACAATTGAACAATTGAACAATCTTAAAAGCCTTATCTTAATCGTTTTAACTATTCTTATTTTTCTTCCCTCCTTATTTTTAATAGCTGTTTCTGTTAAGGCCCAGACTGACTTTGTGGACCATAAAATGGGAGCCAATTATCCCTCCTTGTCTTTTGGCAATTATGTGGTTTATCCGACTAAGGATTTTATGGAGGCAGTTAAATTTTTGGCGCAAAACACCACGGAAAACGATGTTATTATGTGCGGTCCGACTTCGGGAAACCATATTGCCGCCTATGCCGGCCGTTTTGTTTATATAGGACACGGGCAGCCAGACAGTGCATTTTTACCAAGTCAAGCTGCCCAATACTATTAAATTTTATAGCGGAGAAATGACTGAATCTCAGGCAAAAGGTTTTTTAAGAGATAACAGAATTACTTACGTTTTTTTTGGCCCGGAGGAAAAACAGTGGGGAGAATGGGTCCGCAAACAAAAATTTTTGGAATTAGTGTATATTAACGGGGAAGTGAGAATATATAAAGTCAAATAATCTAAAATGTCGAAACTCAAATCTCAAAACCAAATCTTAAAACTGTATAACTTTTTAAGATTTTTAGTTTTTAGTTGTGGTTTTAACATTTGATATTTGAGTTTTGAGATTATTTATGTTTTATCTAAGCATCATCATCCCTTGCTATAACTGCCAAAAAACCCTGCCCCAGCTTTTAAAATCAATAACCGCAGAAAAAGTGAAAAATCTTGAGGTTGTTTTAGTGGATGACGGATCGAAAGAAAAACTCAAAACTCAAAACTCAAAACTCAAAACAATAACGTATCATTTACCAAAGAACCAAGGCCCTGCTTATGCCAGAAACTTCGGGGCCAAAAAAGCACGCGGCAAAGTGCTTTTGTTTTTAGACAGCGATGTGACGGCGGAAAAAGGGACGATTAAAGAAGTTGTCAGATTGTTTCAGGAAGATAAATACAGGGTGGCAGCCACCGGAGTCTGGGACAAAAAGCAAAAAAGTTCCAAATTCTTTCCCAAATTTAAGGCTTTAAGGGATTGGAGCTATTGGATTAACGAAAGAAAAGCCGACAGTTATTACTATTTGTTTAGTACCAGGATTGCTGCCATAAGACGCGATGTTTTTTTAGGCTTAGGAGGATTTAACGAAAAATTCTCCGGCGCGGATGTGGAAGATATTGAATTTACCTATCGCCTGGCGCAAAAATACCGCATTGATTTTGACCCTAAAATGCATGTTTACCACGAATTTGAAGATTTTTTGCCCATTGCCATAAAGTATTTCAAAAGAGCGTATCAATGGGTGGAGATTTTTCAAAACAGGAAAAAATTTGATCCGGTGGCCACAACCGGCAACGAGGCTTTGACAACATTGTCGGCTGTGGGATTATTGGGAAGCTTGGTCGTATTGGCGATTGTTATAATTTTTAATTTGAAATTTGAAATTTTCAATGAATTTTCAATTTTTAATTTTAAAATTTTTCTGTTTTCTGTTTTCTGTTTTCTGTTTTCTGTTCATCTCTGGGGCGTCCGCAAGTTTTTGCATTTTGTTTATAAGGAAGAGGGAATTGTTTTTGCTTTTAAATCTTTTTTTGTCGGCCTGGCTCTTTATTGTTTTATTTTTGCGGGGGCAGGCTGCGGTTTAATTAAGCGCGTATTAAAGCCCTGATTAACACCCGACCTTATGGCCTGTAGTAAAAATGGCAAAAAAGATGTAAGTTGCTTTGTCCGGCCGGACACGGGAAAATACATCTAATAATAAATTCTTATATTAAAAACCCTGCCCTTTTACCAGCCTCCAGACAGATATCAACGACTTCCAGGCTGTCAGGGGCAATACCTCGCTCTTTCATAAGATAATCAATATGACGATTCATAACTCTGGCACTGACAATAAAAGACCGTAGCATATTATCAGGGGCAGAATTGGGAAATATTCTGTTAAGAAATTGCGCAGTGACTTCTTTAAACGTTGGTTCTTCGCTTTCCCATACCGTATCTTCGTATCTAACCCACTGTAATCCGTCACACCAGCGGAAAAATAACAGGTTAAAATCCATTAAATCATTGCCGTTTGGTTTTTCATTGTGTCTGGCGCAAACAGAAATAGCGGTGTTAATATCCGACCCTTTGGCCGGTATTTTGCCGCGCATATCAAAACCGGCTATTTTTTTAGCAGCAATCTCGGCATGTGTTGGATCGGTTTTGTCGTCTTGTCTTTGCGAATCATGAAAAATTGCCACAATTTCCTGTGCGGCTAAATTAAAAGGCAAATCATTTGCCTTGGCATATTTTTGGGCCGGCGCGCCAAAGTAGTTAACGTAGACAAATTCACTAATGAGATGTTTTAAAGAATGTTCGTGGCCGCGTAAAACTTTTGGGGTTAAATATAATTGGTCCGGCGGAATTTTACTAAACCACAGCTGAAGTTTGTCACTAATAACACCAACAGGTATTGGTTCAATAAAAGAATCGTCAAACGGACATTCCGGTGTTCTTTCTTTTGACATAAAATTGGGGCAGAGAAGGTCTATTTCGTAAGAAACAAACTTGTTTATTTTACCGCAAAAACGACGACCTGGCCATTATCAAAGACTTTTTGTAAAAAGTTATATTTAGTTAAGTTTCCCCCCAGAGATTGTTCCTGATATCCCCAATAAACATAAGAGATATTATTTTGTTTTAAGAATCGGCGTAAATCCTGCGGATTAAGAAGGCCGGCGTACATTTGGTTAATTTTATTGACGTTATTTTGATAATTTGCGTTGTTGTCAAAGTTGGCGCCAAAGGCAATTTTGTTCCCGGAGACTGTTGGGATTAAAAATTTGGCTTCATATAAAGAGGTAATAGCGCTGTTATCAGGGGTGTGATTGCGCAAAAATTGCCAGGACTGATACTGCTTAACAGTGGGATAGGAAAACAAAGAAAAGGTTTTAAAATCGGAAACGGTATAAATCTGATTATGAAGGTTTATTAATGATGTAGGGAGAGTAACTAAAAAAATTAGAACTATTACTATGATGTCATTGCGAGCCGCGTACAAATTCCTAGAATTGTTACGCGGCGTGGCAATCTTCTTATCGTCATTCTGGGGAGTGAAGCGACTCCAGAATCGACCTGTCCGGTTTGGTCCTGACAAAGACGGATTCTGGACCCAACTACGCAAAAGCTGCGCCGGGCAGGCAAGCCAGAATAACGGGAATAGATTGCTTCGTCGTTTCACTCCTCGCAATGACATTATGAAATAGGTGGCAAAAAAGGCCAAAGCTAAATAAAAAGGAGCCTCCATAGTCCGCAGTCTGTCAAAGTTAAAAACCTGATAGAGAAAGAGGAAAAACAGGGTTTGGGCAAAAAGCCAGGAAAAGAGCAATAATCCAATTTGCCAATGACCAACTCCAATTTCCAGTGGCCAATGTCCAATTTCCAAACCAGCGTTTTTGTTTTTGGATATTGGGTTTTGGATTTTGGACATTGGAGTTGGAGATTGGATTTTTGTTTTTATTGCAAAAAAATAAACAATTATTCCCCCAATCCCCAGGAAAAAAACCGGCCCCAAAGCCATGCCCAACTCAAAAAGAGGAATATTATAGGCAGTTGTGGTGCCATGGGCCAGAATAAAACGCCAGAAGGGCAAAGAAAGAGCGTAACGATAATACAAAGCTGGAAGAAAACCAGAAATAAAGATTAGTAGAAGTAAAAGTATTTGGTATTTAGTAGAAATTATTGAAGCCACAATAATATTCTTCGAGCGAAGCGAGAAGTCTAAACGATAGTTCTCGGCTTTCAGCCTCGAACAATAACCCAAGAATATTTGCAACACAACAAATAAACCCAAACTACAAATCAAAATTAAAAAATCAATCGGATGGACAAACGCAAGGAGAAAGCCAGAGATAAGATATAAGACGTAAGACTTAAGAGAAACACGTTTTTGACTGCTAAATTTTAAAAACAAAATAAGAATTAAAAGAAAGAATATATTACCCATTAAATAATGCGGAAGAATGGTTGAACGGGTTAAAACAAAAGTTTCGGTCCACCACGGTAGATATGGCTCGATTTGTAAAGGGTTTAAAGAAATAATATGGGGGAAACCGCCGGCAAAAAAAGCCAGGAAAAAAGATAATATCGAATAAAAAAGCGGGTCCTGTCGGCCGCCTCGTGACTCTGTCATTCCGACCGACCCGCCAACATCTACGAAGTTGTGGCGGGGAGCGGAGGAATCTTTCTCACCAGACTTATCTTGGGA
>JAMDAL010000037.1 GCA_023484305.1 Patescibacteria group bacterium | reverse complement strand
ACTTTGGCTTTTAAAGAAATATTAGAGAACAACGTTGGGCGCAAAACTGCGCGGCCGCGAGAGTTTGTGACCAAAAGTAAAGAATATAAACGCGTGGTTAAACAGTTGGATATGATCAGAAAACTGGCCAATATTTCTTTAAAAGCCAAAGTAGTGACACAGAATAATTTTCCTTCCTCTTCTGGCATTGCTTCTTCTGCTTCTGGTTTTGCGGCCTTAACTTTGGCAGCGTCAAAGGCAGCTGGATTAAAACTTTCAGAAAAAACCCTAAGCATTTTGGCCCGGGTCGGTTCAGGTTCTGCGTGCCGTTCTATTCCTGACGGATTTGTGGAATGGGAAGAGGGGGATAGCAATGAAACTTCATATGCCCATTCTTTATATCCGGCAAATTATTGGGATTTAAGAGACTTAATTTTAATAGTAGAAAAAAGCAGAAAAAAAGTAGGATCGACAGTAGGAATGGGGGGCGCGTGGAGCAGCCCTTTAATGGATAAAAGACTTAAGACGCAAGATGTAAGACTTAAGAAGATAAAAGACGCGCTGAAAACTAAAAACTTTCCTCTTTTGGGAGAAGCCATGGAGGAAGAATGTTTAAACATGCATCAAGTTATGCAAACGCAAAACCCGCCGCTTTTTTATTGGACCAAAGACACAGAAAAAATAATGGCTTCGGTAAAACAATGGAGAAGTGAAGGACTTCCGGTTTATTTCACCGTTGACGCCGGGCCAAATGTGCATATTTTTTGTGAGGGCGTCCACGAGAGAGAGGTAGTGGACAAGTTTAAAAGTTTAATAAGTTCAAGTGGTTTAAAAAGCTTGCCCCGAACGGATGTGAGGGGTTTAATTGTAAATAAGCCAACGGTGGGCGCAAGAATAATAGAGAAAGACTTGACAAGTGACAAATAACCTCATATAATCATTTCAGAAAAGAGCACATATGTACACTTTACTGAAACCAATATTAGTGAGGGAAGAACTCCTTAGACGTAATATGCCCATTTTTACGCCCGAGAATTTTGCCAGGTTTTTTCACACGCCTTTTTACACCACAAAACATTTTCTTGAAGAACAAACCAATAACGGCTTGTTTTTGCGCTTAAAACAAGGAGTTTATACCTTAAAGACCGATTTTCCCGGCGAAGAAGTCGTGGCCAACGCGCTTTATAAACCTTCCTATATTTCTTTTGAATATGCTCTGGCGTACTATGATATCCTTCCCGAAATGCCATATGCTGTCACCTGCGCGACAACCAAGCCGACGCGCTTATTCACAGTTTCCCAAACGACTTTTTCCTATTATACGATTAAAAAAGAAGCCTACACGGGTTATAGCCTGGTAAAATCCGGCACCAAAGCGTTTTTAATGGCTGACAAAGAAAAAGCTCTGGCTGATTATTTTTACTTTGAGGCTTTGGGGAAACGGCCTCATAACGACCGTCTGGTTCTTAAAAATATCAATAAAGAAAAACTCTTTCACTACGCCAAACTTTTTGCCAGAAAAAATCTTAGTAATTATATCAAGAAGAAATATGCTTTCAGCTGACAAACTGGTCCAGTTAGCCGTTAAATATCAAACTACAGAGCTTAATCTGCGGCGCGAATATGTTCAGCATGTTTTTTTGTCACATTTTTATGAGCAACCCGAAGCCCGGGATATTCTTTTTAAGGGAGGCACGGCCCTGCGCCTTTTATACAATAGCCCCCGTTTTTCCCAGGACCTTGATTTTAGTACAGGCGCAACAAAAACCAAGGAAATAGAAAACTGCGCGCAAAACACTTTAAGCGAGATAGAAAAAGAGGGGATTAAGACAGAAATTAAAGAGGCAAAAGAAACCACCGGCGGATATCTTGCCATTATCGAATTTAAACTGGACAAAAACACTGTTTCAGTTCAATTGGAGATTTCCACCAGAAGGAAAAAGTTAAGCGGAGAATTAACGACGGTTGTGGGCGACTTTATTCCACCATACACCATCATGCGACTGTCTCAGGAACAACTGATAAAGGAAAAAATAAGCGCTCTTCTTTTTAGGCAAAAACCGCGGGATTTTTATGATCTATATTTCATTTTGCGCGCAAAAAACCTTCTTCCCCCCGCCCAAAAGAAAGTTTTAGGTCAAGTTCTCAAGGTTCTTTCTGCCTCAAACATCTCCTTTGCCAAAGAACTACAACAGTTCCTGCCCAGAAGCCATTGGCCCGTTATTAAAGATTTCAAACATTCTTTAAAAAGAGAAATAGAAAGATATATATAAATCGTCTACGAATCGTCTATAATTAAGCCTAAATTTAATATTTTGCAGAGAAAAAAGGCAAGGGGTATACTAAAAAGGAATATGATAAAACCCTACTACCTAAAAGATAATTTTGCTCTTTACCTCGGTGACTGTTTGGAAATTATGAAACAGTTTCCCGAAGATCATTTTGATATGATTTTTGCGGATCCTCCATACAATCTTTCCAACGGTGGTTTTACTGTACACGCCGGCCGAAGAGTAAGTGTAAACAAAGGAGAATGGGATAAAAGTAACGGGCTAAAAAAAGATTTTGAATTTAATTTAGAATGGATCCGGGCGTGTAAGCGAGTATTAAAGCCAGACGGAACAATTTGGATAAGCGGCACTTACCATTCAATATACAAATGTGGCTTTGCCTTACAAGTTGCCAAGTTTCATATTCTAAACGATATTGCTTGGTTTAAGCCTAACGCTTCACCAAATCTTAGCTGTCGTTTTTTTACAGCCAGTCATGAAACTTTAATTTGGGCAAGAAAAGATAAAATAGGGAAACATACTTTTAACTATAACTTTATGAAAAATGGTAATTGGCCAGAGGATCAGCTTAAGAAACCCGGACTTCAAATGCGTTCAGTATGGGCAATAGGAACTCCCAAACCAGAAGAAAAAAAATTCAGTAAACATCCAACCCAAAAACCCTTAGCCCTACTTGAAAGAATAGTTCTTGCGAGCACAAACAAAGGAGATGTTATACTAGATCCGTTTACAGGTAGCTCAACAACTGGTTTGGCAGCGTATAAATACGGAAGAAAATTTATTGGAATCGATACGGAAAAACAATATTTAGATTTGTCTATAAAGAGATTTAAAGAGTTAGATAACGACATAAAAAGTAAATTATTTTAAATTATGGCAAACAGCAGATCCTGGAAAAAAATTTTTGATGACTATAAAATTCTAGACCACGATTTTAACGAGTCGCCCTTTCCTCTTTCGGCAACTCAAATAAAAAGAGCGTGTCAAAAATTCAAAGAAACAGGAGAAAAAGAAGTTCGTGTTTTATGTAAACAAGATAGCAGAGAAAGTAGGCCAGAAATTTTTAAAAATAATAATTTATTTCTTCTCCCTGTAAAAAACGGTTTTTACAACATCATAAAAGGAGAAGGATATGTTGATATTCCAACAATTAAAAGCGAAGTTATGGTTTATTCTTCTAGGCTCGAATTCCCATTAACTACAACTAAGATTGGTGATTCCGAAATGCAGCATTTAGATTATGCATATGCCGCCAGTCTTATTAGAACATTTACTAAAGATCCATCTCTTGTACTAACAATTAGAGGTAGAAAGTATACTCCGGGCTTTGAATTTTATGTTGGTAAACAGCTAATAAAAGTTTCAAGCGTGCAAACGGAAGTAGATGCCGGATATGAAGGGAAAAACCAAGTTGTATTAATCGAGGCGAAAAATTTTAACGCGAAAAATATTATTATCCGTCAGCTTTTTTATCCATATAGGCAATGGCAAGAACAGACAAGAAAGAAAGTTGTTACTTTATTTTTTGACAAAGATCACGACGATAATGTTTATTCAATTTGGCAATTTGAGTTTAGTAACCCAAATAACTATAACAGTATAAAATTAGTTAAGTCTGGAAGATTTAAGATTGACGAAAAATAATGTTATAATCTTAAAAGCAATTAATTAATAAGCTCCTCGTCGTAAACAGAGGAGTTTTTTGTTGTCTAGTTGCATAAATTTAAGTTAGGAGTATTATTCGGGTGGAAAGAAATAGAAAAAATATGATTATCTCAAATGGGTATTTCTACAATACCCTAACATCGGACAGGGGAGACAGTGACGAATTAAAACAATGCATTGAAAATACAGTCGATAAATTAACTTCTTTAGAAACAAACTCGCTTAAGCCAGGCATTTTATTGGGTAAAATACAAAGTGGGAAAACCCGCGCGTTTCTGGGAGCAATTGCATTAGCCTTTGATAATAATTACGACGTAACCATTGTATTAACAAAAGGAACAAAAGCTCTTGCAGAACAAACATACCAAAGAATTTTAAATGATTTTCGGCGGTTTTTGGATAATGATGAAGTACAAGTTTATGATATTATGCATTTTCCCCAGAACCTAACCTCTTGGGAGCTTAAACAAAAGCTAATTATCATCGCAAAAAAAGAAATTAACAATTGCTGTAC
>JAMDAL010000034.1 GCA_023484305.1 Patescibacteria group bacterium | reverse complement strand
AGTTATCCTGTATTTCTTTTTCTTTCTGGTTTTTACTCCTCTGGCCGGTTTCCCCCAGGGAGTTTTAGGATTCATTCCTTCTCCGCTTCTTCCTTCTCCGCCTCCGTGAGGATGAGACCGGGGATCCTGGGCCGTGCCCCTGACTTTGGGCCTAATCCCCATGTGCCTTTTTCGTCCCGCCTTCCCCAGATGGATATTTTTCCATTCTTCATTAGAAAGCTGCCCTACTGTGGCAAAACAGATGCCCAAAACCTTGCGAATTTCTCCGGAGGGCATTTTCAACTGGACGAATTTTTCTTCTTTGGAAAGCACAACAGCAGAGGTTCCTGCGCCTCTGACAATCTGTCCGCCTAAACCCGGAACTATTTCCACGTTATGGACAAAAGTTCCTACTGGCATCTGCGCCAGGCTTAAGCTGTTGCCGGGTTTTATTTCGGCATTAACAGAAGCCATAATTTGCTCACCTGTTTTTAGGCCTATAGGCGCAAGTATATACCTTTTTTCGCCATCTGCATAGTGCAAAAGGGCAATATTGGCCGTTCTATTGGGATCATATTCAATACTGGCCACATACGCCTTAATATTGCGTTTGTCTCTTTTAAAATCTATTTGGCGGTAAAATCTTTTTTGCCTGCCCCCCTGGTGCCTGACAGACACCTGACCATTACTGCTTCTGCCGCCGTGTTTTTTTAAGATTGCGCTTAAATTTTTAGCCGGTCTTTGCCTGGTTAAAGAACTAAAATCCAGACCGGTCATAAACCGGCGCTGCGGAGTTGTTCCTGTTAAACGTTTCAGTCCCATATTAAGCTTTCTCCTTCGGCGCTATTTCAAACAAGTCTATCTTCTGACCGTCTTTTAAACGAACATAGGCTTTTTTCCAGTCCGATTTTTTTGCGGACTTTCTGGCTCTTCCTGTCCTGACTGTTTTTCCTTTAACGTTTTGCGTCCTGACGGAAACGACATTAACTTTAAATAATCTCTCTATTTCTTTACCGATCTCTTTCTTGGTAACTTTTTTCCCTGTTTGAAACGTATACCAACCTAAAGAAGCATTGCTCATTGAACGCTCACTGATAATCGGTTTAATAATCACGCTGGTTTTAAGCATATTATTTTCCTTTTGGTTCCAGTAACAAAAAAGCGCTTTTGGTTAAAAGCACTTTCCGGCAATTTAATAAATCATAAGTATTAACGGTTTTGAAGGTTTTAAGGCAAACTCCCGGGATATTCTTTACTGCCCGGCCAAGTTTGACATTTTTTTGGCTCTCCACAATAAGAGTCTTTTTTGTATTGCCGGTTAAGCTAAATATTTCTTTGGTTTTGCCTTTTAACTTGTCAGTATCCTCCAAAACTTCCACCAGGCGGTTTTGAAAAACTATTGACCAGGCATTTAATATGGCTTTGCGGCGCATTTTTTCAGGCAGTTTTAAGCCAAAATCCCTGGGTTTAGGGCCAAAAACAATACCGCCTCCGCGCCAATGTGGGGCCCTGATGGAACCCTGTCTTGCCCGCCCGGTTCCTTTTTCCTTCCAGGGTTTTCTTCCCCCTCCGGATATTTCTGACCGCGTTTTGGTTGAAGCCGTTCCTTTTCTTTGCGAAAACCGGTAAACCCGAATGGCCTGCGCGATAAGTTTCCGGTCAACTTTAAGGCCAACTATTTCTTTAGGTAGGTTTAAAACTCCGGTTTCTTCGCCTTTAAGATTAACAACCGGAACTGTTAGGCCGTTTTTTGCAGCCGCAGTTTTGGTTTTCTTTTCTGTATTACTAATTTTTTTTGCCATATATTAAATACCAATTACTAAATACAATATACTTTTAACTATTTACTCCTTAGTTACTTTTACAACTGTGCCTGTTGCCCCCGGCACTAAACCTTTTACCAGTAGTAGGTTTTTTTCGCTGTCCAGACCAAAAACTTTCAAACCTTTTACCGTAACGCTAACATTGCCCAAATGTCCTGCCATCCGTTTACCTTTTAAGACTCTCCCGGGAGTCGTGGTGGAACCGACCGAACCGGGAGCTCTCCAGCGGTCAGACTGGCCGTGGGTTTTGGGCCCGCCGTGAAAATGGTGGCGTTTAACAACACCGGCAAACCCTTTGCCTTTGGAAACTCCGGTTATTTTTACCGCATCGCCGGCCTTAAAAACCTTGTCCATAGTTATTATTTGCCCAGCTTCCGGCTTTTCATTTTCAACATCCGAAACTTGCGCTTCTTGCAAAAAGCGGGAAATTTCTTTTATTCCCGCTTTTTTAAAATGTCCTAAAATTGTCTTATTAGTGCTGATTCTGGGTTTGCCAAAACCAAGCTGTAATGCCCAATATCCGTCTTTCTCCGCATTTTTGACCTGTACCACGGTATTAGGTTCCATACTAATAAAAGTCACGGGAACCCTCACCCCCTCGCCGGTAAATTTTTGCGTTTGTCCTGTTTTAATTCCGTATAATGTGTTCAGTATCATAGCTATATTAAACTATCAGGCAGGCTTAAAAAATTTCTTTTTGCTGCCTTCGTCATTCCCCGAAATTACATCGGGGCGGTTTTGGGCGATCGTAAATAAATAAAAAAAGTAGCCTCTCGGGCTACTTAATAAAGGCAATAAATTTGGCCCGTCAGACTTACAAAACACCTCCTAATTTTAAATTATTTTTTAAATTAGGTAACATTAAGTTTTAACTACATCTTAATCTCAATATTAACTCCGGCCGGCAGTTCCAGATGCATTAAACTGTCAATAGTTTTATCCGTAGGCTCCATAATATCAATCAGCCTTTTATGAATCCTGATTTCAAAATGCTCCTGGCTGTTCTTGTCAATAAAGGGCGAACGTTTAACTGCCCAGAGATTGCGGTCAGAGGGCAGAGGCACCGGACCCACGACTTTAGCTCCGGTCCGTATGGCCGTATCTAAAATTTGTTGACAACTCGCGTCTAAAACACGGTGGTCATAAGATTTTAAACGTACTCTGATTCGTCCTTTTGGCATTTACTTAATAATTTTAGTTATTACTCCGGCTCCGACTGTATGTCCGCCTTCCCGAACGGCGAAATGCAGGCCTTCTTCCAAAGCCACAGCCACAATTAGTTTGACTGTCATTTTGGCATTGTCTCCGGGCATAACCATTTCCACGCCTTTTTCCAAAGTTACCTCTCCTGTTACATCAGTCGTCCTGATGTAAAACTGGGGGCGGTAACCGCTGAAAAAGGGAGTGTGCCTGCCGCCTTCCTCTTTAGTCAGAATGTAAACTTCTGCCTCAAAATCGGTATGGGGCGTAATTGAACCGGGCTTGGCCAAAACCTGGCCTCTTTCCACCTGATCTTTTTCAACACCCCTTAAAAGTACGCCGATATTGTCTCCGGCCAAACCCTCGTCCAGCTGTTTTCTAAACATTTCCAAACCTGTTACAACTGTTTTTTGGGTTGGCTTAAGTCCGACAATCTCAATCTCCTCGTTAAGATTAACTTTGCCTCTTTCCACACGGCCGGTAACCACAGTTCCTCTTCCCTTGATGGAAAAGACATCCTCAATGGGCAAAAGAAACGGCTTGTCAAGTTCCCTAACGGGTGTGGGAACATAGCTGTCAACCGCATCCATTAAGGCCATAATTTGTTTTTCCGCTTCCGCATCGCCTTCCGTGGCCTTAAGGGCAGAACCTCTGATAATGGGAACTTCGTTACCGGGGTACTTATATTTGGTCAAAAGCTCCCGAACTTCCACTTCCACCAAGTCCAAAAGCTCCTTATCATCAACCATATCGCATTTGTTCAAGAATACTACGATGGCCGGAACATTAACCTGTTTGGCCAAAAGAATATGTTCTCTGGTTTGCGGCATGGGCCCGTCAGGAGCAGAAACCACGAGTATGGCTCCGTCCATTTGGGCTGCACCCGTAATCATATTCTTAATATAGTCGGCATGACCGGGGGCATCGATATGGGCATAGTGCCTTTTGGCAGTCTCGTATTCCAAATGGGCCAAATTAATGGTGACTCCCCGGGATTTTTCCTCAGGAGCGCTGTCAATATCGGCATATTTTTTGGCTTCCGCTAAATTTTGTTTGGCTAAAACCATAGTTATAGCCGAAGAAAGAGTTGTTTTACCGTGGTCAACATGACCAATAGTACCAATATTAACGTGGGGTTTTGACCTGTCAAATTTTTTCTGGTCTGCCATATTTTTTCCTTTCTTGAACTTAAATTTAAATTACAAAAAAACAATCGCTGGCTTTTGTAAAGCAGCTTGGCCGTATTATACCAGATAATAATTTAATTTTACAAGAGGAAAATAGGTTTTTAATTATTGCCGCCAAAAACGATATCCACAACCGTACCGTCAACACCAATCCCAACGGCAGACCATCGGGCGTTTAGCTGATTATCATTATGGGGCTCGTCGCTGGCAAAAACCCATTCAATTAAATGCACTCCCGACAAAACGTATCCTGAAGAGGAATTTTCACCCACCGACCAAAAACCTAAATTCTTCAGATTGTCAGGATTTTGCACATAACTGTTAAACCCCGCATGCTCGTCGGTTTTACCCAATTTTTCCTGCTCCTGCGCTCGCTTTTGTGCAAATTGCGCCAGATTGTCATTCCAGCTTAACTGCGGTCTTTTTTGCACCTGACGGTAATTGTTCAGGGCGGCAAAAATCTCCCGGGGCGCGGCCATTTGACCATCATCAGCCACTTTCATAGTCCAGGTATGACTGCTTATTTGCTGTGCAATGCCCCAGCCGTTAGGGTCAATTGTCGGCGTCGGTCTAATTCCGTTCCAGGCATTATTAAAATCGTTGCATTCCTTTTGAGTAATCTGTAAATGTTTGCCGTCCGGACCCACGCAGTCTATTTTGGGGTCCTGTTTTTCAGCCGGATAATATTCTGCAAGTCTTGGCGCAATCGCAGGCGTTACTGTTGGCGTGGCAGATATAGTTATTAAAACGCTGGCTGTAGAGCTCTTAAAAGACTGGGTTGCAACCGGAAGTTTTTTATCGGCAATTTCCACATTGTCTTTTACCGGAGTTCTTATCCCTATTATTATCGAGCTTAAAATAAAAAGCGGCGTGGAAATAATGGTTAAAATACTTTTTAAGTATAAAGGCAAATTGGGCATATTTTAAATTATATTACGATAAAGAAACTTTGACGAATAAAATTTACATTTTTCCTGCTCGAGCTAAAAATTGTAAAAACAGAAATAGTTTTTCCCTGCAAAAGATGAAAATTCCAAAGAGGGTTTAATGTTTTTTACCAAGTATTATCTGCCGAATAACTATCATATTTGCTACGGCCCTTGTTCCTGGTTCGTCCGGTCTCTGTTTTTCCAGTCGTTCAAAAAACGCGCTCTTGGCTGGCTTATCAGTTACCTTTCCTGTTCGCCGATCAGCAAATTTAGCAAGTTCTGCATCTAATTGTTCCCTCGTCATTCCTTGTAAATCATAAACAAGTTGGGCATTCATTTCCACAACTTCTTCTAAAGTTGGCTCTTGTTTGTTTTCTTTTTTCCCTGACATATTTATAGCAACTTACTAATAAATGGGTCCATCAGGGGTATTATATTCCAAAAAATGGGAAGATAAAATTATTGGGTAGACGCAGCTAATATCGTTAATTATATAAGAGATTACCACGCCACGTAACAATTCTTCGAATATGTACGTGGCCTTGCAATAACAAAGAAGGAGAAAGTTATTTTTAGTAGAAACTTTTTGGCCGTTTTTTCTTGACAAGTGAAGGTTTATTTGCTACATTATACTTGTTTTACAGTACCGCCGAGCAATCGGCGGGTTTTTTGTTTTAAAGGCTATTTATTTAAGATGAGTTTATTTTTTTTATTTTCTTTTTAAAATCCTCAAGAAAAAAATAGTCATTGGCAGTTAATTTTAATTCCCAAGCGATTGTTTTTCTGGAAGAATAAACCACTACTTTTTTCTGGAATTGGTTTTGCAAAACTTTAATTAGATAAACAAAGTCAGAATCTCCGGAAAAAAGAACAAGAACATCAAAAGTGTTAACGTCTAACACAGCATCAATAGCCATTTCTACGTCGCAGTTTGATTTGTAATGAATATTTTCCTTTGTGTTTTTGGGTATAAAAAATATTAGCACCATCGATAAAGATTTTAGCTTTGGCTTTTTTCATATAACTATCATGATAACCAATTAGCTAATTGATTACCAGATTAAATAAGATATCAAAAGAGGAAAAGTAGATTGCCACCCATTCGACCTTACTCATGGTAAGCTGCCCCGCAATGACAAAGAAGGAGAAAACTACTTTTGTCTGGCTGCCAGGATTTTTTCCTGAATGTTTTTGGGGACTTCTTCGTAGTGTGAGGGCTCCATATAATAATTGGCCCGGCCCTGGGTTAAACTTCTTAAAATGGTGGCATAGCCGGAAAGTTCGGCCAATGGTACCATAGAGAGAATCACAGTCACATTACCCCGTTTTTCCGTGCTTAAAATCTGCGCGCGTTTGGCTGACAAATCGCCGATAACATCACCCATAAACTCGTCCGGCGTTGTCACCTCTGTCTTCATAATAGGCTCAAGAATAACCGGGTCTGCCTTAACTACTGCGGCTTTTAAGGCCATTGAGGCGGCAATCTGAAAAGCCACTTCTGAAGAGTCAACTTCATGAAAACTTCCGTCATAAAGGGTTACAGTCATATCCACCAGGGGATAGCCGGCAATCACACCGTTTTCCATGGCTTCTTTAACACCTTTTGCCACCGCCGGAATAAATTCCTTGGGGATAGCCCCGCCAAAAATCTCATCGATAAATTCGTAGCCTTCCCCGCGGTTTTTAGGCTCAATTCTTAACAAACAATGGCCATACTGCCCGCGTCCTCCCGATTGTCTGATATATTTTCCTTCTGCTTCTGCCTCTTTTTTAATTGTTTCTTTATACGCCACCTGGGGCGCCCCAACCTGCGCGTCAACTTTAAATTCCCGTTTCATCCTGTCCACCAGTATTTCCAAATGCAGTTCGCCCATACCGGATATAATGGTTTGCCCGGTTTCAAAATTGGTTTTAATTCTAAAAGTCGGATCTTCCTCGGCCAGTCTTTGCAGGGCAAAACCCATTCTTTCCTGGTCGTCTTTGGTTTTTGGTTCAATGGCAAGGGAAATAACCGGGTCAGGAAAGGTGATTTTTTCCAAAACTATTGGTTTATTTTGATCGCAAAGCGTGTCACCGGTAAAAGTGTCTTTCAAACCAACCACTGCCACAATTTCTCCCGCATAAACCTCATCCACTTCTTCTCTATGGTTAGCATGCATTAAAAGAAGTCTGCCCACTCTTTCTTGTTTATCTCTGGTGGAGTTGTAAACGTATGAACCCGACTTAAGAGTGCCGGAATATACTCTGATATAAGTTAATTTCCCCACATGGGGATCAACCTGAATTTTAAATGCCAGGGCCGACAAGGCTTCGTCTTTGTTTTGCTCTCTGCTTTCTTTCTCGTCCGTTTTAGGATTAAATCCGGGAACAGCTTTGACATCCAAAGGCGAAGGCAAAAAATCCACAATGCCGTCCAAAAGCGGCTGGACGCCTTTATTGCGAAGAGAAGAGCCGCAAAAAACCGGAACTAATTTATAGGCAATTGTGGCTTTCCTAAGGCCTAGTTTTAATTCTTCCACACTTGGTTCTTCCCCGTTTAGATACTTTTCCAATAATACATCGTCGTTTTCACAAATCAGCTCGACTAATTTATGGCGATTTTCTTCAACCTGATCTTTCATCTCAACCGGCACCTGATCGGAAACTTCAAATTTTGCGCCCAACTCATCGCTGCCCCAAATTAAGGCTTTGCGCGTTAACAAATCAACAATACCTCTAAAACTTTGTTCGCAGCCTATGGGTAAAACATAAACCGCGGTTTTAACTCCCAGTCTTTCTTCAATACTTTTGACGGTCCGGAAAAAATCCGCACCCAGTTTGTCCATTTTATTAACAAAGCAAATACGGGGAACGTGATACTTATCGGCTTGACGCCAGACGGTCTCTGACTGTGACTGTACGCCTTCCTCCCCGTCAAGAACAGTCACGCCTCCGTCTAAAACCCGAAGGCTTCTTTCCACCTCGGCAGTAAAATCCACATGGCCCGGAGTGTCAATAATATTAATGCGGACATCTTTCCAAAAGGCAGTAGTGGCAGCAGAAGTAATAGTTATACCACGCTCTTTTTCCTGTTCCATCCAGTCCATAACCGTTGTCCCTTCGTCGATATCGCCAATTTTATACGTCCTGCCCGTGTAAAAGAGGATTCTTTCTGTAGTCGTGGTTTTTCCCGCGTCAATATGGGCAATAATGCCGATGTTTCTGATTTTATCCAAAGGATACAGCCGGTTGGTGGTTTTTTGGGTCTGTGCCATAGTTTTTACCAGCGGAAATGGGCAAAAGCGCGATTGGCTTCGGCCATGCGATAGGTATTATCGCGTTTTTTAATCGCTTCTCCTAAATTTTTCTGGGCATCTAAAACTTCAGCCGCAAGTTTTTTGGCCATTACCAGAAGATTTTTATCTTTCTGTGCGTATTCTTTGGGACTGCGCTTTTGGGCAGCTGTAATTATCCACCTGATAGCCAATGCTTCGCGCCTATCGGCCCGAACTTCCATAGGAACCTGATAGGAGGCCCCGCCTACGCGTCTGGGCCGGACTTCCATACGCGGCCCCACGTTTTGCGTGGCGGAAGTTAAAACATTGACCGGTTCTTGCCCGGATTTATTTTTAATATCTTCCAGAGCCTGATATAAAACTTTTTGGGCCACGGTTTTTTTGCCGTCTTTCATTAATCGGTTAATATATCTGGTCACCAGTTTATTTTTATAAACCGGGTCTGGTATTAAATTTCTTTTTTTAACTTTTCCTGCTCGTGACATAAGTTTCTAATGCTTAACTAGTTGCGGGCGCGCTGGCTGGGACTTTTTTACCGCTTTTGTCCAGTTTGGCTCCGTATTTAGACCTGCCCTGAAATCTTTTGGAAACACCGCTGGTATCAAACTTGCCCCTGATAATATGATATTTAACTCCGGGCAGATCCTTCACTCTCCCGCCCCGGACCAAAACTATTGAGTGTTCTGCCAATTCGTGACCGATACCGGGAATATAAGCTGTAATCTCGGTCTTATTGGACAGTTTGACTCTGGCAATTTTTCTTAAGGCCGAATTTGGTTTCTTGGGAGTCATGGTTTTAACCACAGTACAAACTCCCCGCTTAAAAGGAGAGGCTGTAGGCCTAAAAATATTGTCTTTGGCGTTGTAAGAACGGCGCAAGGCTGTGGCGCGCACTTTTTTGCTGATTTTTTTCCGTCCTCTTTTGACCAATTGGTTAATGGTTGGCATAATTTTAACTTTATAGACTTTAAAACTTTATGAACGTACTACCTAACCTGCACTCTGTCCGGAGTAACCGGAATCAGCCGGCCAATAATAACATTTTCCTTCATACCGAGCAATTTATCTTCTTTGCCCAAAAGCGAGGCATCGGTTAAAACGTTGGTTGTCTGTTCAAAAGATGCGGCGGAAAGCCAGGACTCTGTGGACAAGGCAGCCCGGGAAATACCCAAAATAACCAGCTGTGCAGTGGCCGGTTCTCCTCCTTCTGCCAGAACTTTCGCGTTTTCTTTCTCAAAAATAACTTTATCCACCAATTCGCCCGGCAAAAGCAGAGTGTCTCCGGCACTTTCAACTCTGACCTTATCGCTCATCTTGCGGATGATAACCTCAAAATGTTTATCATTGATAGGAATGCCCTGGGATTCATAAACCTGCTGGATTTGATCAATTAAATATCTCTGGGCGCCGAACAGACCGCGAATTTTTAATACTTCCTTAATATCAAGATATCCTGAAGAAATCTGCTCGCCTGCGGCCACCAATCCTCCGTCTTTAACTCTAAGCTGGGAAACTACAGGAACCAGATATTCGCGTTCGTCCACCAGTTTGGCGCCTATGCTTTTAATTCTGACTTTATAGCCGTCCTGGTTTTCGATAATTTCAGCCTTGCCGGAAATTTCCGCAATGGGAGATAAAACTTTGGGAGTTCTGACCTCAAACAATTCTTCAACACGGGGAAGCCCTTGTGTCACGTCCAAACCGACAATGCCTCCGGCATGGCGCACCCGCATGGTTAACTGCGTTCCCGGTTCTCCGATGCTTTGGGCGGCAATGATTCCTACCGGCGTACCCAGTTCAACCGATTTTTTCTGACCAAAATCAATACCATAACATTTGACGCAAACTCCGTAATCGGATTGACAGGTTAAGGCAGACCGGACTTCCACTTCCTCCACCAAAGCTTTTTCTATAGCTATTATCTTATCTTCGTCAATTAATTCGTTTTCCTTAACGATTTCCTTTTTGGTTTTGGGATTAACAATAGTTTTGGCCGCATACCTGCCCGTAATTCTGGCGGCAAAAGCTGTCTGGCGTTTTTCATCGCGGCGTATAACAATACCTTTTTTAACACCGCAGTCCTCATTTCTGACCAAAAAGTCGTGGGCCACATCCACCAGACGCCTGGTTAGATATCCGGCGTCAGCGGTTTTTAGAGCTGAGTCTGTCAACCCTTTGCGCGAACCGCGGGCCGAGGTTACGTATTCAAAAATAGTCAGGCCCTGGCGGAAATTGGATTTAGTCGGCATTTCCACAATTTTTCCCAAAGGATCAACCACTAAACCTCTCATAGCCGCCAGCTGTTTTAACTGGTCTTTGCTGGCTCGGGCTCCGCCGGAATGAATAATGATTCTGACCGGATTATCCGCAGGCAAATTATCCCAGGTTAAATCCGCTATTTTTTCCGTGGTTTCAATCCAGAGCTCATGATTTAAACGTTTTTGTTCTTCTCTGGTAATCAAACCCAAACGTAAATTGTTTTCAATCTCTGCCACTTTGGTTTCTGCTTCAGCAATGATTTTATCTTTATCGGCAATCATTACATTGTCAAAAACAGAGACTGACATACCTCCGCAAAGAGTGGCACCCATAAATCCCAGGTTTTTCAGATCGTCAATCAATTTGACCACAACCTCAGCACTGCAAAGCTGCAGGCTTTTGGTAATCAGATTTTTAATCGTGGCGGCTTTAATTTCTTCATTATAAAAACCTAATTCTGCCGGAATAACCTCATTAAACAGAAGCCTGCCTACAGACGTAACAATTTTTTCACCGCTTACGTTAACATTAATCGGCCTTCTTAGTTCCAATTTTTTCAACTGATAGGCCAAAATCGCTTCTTTTTGGGAATAAACCGTATCTTTTGCTTCAGACAATTTAGGATCAAAGGATGTTAAATAATAACAGCCTAAAACCATTTCTTTATTGGGAATAGTAATCGGGCTTCCGTCGGAAGGTTTAAGCAAATTCTCCTGCGGCATCATTAATCTTTCCGCTTCCTGACGGGCCTGATTGGCCAAAGGAATATGCACGGCCATCTGGTCACCGTCAAAATCAGCGTTGTATCCGGCGCAAACGCAGGGATGGATTCTAATGGCATTGCCTTCAATTAAAACCGGGAAAAAGGCCTGCATGCCCAACTTATGCAAAGTCGGCGCGCGGTTTAACAGTACCGGGTGGTTTTTAGTAATGTCTTCCAAAATATCCCAGACTTCAGAAGACCTTCTTTCCAAAAAGTGTTTGGCGCTTTTAACATTGGGCGCAAAACCGCGGCTGATAATTTCTTTTAAAACAAAGGGCCGGAACATTTCCAAAGCCATTTCTTTAGGCAAACCGCACTGGTTAAGGGACAACTCTGGCCCGACCACAATCACGGAACGACCGGAATAGTCCACTCTTTTCCCCAAAAGGTTTTGCCTGAATCTTCCCTGCTTGCCTCTTAGCATATCAGACAGGGAGCGAAGCTGCTGGCTGGCAACTGCCCTGGTTGACTGCCTCTGGGCGGAATCGATTAACGCATCAACTGCTTCCTGCAGCATTCTTTTTTCATTCCTTAAAATAATTTCCGGAGCTCCGAGCGAAATCAGATGTTTTAAACGGTTATTGCGGTTTATCACCCTTCTATATAAATCATTCAAATCTGACGTGGCAAAACGGCCTCCGGTTAACTGAACCATCGGCCTTAAATCGGGAGGAATAACCGGAAGTACGGTTAAAATCATCCATTCCGGTCTGACGCCGGATTCTTTAAGCCCCTCAATCACCCTTAATCGTTTGGTTAAACGGACGAATTTCTGACCCGTGGCATGTTTGACTTCTTCTTTAAGTTGTGAAGCCAGATGGTCAATATCCAGATTTTTTACCATTTCCAATAATGCTTCCGCGCCCATACCGACGGTTAAAAATCCGGCAGCGTCATATTCTTTTAACTTGAAATATTCGTCTTCAGAAATGACATCGCCGGCTTTAATACCGGAAGTTAAATCCGTAATATGACGGTAAATTTCTTCCCATTGCCCCAGATTTTGAGCCAGTTTTTCTCTTTGCCCGGCAATCTTTTGCCGCATAACAAGCTCCAGTTCGGAAACGGCAAAATCTAATTGTTCTTTATTCTTGATTTTTTCTTTAGTCTCTTCCTTGCTTTTAGAAAGCTCGTCCTCTAATTTTTTAATATCGCTGTCAGAAATTTCAGTCAGTTCTTTTTCCTTGTCATTTAGTTTAACGTTTAAATCGCTGATGATTTTTTTTCTTTTGTCTTCGTCTGTTTGTTTAACCAGATATTGGGCAAAATAGATCACGGCTTCCAGATTTCTGGGAGTAATATTAAGAAGCAGAGACAGCTTGGACGGAGCGCCCTTAAAAAACCAAACATGAGCTACCGGACAGGCTAAATTGATATGCCCCATCCTCTCCCGGCGGACCTTAGACTGGGTAACTTCCACTCCGCATTTATCACAGATAATTCCCTTATAGCGAATACGTTTATATTTACCGCAGTAGCATTCCCAGTCTTTGGTCGGACCAAAAATCCTTTCATCAAACAGTCCGTCCTTTTCCGGTTTAAGGGTCCGGTAATTAATGGTTTCCGGTTTTAAAACTTCACCAAAAGACCAGTTGCGCATCACTTCCGGAGAAGCCAGTTCAATTTTTAATCCCTTAAAATCTATAATGTTGGTAAAGGCGTCATTTTTAGCTGTCATGTTTTTTCTTCCTTTGTTTTGGTTTCTGAATTGCTATCATTACTATCGTTCGGATCTTTTTTGTCGTCGTTGCTCTTTGCCGCTGCCGGCTGTGCTGTTGTTGCGGCAGGTGCCAAAGATGATAAGGGGTTACTGCCCGAATCGGCCTGGACAAAAGTGGCTTTAACAGCTTCCAACGGGTCTATTTTTAATCCCAAACTGTTAAGCTCTTTGATTAAAACTTTAAAGCTTTCCGGAATTTTGGCCGCCGGAATTTCTGTACCCTTGACAATAGCTTCAAAAGTTTTCGCGCGACCGACTACGTCATCGCTTTTAATGGTCAGCATCTCCTGCAAAGTATAAGCTGCACGATGTGCTTCCAGAGCCCAGACTTCCATCTCTCCCAGTCTTTGGCCTCCCATTTGGGCTTTTCCTCCCAAAGGCTGTTGTGTAACCAAAGAATACGGACCGGTGGAACGGGCGTGAGTTTTATCCTCAACCATATGGATAAGTTTCATAATATAAGCGGTTCCCACCACCACCGGCTCCTTAAAAGCCTCTCCTGTTCTCCCGTCAAAAAGCACTGTTTTACCTTCCATGGGCAAACCGGCTTTATTTAAAACTTCCTTAATTCTGTCTTCAGAAATATTTTCAAAAACCGGTACTGCCACTTTTTGTCCTAATTTGGTCAATCCCCAGCCCAAATGCGCTTCCAAAAGCTGTCCCAGATTCATTCTGGCTAAAACTGATAAAGGAGAAATAATAACATCTATAGGCGTACCATCAGAAAGATGCGGCATATCCGCCTCAGGAATAATTTTACTAATAACGCCTTTATTGCCGTGTCTTCCGGCCAGCTTGTCGCCTACCACAACTTTTCTAAGCTGTGCCACTTTTACTTTTATCAGCCTGTTTGTTCCCGGTTCTAACTCGTCGCCCCTATCGCGGTCCAAAACGGAAATACCAACCACAACGCCTCTTTCTCCATGAGGCATTCTTAAGGAAGTGTCTTTCACCTCTCTGGCTTTCTCGCCAAAAATAGCGCGCAAAAGCCTTTCTTCTGCAGACAGTTCCGTCTCTCCTTTAGGAGAAATTTTTCCTACCAAAATATCGTTGGGGCCCACTTCTGCGCCAACCACCACGATTCCGTTTTCATCAAGATTAGCCAGGTCTTCTTCGCCGACGTTGGGAATATCACGGGTGGTTTCCTCCGGCCCCAATTTAGTATCCACAACTGCAGCTTCATATTCTTCAATATGAATGGAGGATAAAACATCGTCTTTTATCAGCCTTTCGGAAATTACAATGGCATCTTCATATCCCAAACCTTCAAAACTCATATAAGCAATAAGCAGATTCTGTCCCAAAGCCAGCTCGCCCTTTTGGGAAGCCGGACCGTCTATCAAAATATCCCCGGGTTTAACCTTTTGTCCTGCTTTAACCATAGGTTCCTGCGAGTAACAGACGCTTTGCGACGTACGTTTAAACTTGTCTATCAGATAGATTTCTTTGTCACCTTCGGTTTTAATGGTCTCCAAATTTTCTTTTGACTCGAGCTTAACGCCTTTTTTAACCTTCACAATAACTTTTCTGCTATCCACATAAACTACTTCGCCTTCATGCCTGTTTAAAACCACTCTGCTCATACTTTGGGCCACTACGTTTTCCATACCTGTTCCCACAATCGGAGCTGAAGGTTTTAACAGGGGCACAGCCTGGCATTGCATGTGGGTACCCATAAGAGCACGATTGGCCTCGTCGTGGGCGATAAAAGGAATAAGCGAAGCAGAAGTTCCCACCACTTGACGCGGAATCACATCTATAAATTCCACCATTTCCACCGGCGCTTCCAAAAATTCACCGTTATACCTAACCGGAACTCTTTCCCCTTCAAGAAAACCTTCTTTATCAACCGCCACTCCCGCGTGGGTAACATAATGTTTTTGTTCGTCATCAGCCATTAAATATTCAATATGATTAGTCAGTTTCATTTTAGTCTTGCCGTTTTTTACCAGTTTTTCCACTTTCCGGTAAGGCGATTCCAGAAAACCATATTCATTCACTCTTGTGTATAAGGTCATATAGGTTACCAAACCGATATTAGGGCCTTCCGGCGAGCGGATAGGGCAGATTCTGCCGTATTGGGAAGTATTAATATCGCGAATGGAAAAAGAAGCGCGCTCCCGCGATATACCTCCAATACCCATAACGGTTAACCTTCGCAGGTTGTCAATTTCCGCCAGAGGATTAGTCTGGTCTAAAATCGTGGAAAGTTGGGAAGTGCGGAAAAATTCGTTAATTGAAGCAATCACCGGACGGGCATTAACCAATTGGCTCGGGGTAAGAAGAGTATCGGGAGGAGTCAAGCTCATTTTTTCCCTTACTGCCCTTTCCAGTCTTAAAAGCCCGACCCTGAACGCGTTTTGCCCCACCAGTTCCCCAACGCATCTGACCCGCCTGTTGCCCAAATGGTCAATATCATCAACTTCGCCCTTTCCTAAAATCAGACCCAGAAGATAGCTAATAGTAACGGCAATATCTTCTTTATCCAAAATCCAGTGGTTCTGATCGTTGGCAGATTTTAGGTTAAGTTTTTTATTTATTTTATAACGCCCGGGCCTGCCCAAATCATAACGCCTGGGATTAAAGAACATATTAAATATTAAATTCTGGGCGTTTTCCAAAACTGCCGGTTCTCCCGGCCTAAGTTTCCTGAAAATTTCGATTACTGCTTCGCTGGTGCTTTTAGTGGCATCTTTATTAACGGTATTTTTTATAAACTGCTGGGCCTGCTCAGAAAGCGCAGAAAAAAGACGGAAAATTTCTTCGTCGCTTCCGTAACCGATGGCTCTTAAAAACGTAGTAACGGGAAATTTTCTTTTTCTGTCAATTCGCACAGTCACTAAATCATTGCGGGAAATAGTAAATTCCAACCATGAACCGCGGATTGGTCTTAACTCTGCCATAAAAAGGGTACGACCGGTAATAGGGTCAACTTCTCCGGTAAAATAAACTCCGGGAGAACGTACAATCTGATTTACAACAGCCCTTTCAATGCCGTTAACAATAAAAGTGCCCACAACCGTCATTTTAGGAATATCGCCCAAAAAAACCTGCTGTTTAGTTATTTCTCCGGTCTGTTTGTTAGTCAACCTTGTTTCCACTTTTAGAGGCATGTCATAAGTCAGACCTTTTTCCAAAGCCTGGGAAGGAGTAAGGCGCGGCTTGCCGAAAGTATAGGAACCAAAAGACAGGCTCCAGTTTTTTCCTGTGTAGTCTTCAATTGGGGAAATCTCATCAAGATAGTATTTTATTCCCTCGTTAAGAAACTCTTCGTAGGAGTCGCGGACTGTCTTTGTCAGATCAAGCTGGGGTAGGTCGGAAATCTTTTTGCCCCAGTATAATCTATCTTCTTGATGATTAATGTTGTCTTTAGCCATTGGAAATATTTAGCAATAAAAAATCAAATACGAAAATAAGCGTAACTATCGTACGCCTTAAAACAAGGGATGGAAGTATATATACACTATTTTAAAATTAGTGTCAATAGTCTTACTCTTGCCATTATTTTGTCAGAATATATATTTTTGCACATTCGCGTTATGTTCTTCCAAAGTTTTGGCATAATGCATGTTGCCGTTTTTATCAGACAGATAAAACCAATAAGAAGTCTCTTGTGGATAAAAAACGGCTCGCAGAGAATCACTGCCGGGATTGCAAATTGGTCCGGGAGGCAAACCTTTGTTTTTTCTGGTGTTATAAAGCGAATTAACAGCCAGTTCCTCCTGTGTTAAGTTGTTTCTCCACCAGGTCTTTTGGGCAATATCGTAACCCAGAGCAAACTGGATGCTGGCATCAACTTCCAGCGGCCAGTCGTTTTGCAGTCTTTTTAAAAGAATTCCTGCCACAATCGGGCGGTCTTGTTTGTGCTTGGCCTCCCGTTCCACCAATGAAGCCAAAACAACTAATTGATTAAGCGTTAACCCGGAAAATTTTTTGCCCGGGGCCAAGGCTTCGGAATTTATGGCAGTAATCTTTTTGCTAAAGGTTTGCTCCATTAGGTTTGCCATAAACTGCGCAGAGGAATTTTTGGCAAAAGTGTAAGTGTCAGGAAACATATAACCTTCCCTGCTTGATAATAAAAATGCACGGGCAGAAATTCCTGTTTCTGTTTCTAGGCGTTTGGCAATTTCTTCGTTTCTAAATCCTTCGGGAACTGTAACTGTCACATCAAAAGTGCCATGACCCAGAACTTTAGTAATTTGATTCAAAGACCAGGAAGGTGACAGATTAAACTCTCCTGCTTGTATTTGCTCTTCTTTACTAAAAAGTTTAACCTGAAATAAAAACACCATCCAATTCTTAATTAAACCTTTGTTCTGTAAAGACCGGGCCACACTGCGCACCGACTCGCCTTGAGTAACTGTAAAATTTTTGGTGCTTTTATCAAGAGGATTAACAGGAAGAAGATTATATTGCCAATAAAAAAAACCGGCCAAAAAAACTATTATTACTGCCAGCAAAATTGCCTGTAAATATTTTTTATTTTTTTTTCTTATCATTATACTTCGCTCATCAGCGCCCGGCGGTATTTTTTGGTTTCTTTGTCGTAAATAAAAACCCGGCCGCATTTGCAAACCACCTGTTCTTCGCCGTTGGCAATTTTTTTATAGGTGCCCTCGGAAAGCAAAGTACCGCAGCCCACACATTTTCCCTTGCTTAAAAGCCAGGCCTGAACCGGGCCCAAGATGTTTTTAAACATTTTCCTCCTTTGTCTCGCCGAAATTCCTACCTGTCCGGCAGGCAGGTTAATGAAGGCGGACTCAGCTTATTATTTTCCTTTTTCCTGATAATTGGCTAAGAATCGACCTTAAAAAATTCACCAGATTGGAAAATATTGACTGGGCAACGCCATTGGTTACGCGGTATATTTTTGGCCAGTTATTTTCCAAAACGGTTTGGGCTTTCTCAGTCCAGGTTTTGGTATTATCCAGATGCACCCTCATAAAGATTTTTCCAGATATTCCTCAAGAATTAAACAGGCTGAATAAGCGTCAACCAGCTCTTTGCGTTTTTTCATAGGCACGTTGCTTTCTATCATTAATTTTTTAGCTTCATAACTGGTTAAAGTTTCATCCTGATAATCCACCTTTATATTATAGGTATAGTGAATTTTCTCTCCCCAGGATAAAATCTTTTTTTCCAGCTTGCCGCCGGATAAACCGATAACAATTTTTGTCAGGGAATATTCTTTTAACCACTTGTTTAAGTTTTCTAAAACTTCGCTATGGCTAAAAGTTCCCAGCGGCCGGGTTTTTTCTCCCCAATCGGATACGGCAATGCCAATTCTCTTTAGTCCATAATCAACGCCCAATATGCCCATGTAATTTTATTGTCCGAACGGGCGAGAACTTTTTAATGTCAAAAACTTCCCGCTGCGCCCAAAAAGTATCTCTTATTATTTCTATGTTGGTTGAGGCCTTAAAAGTCTGGCCTTAACTACCAATCTTTTTAAATAAGTTCCGGGCGGATGGCAGGTAATCAATGTTAAATAGCTGTCGTCATAGCGCTGGGACAAAGCCGAAACATCGGAGGGATCAACCACCTCACGGCTGTAAACCGCATATGTATAAGTTATACCATCATAATTAATAATAATCTTGGCATTGTTTTTAAGGGTGGAAAGCGTGGAAAAAATGGTCATATAATTATGCGGGTCAAAGAACAGGGGCAAAACGGAATGGCCAAACACCACGCTGTTACCATAGTCGCCCGGAAGAGCCGTTCCGCCGTAATGAATCAGGCTTTTATTTAAATCGTCTGAAGCAATCATAACGGTGGCATCTAGAATATGTAAATCAGGAATGGACAAGGTATAAGAAGAAACAGCGCTGACAACTTTGGTTTGGGGCACGGCTGTGGGAAACCATGTGTTGGCATTGCTATAATCCGAATCCGCACCTAAAACCGAACCGCTCTCTTGCGCTTGCACCACGGGAACGGGACTAAGAATTTTTTGTTCGGTTAAACCCGGATCAAAAATAAATTGATAATATAGAAGTGGCAAAGCCACCACCGCGATCAAAACCACGCCGATACCGGTAAAAATAAACGAGGATATTTTTGCCAGTCTTTTTTGATTAAGCGACAATCCCGGCAAAGGCGCGGGCTTTCGGGTTTTTACTGTTACCCGTTTTACCTTCGGCGGCGCCTTGACATAAACATACATAGCCATATACCAAACTATAGCATAGGAAGGATTTTGTTCCAAGAGTAATTTCTTAAACAGTCACCGGAGGGCAAAAATTATCTATTGTTTTTCAATACTTACAGAGATATTTTTCGCCTGATGGGGATAAGTTTGCAAAAACCCCGGAAGGTTTGGCAAAAAAACCGGTTTAACCCCGGCAACCCCCGGTAAACCCATTAAATATTTCTGTCCGGCCTGCAAACTTTGCCCGGCCAGCTGCTTTTGGACTTTTGCAATATCAATATCAGGCAGAAGATTGGCTGTTAAGGAAACATTTAGATCCGCCGTGCCGTCTTTTTTAACGCTTTTAACGCTGGTGGCAATGTTGGAGTTTTGTGCAGCAAAGATATAACCGCCGGGAATATCCGGCCCGATAATTTTTTCCAGAACACCTTTCATCTGGCTCTGATTATATGCCAGTGCCTTAAAATTAAGTTTTAAGCTTAGTGAAAACTGCTGGACCTGCGTACCAACCGGAACGGAAAAGGTTTTTTTCACCACGGTTTTTTCCAAAGTATCGGCAATTAAACTTTGCGACCGGTCATTCTGGTTGGCCAAATCCTTTTTTGCCTTGTCAAGAAGCTGGCTATTTAGACTGGCCAATAATTTGTCCTGGTCATCCTGGGAAACCGCCTGAACTTGTTTGCTGGTTCCCCCGGAAAAAGCGTTATCGTTTTTGGCAATAAAAGAACTGGCCGGAAAGTTAGCAAAGGTAAAATTCGTGCCAAAAGCCAAATTTGAATCCGTACCGATCTGCATAGCCGTCACGTTGACACCAACCGAAGAAAAGGAGGTGGCAAAGGCGGAAGTGGAAGCAACCTGCGCGTCGCTGTCCAAACTAAACTGCAAGCCGGAAGAAGTTTCAATGACTGTCCCTTTGGAAAAGGTTTTGGCAGACTCGGTTTTGTTGTAAATTGTCACCTGGCCTTTGGCCTTGTCTCCTATAAGCTTAGAGCCTGTGGCCGAAGCGTTTCCCGAGGTTTCTTCATCAACGCTAACAACCTGCCCCGGTATGGTATTAAAACCGCCTGCTTCAATCTGTCCTGAAGCTGTGGCAACCAGAACTTCCGTTTGTTTATTTAAAATTTTAGGGCTGACCAAAATTGTCACTTTGGCTTTGGGGAAAAACCAGTAGCCGTAAAAAAGCACTGCCAGTACCAGAAGAATTACCAGGGGAAAAATAACCAGAGGGGCTTTGTTGTTAAAATTTGCCGGTAAGGAAACCTTTGGCAAAGAAATATTTTGCGGCATTAAGAACTGAAAAAATTTCCGGGTATCAATTTTTAGGAAAGAAAATTTTTTTGGGCCTGTTTCTTCCCGGTTAAACTGTGGTTTAGCGCTTAATTCCGGCTCGCTCGGGGCAGCCTGCTTATTGTCAGAAATATCCTGTTTAAAAGCTTCTGCTTCAAAAGACTGCTCGCTGTTTCTGACTTTTAAAATATCCTGATCTTTAACAAAACCGAATTCTTCGGCGCTGTCTGTTAAAACCGGCTTCTCTTCCTGCGGCAATGTTGGTTCTTCTTTTTCATTGCCTTTTTCTTCCTCCGCCGCTTTTTGTTCATTGTTCTCTGTCGTTTGCTCTTCAACTTTAAAATCATGCGACAAGAGCTCTGAACTTCCGGCATAGGCAATGGCTTTTAAGTCTTGGTTGTCAGACAAAATTTCCAGTTTGGGAAAGTGCAGAAAATTAGCCCTGGAAAGCCAGGGGTAGGAAATAAGCTCCTGCCTGACCGGTTCCAAATTGCTGGAAAAATCATAAAGCAAAATCCGGGAGGGCAGAGACTCTGTCTGAAACTGTTTAAAAATTAAGGATAGGGCTTCGCCGATTTCGGTTACCTCGTTTTTAAACAGAACCTGTTCTGCCTTGCCCGCCCTGATTAGCGCGCAGCTTAAATTATTGCCGTTTAAATTTACTAAAATGGCGGTAAGAGGAGCGCCTTCTTCTTTTTTTAAATAATTGGCAATGGCTTCGTTAATAACCACAAATCCAACCGGCGTTAAGGAAAGTTCGTTGCAGAGTTTATGCAAAAAAGAGGAAACCGCAGAAACAATCCTGTTATCCGCTGTTACCGTTTTTTCGCTGAGACCAAAAACAACTTCTTTTAAGTTTTGTCCTGCGGGCAGCTGTTCCTCCACCCGGGAAACCGCCTGGTCGCAAACCCGGATTTTTTCTTCTGTCTGGGTGCCCCTAAATTCGCTGACTGTCTGGGATAAAATGCTTATCTTTTCTCCCGATATTTCCCAGGCCAAGACTTTAACTCCGGTGTCTGAAAGTTCCAGGGCCAGATAGGTTTTTGGCGTCTCTTTTTTTTGCGGCAAAAACGAGGTTAAAGCTTCGGGCAATTTCATAGTTTAGGCAGAAGTTTTCTTGTCTGCCACAACTGCATAAATTCTTTGGACAGATGCGGCAATTTTCTCTGCCTTAATTATCTTAAAGCTTCCAAGTTTTCCTGTAAAGTCCACATGCGGCCCGCCGCAGATTTCTTTGGAAAAAAAGTCGTTTTCGTTTATTCCTATTGTATAAACTTTAACTTTCTCCGGATATTTATGGCCAAAAAATCCCAGAGCGCCTTCTTTTAAAGCCTCTTTGTATCCTGTTATTTTCATTTGCACTGCTAGGTTTTCTTTAATTTTTTCATTGACCAGTTTTTCCACTTTTTCAAACTGCTCCTTGTCAATTTTTCCGCTGTAATTAAAATCAAACCGCAGTCTTTCAACTGTGATGTTAGAACCTGCCTGACCAACTTCCGGGCCTAAAATTTTTCGCAGTGCCGCCTGCAAAAGATGGGTGGCTGTATGCAGTTTTGTGGTTTCTTCGCTATGGTCAATAAGTCCCCCGGAAAA
>JAMDAL010000022.1 GCA_023484305.1 Patescibacteria group bacterium | reverse complement strand
TCAAACTGTCCCATTTGCGCCGCGTTAATGCGAAAATAGGCCTGAAGCGGCAGGTCAACATGAACACCTTTGGGAACATAAATAAAACTTCCTCCGGAAAAAACTGCCGAATTTAACGCCGCAAATTTATTATCAAGAGGGGGAATAATAGTTCCGAAATAAGGTTTAAATATTTCCCGGTATTTAGAAAAAGCCGTTTCCGGATCGACAAAAATAACGCCTTTTTTTCTTAACGATTCTAAAATGCTTTTATAAATTATTTCGCTTTCATACTGGGCGGAAACTCCGGCCAGATACTTTTTTTCCGCTTCGGGAACTCCGATTTTATCATAGGTATTTTTTATCTCCTTGGGCAGTTCTTCCCAATTTCCGGCGCTTTTTTCCGTAGGCTTGATATAGTAGTGAATTTTGGAAAAATCGATTTGCGATAAATCCCCGCCCCAGGCAGGCAAATGTTTGTTACTGAAAATTTCTAACGACTTTAACCGGAATTTTGTCAGCCATTCAGCTTCATTTTTGTGCCGGGAAATATTTTTAACCACATCGGGAGACAGACCCGGATTGGCCTTATAAACATAATTTTCCGGCTTGTGAAAACCGAGTTGATAGTCAGAATTAACCGGTACCGCAGAAGACATATATTAATTTAAAAACGGACCATAGCCCCTTTTTTCCAGAATACGGGCCAAATTTTCTTTTCCTTCTTTAACAATTTGGCCGTTAATCAAGATGCAGATCCGGTCTGGTTTAAGATACTTTAACAGTCTGTGGTAATGGGTGATAACGATAATCCCGGTTTTTTCACGGGACAGTCTGGTTATTGCCAGGGCCACAGTTTTTAAGGCGTCAATATCCAGACCGGTATCAATTTCATCAAAAATAGCCAGTCTTGGTTTAAGAATTAAAGCCTGCAGAGCTTCGGTTTTTTTCTTCTCTCCGCCGGAGAGTCCGTCGTTAAGATGGCGTTTTAAAAAGTCTTCCGGTAAATTAAGAAGGCGGGCATCCTTTTTTAATTCCGTCAGAAATTGGGTAATATTAACCGGGTTATGGCTGTTATGATTTTGTTTAAGCCAGGTGCCGGTTGGACAACCGGTTTTAGATAAGGACCGGGAATTTTGGCTGCGGTAGTTAAGGATGGTATTTTTAGAAAGCCTTAAAAATCCGCTTAAAGACACTCCGGGTACTGCTACTGGCTGCTGAAAGGCCAAGAACAAACCCTTTCTGGCCCGTTCTTCGGCCGGCAGCGCCGATATTTCTTCGTCATTAAGTCTGATAGTTGAACTTTTGGTTTGGTATAAAGGGTGGCCGGTTAATGCCATGGCTAAAGTTGATTTACCGCTGCCGTTTGGTCCCATAATGGCTACAATTTCTCCGGCCCCGACTTCTAAATTTAGATTTTTAATTATTTTTCTGCCGTTAATAACAACCTGAATATTTTTGACCGAAAATAGAGAAGTCATAGGTTAATGAAGCTTTTAAAGATCGGATAATTTAACACTGTTTAGTTTATCAAGTATTTCCTGATTAATCCGTTTCCAGGTGGATTTGGTTTTGCAAAAAGCTTCTTTGGGACAGTTTTTTTTGTGAGCTCCGATTCCGCCGCAGCAGGCAGTCAGTTTCATAGAGTTGTTGAGGGCGGAAATAACCTGCAGCAAAGTAATTTCCTTAGGGTCTTTTGCCAGTTGGTATCCTCCGGTTATCCCTTCCTTGCTTTTTATCAGGTTATTTTTTTTCAACATCATTGCCAACTGTTTTAAAAACGGCAGGGAAATCTGGTATTTCTTAGAAACAGCGGAAAGAGGCACCAATTTTTTATTATAATTATCGGTAAGCTCGCTCATAAAAATAACCGCGTAGTCTTCTCCCCAGGAAATTCTCATTTTATGCCTCCTTAACTGTATAATAAACAATAACAGTTTAAGGTTAAAACTGGTTCTTGTCAAGCGGTCTTAATTTTCACAATAATTAGAAATATGAAGAAAGTGAACTTTAAATTACTGTCTTTGAATGCGGCCGTTTTTATCATCAGCCTGTTTCTTAACTGGCTGGTTCAGCTTTTTTATTATTTGGTAACAGTCAGTTATAATCCCGGGGCCTTTCTGGGTAAAAGGATATTGCTTGATTATACCACCGGCGTGATAGGCGACGGCCTGATAGTACCGGTTATTAATGTTTTTATTTTAAATTTTCTCATTTTGTCGCGGGTTAAATTAAACAAACTGGTTACAATTGCGGTATTAGTTTTAAGTTTATTGACAGATTTTCTGGCTCATTTTTTTCAAGGGTTATTAAACTTAACAAACTGGTCAATGCCAAGACCGTTTCAATGGAATTTTGCCGGATACTGGCATATGGTTTCCCTGTTTTTACAGATGACCTATTTATATTTGTTTTTTTACGCCGTGACGGTGAGTCACGTAAGAATTAGAAAGGATATAAAACTGCAAGCTTGTGTTGTGGGTGTTTTTAGCCTTATGTTGTTATTTTTGATTTTGTTTTTGAAAGATAACAGGTGGATATAAAAATTATTAAAACCTGATTGTAAAACAATTTGTCTAAGTTGTTACTATCAATACATCGATGTATTGATAGTAGGTTAGCGTAGAGCTTGTCGGGCCGCTCTTTCTTTTGTTCTTTCCCACTTTTGTTTTCCCGCCTGTTGCCAGTTTGTGCCATAGCGAGGCGGTAACTGGTCGAGAAATTCATCGATTCGGTCAAGAAATTCTTGCCAATTGTTCGTCTGTATAAAATTTTGTAATATTTTTCTAGTATGCGGTTTGGCGTTTTTTAACCAGGAAGCGACGGAACCGATAGTGGAATAAGTGATGTGCAGAGTTTGAACGATTTCTACCGGCCTTTTTCCTTTTAAGATAAGAAGAGCTGTGGTAAAACGTTTGGCCAGCATCATTTCTTCGGTGTCGGTAAGAATATCGGAAAAGAAAGCGGAAACTTGTTCAGCACTGTGCAGTTGGGAAAGCGATTCCCAAAACTGATGAAACATTTCTGTTTCTATATCTTTATCTAATTTAAAGCGGGAGACTCTGGGCATATTCACTACTAATACATCGATGTATTAGTAGTAATATATTATGAAATTAAATCTATGTCAATTTGAGAAATTAATCTATCATAAATGATAAATGAAATCTTTTATAGATTAAGCAATAAGAAAGATAGAGAGGAATTTCTGAAGACTTTTGAGAGAAAATGTAATTTTCTTACAGTTCGTCCACAATTTTTGCAATTATAGGTAGAATTGTTTGTTGCGTTTGTAAGCTTATAGTACCAGAGTTATATCCGTCAATGTCTTCATAATCGCTGCTGGCGATAAAGTAGACACCAGTAAAGGGAATATTGAATATTTGACACACCTGAGCTATTGAATATGATTCGTTATCAGTAGCACATTTAATATTATCATCTGTAAGTTTAAGAATATTCTGACATATGTTGTTCATAAATTTGCGGTCAAAAATTACCATATCTCCACTTCCCAAATGTGCCTCTGTATATAAAATATTTTTCCTATTAAGGATATTTTTATATTTATTTGTAAGACTTTTATTAGGCTTTAATACGTAATCTAGACCACCAAGATTATGTTTACTACTTTGATAAGGTTTATCGCCATAGAAGTTTTGCCATAAAGAAGCATCTCTGGTTGGCTGATTATTTTTATATGATCTGGTAATCCAAGCTCCAGAGTGAAAAAAGGAAAGTGGTACAACAATATCATTTTTCTTAAAACCAGGCGTGTTTCCCCCAATACAGCCAACTTTTATGACAGCGTCTGGTTTAATTTTTTCAAGCGCAAGGGCTACTGCCGTAGATGCATTTATTGAGCCAACATAAGTTTGAAGAAGAAAAATTTCTTTATCGTTTCTTGTAACTGAGTAATATGGAAAGAAGTTAGCAAATTTACCCTTAAGTATCATTCCAAACCGTTTAATTAAATCTTTACTTTCGGTAGGCATTGCAGCAACGAGAAGAACTTTCATACTAATAAATAATATTCTACATAAGTTCAAGAGTTAACTTTGAGCATACTTACAAGTTGTTTAGTAGCGCGTACCGGATTTGAACCGGTGATTTGTTGGTTGAGAACCAACCGTCCTGGGCCACTAGACGAACGCGCCATTTGATTTTAATTATATCTTTTTGGGCTTGACAAGGCAAGAAACATAGTGTATAAATTACGGAATTATCAAACCAAAATAGGATTAATAAGAAGGCAGGTTCTCCTACAGAATTTGGAGAACCGTTTTTTTTGAAATAAAATATGAATCCGATACAGACAACCGTTTTTACCAAAGAAGGATTACAAAAGCTTCAAAACGAGCTTGAAGAACTAAAAAACGTCAAGCTGACTGCGGCAGTGGGACGCGTGGCCAAGGCCAGGGAAATGGGCGATTTAAGCGAAAATGCCGAATATTCGGCAGCCCGTGACGAACTGTCTTTTATTGAAGGACGAATCGCGGAGCTGGAAGAATTACTGATTACCGCAAAAGTGGCAAACAATTCAGGCAAAAAAAATTCCGTTGCTTTAGGATGCAAGGTAACAGTGCATATAGACGGCAAAAAAGATACTTATACGGTTGTCGGAGAATGGGAAGCCAACCCCTTGGAGAAAAAAATTTCCCACGAGTCTCCTTTGGGCAAAGCGCTTTTGGGCAAAAAAGTGGGCGACAAAGTGGAAGTTGACGCGCCGGCGGGAAAGATTGTTTATAAAATAATAGGAATAGAATAATCAAAAATAAAAAGAAACAATC
>JAMDAL010000033.1 GCA_023484305.1 Patescibacteria group bacterium | reverse complement strand
GAATTTGCGCCGCGCCCACTTTGACCCTGACCATATGCGGAATGGAATTTCCCTTCATAGGGACATTAATCAGGTGTTTCTTGGCATAGTTTACCGCTTTTCGTACAGCGCTGGCCACATCGGGAGCCTGTCCCAAACCGACTCCCACCCGGCCTTTTTTATCTCCCACCACCACCACAATGGAAAAGCCTATTTTGTTGCCGCCTTTGGTTTTTTTGGAAACCCTGTTAACCTGGACGACTTTTTCTTCAAATTCCTTCGGTTCTTGATTTATCATATAATTTCATTTGTCATTCCCGCCTTCGCGGAAATGACAGAATAAATTGATTTAAAACTTCAAGCCTTCGCTTCTGGCTCCCTCTGCCAATGCTTTTACTCTGCCGTGATATTTATAACCGTGTCGGTCAAAAACCGCACCCGTAATTTTTTTAGCCTTGGCCTTTTGAGCCAACAATTGGCCTATTAATCTTGCTTTTTCCGTTTTAGTCTGGGATTTCGCCGGTTTTTCTATCTCTTTTTCATTTACCGCCAAAAGCGTTCTGCCCTTAACATCATCAATCATCTGTACATATATATATTTGTTGGATCTAAAAACAGAAATTCTCGGTTTTTCAACAGTCCCGCCCACCTTGGACCTGATGCGCCGGATACGTTTTTTAAACGCTTCAGTATTTCTCATTTAGCCCCTCCTGCTCCTGCGGCCTTAACGCTTTTTCCGGCCTTGCGTCTTATTACCTCGCCTATGTAATGAATTCCTTTGCCTTTATAAGGCTCCGGTGGCCTGACGCGCCTGATTATCGCTGCTGTTTCTCCCACCAACTGCTTGTCAATGCCGGACACGTTTATTTTATTTTCGACAACCGTAATGTTAATACCTTCCGGTATTTTAATTTTTACCTGGTGGGAAAAACCCACATTCAGAATTAACTCCTGGGCGCCAACTGCAGCTTTATAACCTACGCCGGATAGCTCCAAACCTTTATTAAAACCCTGGGAAACGCCTAAAACCAAATTGTTAATCAAACTCCTGTATAATCCAAAAAGCGCATTGGTTTTTCCCGATTCGTTTTTTTTCGCCAGAATAAGCTGACTGTTTTCAATTTTAACCTCGATTTCCGGTTTAACAGAAATGGCCAGACTGCCTTTGGGACCATCAGCCGTCACCCGGTTATTTTCACAGGCCACTTTTACGCCGTCGGGAATTTTAATTGGTTGTCTGCCGATATGACTCATAATTACCACACCTCGCAAATAACTTCGCCGCCAACGCCTTTCTTTTTGGCCGTTTTATTGGATAAAACCCCCTGCGGCGTAGAAATAATCTGAATACCAAGCCCGCCTAAAATTTTTTTCAAATCTTTAGCTCTAACATAACGGCGTAGCCCGGGTTTGGAAATTAATTTTATATCCGTTATTTTAGGCTGGCGGTCTTCGTATTTTAAAGTCAAAATTAAATTCTTTTTCCCTTCCCGGTTTTCGGTTTTAACGGCTTCTAAGAATCCTTCTTCCCGCAAAAGACCGGCCACGCTGTTTTTAAACGAAGAATAAGGCATAACCACAGTACTTAAACCGGCCTTATAACCGTTTTTTATGCCAGATATTAAATCTCCTATCGGATAACTTGACATATTTTTTACCAGGAGGCTTTTATTACCCCCGGCAATTCTCCTTTAACCGCCAACTCCCGAAAACAAATCCGGCAAATACCGAAACGCCGCAAATAACCCCTTGGCCTGCCGCATAACGAACAACGGTTATGCTTTTGTACCGGATATTTCGGTTCTTGTTTGCTTTTTACAATATTTGATACTTTTGCCATAATTTTTTTTGGACTTAAGATTTATGACATATGACTTATGACGTTTTTTCTTAAGTCTTAAGTCTTATTTCTTATATCTTACGTCTTGGTAAAAGGCATCCCTAATAATTCTAGTAATTTTTTGGTTTCTTCTTTATTGCGGCCGCTGGTTACAACCGTAATCTCCAATCCGCGCACTCTGTCAATCCGGTCATATTCAATTTCCGGAAAAACAATTTGTTCCGACAATCCTAGCGTATAACCGCCTTTGCCGTCAAATGATTTCAGAGAAACGCCGCGAAAGTCTCTGACTCTTGGCAAAACTATGCTCACCAGTTTCTCGAAAAAATCATACATGTGTTTTTGTCTTAAAGTAACCGCCACTCCGACCGGATCTTTCTGGCGCAATTTAAAACCGGCAATGGCTTTTTTAGCCAATCGTATCGTCGGTTTTTGGCCGCTGATAACGGACAATTGTTCCACAATTTTTTCGCCGGATTTCTTATCCAACAGCATTTCCTTGGCGCTTATATTAATAGCTATCTTTAACAACCTGGGAACCGCCATAGGGTTTTTTAGTCCCAGTTCTTTCTGTAATACAGGCAATATTTCTTTTTGGTATTTGTCGGCTAGTTTCATATTATTTGTCCACATTTTTTACACGTTCTCTTTTTTTCTCCGTTATCTAAGCTATAACCTATTCTGGTTGGCTGTTTGCATTTTGAACAAACAATCGCGATTTTTGCAACAGGCAGAGGTTTGGTCAATGTAACTATCCCGCCTGGTTTACCCTCCCCCCGGCTTTTACTGTGTCTTTTATACTGATTAAGACCGTTTACCAAAACACTGTTTATCTTTGGTAAAAGTTTCTCAATCTTACCAACCTTCCCCTTGTCCTTGCCCAGAGTAATAATAATTTCGTCGCCTTTTTTAAATTTCATATGTTTATACCACTTCCTGAGCCAAAGAAATAATTTTATTAAATCCCCGGTCTCTAAGTTCTCTGGCCACCGGACCAAATATTCTTGTTCCGCGCGGGTTTTTATCTTTAAGGTTATCAATCACCACTCCCGCGTTGTCATCAAATCTGATATAAGAACCGTCTGTTCTTCTGTATTCCTTTTTAGTCCTGACCACTACCGCCAGAACCTGCTCGCTATCCTTAACGTTTGAATTGGGAACGGCTCCAACCACCACACAGCGCACAATATCGCCCAGATAGGAAAATTTGCGCTTGGAACCCTTATACAGATGAATCACCTGCAGTTTAAAGGCCCCGCTATTGTCGGCCGGCGTTAAAATGGTTTTTCTCTGTATCATATTTTTTCCACAACTTTCCAGGTTTTTTCTTTGCTGATAGGTTTTGTTTCCCCGATTTTAACTTTATCCCCTACTGCCAAACCTTCTATATCGTTGTGGGCTTTATAATGTTTGTTTTTTTTCAACATCTTCCGGTATAGAGGATGTGGATGTTTTGTTTCCACGTCCACCACTACAGTTTTGGCCATTTTAACTGAAATTATTTTTCCGATAAGCTGTTTAAGCATTGGCTAACTCCTTTTGTCTTAATACCGTTAATAACCGGGCTAAATCTTTCCGCTTATGAAAAAGCAGGCGGCGGTTTTTTAATTTTCCAATGTTTTTATCCAATACCAGCTGTGCCAGTTCTTCCCGGTTCTGTTTTACCAGGCTTGACAATTCGGCTTCGTTTTTTCCGGCAAGTTCTTTTTTTTGGTTGTTTTTCATAAATCTTCCTTGGCCACAAACTTAGTTTTAACCGGTATTTTATGCGAGGCCAGTCTCATTGCTTCTTTGGAAATATCAAGGCTGACGCCGCCTATTTCAAATAAAATCCTTCCGGGCCTAACAACGCTGACATACTCTGCCACGTCGCCTTTGCCGCTGCCCATTCTGGTCTCGGGCGGTTTTTTGGAGATCGGTTTATCGGGAAAAATCCTGATCCACATCCTGCCGCCTCTTTGTGTATAATGGGAAATGGCTTTTCTGGCTGCTTCAATTTGCCGGCTGGTAACCCAACCGCAGCTCTCTGCTTTTAAACCGTAATCTCCAAAAACCACTTCAAAACCTCTTGGGGAATTTCCCCGGCGTGTTCCTCTAAACTGTTTTCTGAATTTAACTCTCCTTGGTACCAACATAACTTTAATTCCTTCACTTTTTACAAATCCAGACTTTAACACCAACGTATCCCATTTTGGTTTTGGCAGCCACTTTGGCAAAATCAATTTTTTCTCTTAAGGTTGACAGGGGAACCACGCCCTGTTGAATTTTTTCTTTGCGGGCAATTTCCGCTCCGCCGATTCTGCCTGCCAGAACAATTTTGGCTCCTTTGGCCTGAGCCTGCATAACTTTCTCCAGAGAATGTTTTAAAACTCTTTTGGCCGGCAGCCTTCTAACCAATTGGTCGGCAATATTTTGAGCAACGATATGCGCATCCAAATTTGGCTCTTTAACTGGCTCTATTTTTATATTAATTTTCAGAGTATTATTCTTGATTCCGTTTTTATTGGTCAGAAGCTGTATCATAAATTTTTTCAATTCTTCCAGGCCGCTACCGCCGCGGCCGATGACAATACCAGGTTTGGCGACAAAAACCGTTAAGTCAATCTTATTGATGGAACGTTCAATTTCCACCCGCGAAAGACCGGCGTTTTTCAAACGCTCTGCTAAACTCCGGCGGATTTTTACATCTTCCGCCAAGAGTTTTTTGTATTCGTTTTTATCAGAAAACCAGCGTGAACTCCAGGTATAAAGCTGGCCTGTTCTGAAACTGATTGGATTAACTTTTCTTCCCATAAAACTACCTTTCGTCCGTCAGGATAACTTTTATATGGCTCATTCTCTTTTGTTTAACGCCCCGGTTAAATCTGGCTCCGTGCGATTTGTCCATTCTTTTTAATCTGGCGCCCTCTTCGATAATGATATTTTTTATTTTTAAAGACTCTCTGGCCAAATTATGGTTTTTAACCGCATTGGATACTGCGCTGTTTAAAGTCAGTAAAATCGGCCGCGCAGAACTTTTGGAAACGGCTTTTAGCTGTTCAAGCGCCATTTCCAAATTTAAATCTTTAACAGCCTGGGCCACCAGCCTTAATTTTCTCGGCGATATTTTTAAATATTTGGTATAAGCCTGTACTTCCATAATTTAAGACTTAAGACTTATGGCTTAAGATTTAAGAAATTTTCTTCTTATATCTTAAGTCTTATATCTTACGTCATTTTTATCTTACGTCTTAGTTAATTCTCTGGCTACCACTCTGCCGTGCCCTTTAAAAGTTCTGGTTAAGGCAAATTCTCCCAGATAGTGTCCCACCATTGACTCGGTGATAAAAACCGGGATATGGGTTCTGCCGTTATGCACCGCAATGGTAAAGCCCACAAAATCCGGAGCAATCATACTGTCTCTGGACCAGGTTTTTATTACCTCTTTTTGGCCCAAATTTTTCATCTTTTGCACTTTTTTTAAAAGCTTGGCGTCAATATATGGTCCTTTGTTTAATGAACGTGACATTATT
>JAMDAL010000035.1 GCA_023484305.1 Patescibacteria group bacterium | reverse complement strand
CCGGAAACCACTCCCGGAGGACTGGCCTTAAAATTTTATGCATCTGTCCGTCTGGACACCAGAAGAATAGAGACCTTAAAAGACGGGGATAAAATTATTGGCAACCGCGTCCTGCCAAATAACGAAAAATCCTTTGTTTATCCTCTAAAACCGATAAACAGGCTTTGTGTTTAAGCTGCCATTTTTCTGCCAGTTTTAAGCAGTTTTCTTTTTCGCGGCTATCAAAGGCTAAACTGTCTAAAACCTGATTAACCAATTCATGTCTGACACCTTTTTTTAATAGTTCCAGTTTGAGGAGTCTTTTGCCGCCGGGACGAAAATTTTGACGCTGTTCTATCCACCATAAACAAAATTTTTCGTCATCAATTAATCCCATTTTCTTTAGTTTAGCAATTATTTCCTCCAAGACGCTCTGAGAGATTTTTGATATTTTAGATTCCTTTTTGTGTTTTTGCGCGGTCTTTATTAATAAATGGTCCTTTACCTCTTTCTCGCTTCTAGGCCTAAAGGACAAAAAATTGAGAGCATTATTATAAAGAGAAGTTTTGGTCACTTCTTCGCTTATTTTTTGCCATTCTTCGTCGGTTAATATTTGCCCCACTCTTAAACCTGCCCTTACAACTGTATCCAAATCCAATCCTAAGGCGAACTTTCCATCAATAAAAAGATTAACTCTCTTGGGATTATTTTTTTGCGGAGTTAAATCAGTTATTTGCATGACTTATTCTGTTTCTTCTTTGCCCACAGTGACCTTGTTTTGCGCCTGGCCGGCTTTAACTTTTTCCCAAATCTCTTCCACAATTTCCTTGGTAATTTTGGGGTTTTCCGCCAGATAAATTTTTGCCGCCTCACGGCCCTGACCCAGTATGGTTTCTTTAAATTTAATAAAAGCTCCTGACTTTGCCAAAACCCCCATCTCTAAACCGACGTCAATAATGCAGCCTTCCTGCGAAATTCCGCCTATACCCATAATGTCCATTTCCGCCAGTCTGAAAGGCGGAGCCACTTTGTTTTTTACCACTTTTACACGGACGCGGTTGCCAATAATTTTATCCCCGTCTTTTAAGGTCTCTATTCTTCTGGTGTCCAGACGGACAGATGCATAAAATTTTAAGGCCAGTCCTCCGGGAGTGGTTTCCGGATTGCCAAACATCACTCCGATTTTCTGGCGCAGCTGGTTAGTAAAAACGCAGATGGTTTTTGATTTGGAAATAACTCCGGTCAGTTTTCTTAGGGCCTGTGACATTAAACGCGCCTGAACCCCCATCATGGCATCTCCCATTTCTCCTTCAATTTCTGCCCGGGGCACTAAGGCTGCCACAGAATCAATCACGACCACGTCCACCCCGCCGCTTCTGATTAAAGTCTCGGCAATTTCCAAAGCCTGCTCTCCCGTATCCGGCTGGGAAATTAACAAATCGTCCAGTTTAACGCCGATAGTCTGCGCCCAGATAGGATCCAGGGCGTGTTCCGCATCTATAAAGGCCGCGGTCCCACCTGCTTTTTGGGTTTGGGCAATTAAACTTAGGCAGAGTGTGGTTTTTCCCGAGGCTTCCGGCCCAAAAACCTCTATAATTCTTCCTTTGGGCAAACCTCCTACACCCAGAGCAATATCCAAAGACAAAGAACCTGTGGAAACAACATCGACTGCCAATTTGGATCCCGCTTCGCCCAATTTCATAATCGAACCCTTGCCGTATTGTTTTTCAATCTGTTCCATAGCCATTTTAACGGCATTGAATTTGGGAGTACCGGTGCTGTCAGAAACTGCGGAAATATTATTTTTATGAGGTGTTTTCATAACTCTCCTTTAAGGGCAGACACTTTAATACGTTGTCACTCTAACAGATTGTATGTTAAAATTCAAGGCGTACCGGGGAGTGGTTTAACGGTAGAATAGGCGCATGGGGTGCGTCTGGACGGGGTCCAATTCCCCGCTCCCCGACTTAACAGATCTATTAATCTTTGCTTTTAACCATTAAGATTCTGCCTCTTTTAACTTCAATCATACCCTGTCTGTTTTTTAATTCGTTGCTAAGGCAAAGAGTTTGCCCACGGGATATTTTTTTGTTTTTCAAAGGATATTTAAATCCGACAAGAGAAATAATAGAGTAGTCGGTTAAAGAAAGAAAAGAAGTGTATTTGTAAAGTTTATTTTTATTAATTACTTTTTTATTATTAATAATTTCTATTTCGTTGTTGTTATCAATTATTGTTATTTGTACGCCATGTTTTTGGTATTTTTCTAACAGTAGTATGTTAACCAGAGTATGATCAAGCCTCGTGCCAATTGCGCCCAATATAACAATGTCTCTATATCCTTTTTCAATTACAGTATGCAGTGCCAATTCCGTATCCGTATAATCTTTTTCTTTTTTAAAAGCGATTAATTCTTTGGCTTTTTGTTTTATAAGTTTAAATTCTTTTTGAGTAACACTATCAAAGTCTCCGATAGCTAAAGATAAAGAATAATGATTGGTTAATAAAACAATTGCACCCTTGTCTACGCCTACTAAATAATCGCGCGGATTAATATTATATTTTAATGTAGTAACTGAAGAATTACCGTTAGTAACTAAAATGCATTTCTGTTTCATATTTATTGTCATCCTGAACTTGATTCAGGATCTCTTTTAATTCGGGGATGCCGAGCCCGAAGAGCTTGAACAAAGTTCAACAACAAGTTCGGCATAACACAGAAGGTCATTGTTCCAGAGCAGCAACTTTTTTTAAACGCCGTTGATATTTTTCTTCCGATAAAGCCGGGGTATTTAAAAATGTTTCTAAACTTTTTAACGCTTCTTCCCTTGTAATAAAATCGGCCGGGAGCGCCATAATGTTAATATTGTCATGACCTCTGGCTTGCTCCGCTAAATTCTTGTTAAATACCAATCCCGCCCTAATTCCTTTTATTTTATTAGCGGCGATACTTACTCCCACTCCAGATCCGCAGATAATCACTCCGCAAGAGTTTTTTTCCCGACAAACTGCTTTAGCCACTTTTTGTGCAAAATCAACATAATCGTCCAGCGGGTCTAAAACCTTATTTCCCAAATCCACAAACTCTATTTCTTTTTCTTTTAACCATTTTTTAAGTTCTTCTTTGAGTTTAAAACCTCTATGGTCTGCGCCAAGGTATAACATATGAGGAAATTATATCGCAGATAAATGCAATTTGCTTGCATTATACACTAACTAACAAAGTACCAACTGACTGACTATTTTATCGTTTTGGAGACTGCTTTTTCTTTCTGGCCTTGCCCATTTGTCCGACCTTGCGCCTTTCCCTGACGCGCGGGTCGCGCGTTAAAAAGCCTTTTTTGCGCAAGATTACCCGGTGCTGCGGGTCAACTTTTTCCAAAGCTTTGGCCAAACCATTAACAACAGCGCCCGTCTGTCCGGACAAGCCAGAACCTTTAACTTTAACGGAAACCGAAAAGCGGTTTAAGCAATTGGTCACGCGCAGAGGCTCGGTTAATAAATCAAGATACGCCTGGCCGCGAAAATAATCTTTCAGCTCCCGGCCGTTAATAATAACTTTTCCGTCCCCTGCCGGCACTAACTTAATTTGAGCAATGGCTTCTTTGCGCCTTCCCACCGCGTAATAAAATTGGTTCTTGCTGTCTTTTTTCAATTCTGTTTTTTCGTCTGCTATTTTTGGCATATTTTATACTGTTTTAAATTTATCCTGATAGGGATGACTGTTATCGGGAAAAATAAATAATCTGGACAACATTCTGTCTCTTAATTTATTTTGCGGCAGCATGCCTCTAACGCTGTGCATTATGATATCTTCGGGTTTTCTGATTCTTAATTTTGCCAAAGTTTCCTCTTTGTACCCATGAGGATACCCGGAGTGGCGGCGGTATTTTTTCTGTTCTTCTTTTTTGCCGGTGGTTTTAACCAGGGCTGCATTTACTACCACAACATAGTCTCCACAGTCCAGATTTCGGGTAAAATACGGTTTGTTTTTACCCATAAGTTTACTGGCAATTTCGCCTCCTATCCTGCCCAGAATCTGATCCTGTACATTTATTAGATGCCATCCGCGTTTAATTTCCGCTGATTTTGTCGGTTTGGTAATCATATTTTATTCTATATTTTTTTAGCCTTGCGTTTTGGCGCAGTCTTGGTTTTATTTGTTTCCTTTACCTTAGATTCTATATTCTCGTCCGATTTTTTAACCGTGCCTGTTTCCATTTTTTTAGACCATTCTAAAATGGCCATCGGGCTGTTATCGCCTTTTCTGTTAATCAGTTTGACAATTCTGGTGTATCCGCCGTTAACGTTTGAGAAAACAGGCGCCACATTATTAACCAGTATTTCCCAGGTTTTTCTATCGTTATTTAATCTTTTAAGCGCCAGTCTTTTTATGCCCAGGTTTTTACTCTTGGCGTAAGTTACCAGCCGTTCCGCAAGGGGCTGTACGGCTTTGGCTTTGGCCAGCGTTGTCTCTATCCGACCGCCAACTATGACGCTTCTTGCCAGATTGCAAAGAAGCTGTTTTCTGGTTTTTTTGTTTCGGCCCAAATGCCTGCCTGAAATTCTGTGTCTCATATTTTAAACGCTTAAGGCCACGCCTTTCTCGCGAAGTTTTTCCTCGACTGAACTTAAAGACTTGCCTCCCAGATTTTTGATTTTTAACAATTCTTTTCTGGGCGTTCCTAAAAGCTGTCCAACTGTTTCAATTCCTCCGTTTTTCAGACTGTTGGTAATTCTGGTAGGCAAGTCCAGTTCTTCCACGGTCATTTTCAGAATGTCGTCGGAAATTTTCGGCGTTACCGCCACGTTGGTTTCCTCATCCGCCGCCTTTGGCTCAATAACCTGCATAAAATAGGAGGCCAGAATTTTGGCGGCTTGTTTAACTGCTTCTTCCGGTTCAATGGTGCCGTCGGTCGTAACTTCCAGAATTAATTTGTCCAGGTTTGTCATCCGCCCGACACGGGTTGCCTCCACCTTATAGTTAACCCTGGTAACCGGAGAATAATAGGCGTCTATAACAATAACGCCTATGGTATTGTTTTTTCTCTCTTCGCTTAAAGAGTACCCGTAACCGTTTTCCGCTGTCAGTTCCGCTTCCAGAACCGACTTGTCTGCCAAAGTGCCAAGATATAAATCCTTATTGATAATTTCCGCCCCTGTTCCAGTTTTAATATCAGATGCATAAATTTCCTTAGGTCCCTTGATATTTAAAGCCAGGTTCACGCTTTTGTCTTCAAAAACCTTCAGTCTGACTTTTTTCAGATTGAGAATAAATTCAACAATATCCTCTTTCAGTCCGGACAGAGTACTGAATTGATGCTTCACGCCTTCTATTTTGACCCCGGTAGAA
>JAMDAL010000049.1 GCA_023484305.1 Patescibacteria group bacterium | reverse complement strand
TTAGTTGTTAACCTTTTACTGTTATCTGTTTCCAGAGTTGCAGCCGTCTATGATCCAACTTCTGTTCCCAACAATAAATTCGGCATCCATATTCTTTTTCCTTCCGAACTTGATCAGGCTGCGCGGCTTATTAATAGTTCCGGCGGAGAATGGGGCTATGTCACAATTCCGATACGAAGCGACGACAGAAATCTGGAAAAATGGCAGGCTTTTATGGATGAGGCAAAAAGACTTAAAATTATCCCTATTCTGCGTTTAAGCACATATCCTTCCTACGGCGACACCGGAGTTTGGTCCAAACCGACAATGTATGATCCTTTAGATTGGGCTAATTTTTTAGATTCTTTAAACTGGCCCACAAAAAACCGTTATGTTATCGTTTATAACGAACCTAACAGGGCTAATGAGTGGGGCGGAAGTGTCAGTCCTTTTGAATACGCCAAGCAACTTTTCTGGACGATTGACGATTTAAAAAAGTTAAGCGATAAATTTTTTGTTTTGCCGGCGGGCCTGGACGCTTCCGCGCCCGACAGCAAAACGTCCATGAGCGAATTCGAGTTTATTGACGGGATGTATAATTCTTATCCTGATATTTTTGACAAAATTGACGGCTGGACAAGCCATTCGTATCCTAATCCAGACTTTATATCTTTACCCTCCTACAAGGGTTATAACGGCATTCTATCCTACCAGTATGAATTGAATTACCTGCAGAATAATTTTGGCGTTTACGGCAAAAAGGTTTTTATAACCGAAACAGGCTGGGATATTGATAAGCTGGGAGAAACTAAGGTCAGTCAATATTTTCTTCAGGCGTTTAATAATGTTTGGAACAATAGCTACCTTGTTGCCGTTACTCCTTTTTTACTTTCAGCGCAGCAGGGAGACTTTAAGCGATTCTCTTTTCTCAACTCTTTTAACGACAGCTCTTTAGTTTATCAGACCTACCGATCTTTAAATAAAATTTCCGGCAGGCCGGAGCTTGAACCGCCAACAGCGGAAAATTTAGCGCTGGTTGCCAAAGATGATAATTCCAACTGGTCGGCGCAAAAAACAAACTTTTGGCACAAAACAACCAAAGAATGGGTTAAAATAATCGTAAGCTGGTTTTTAAAGTAATAAATTATGCCGCGTTATCTAATTTTTATTTTTCTGGGAACATTTCTTGCTCTATCAATTTTACTGTTTAAACTTCCTGGTCCGAAAACTGTTAATTCGTCTCTTGGTTTGGTAATAATAGGCAATTCTAAAATTTACGTGAAAGTCGCAAAAACGCCAGGACAGCTGGCAAAGGGTTTGGGGGGAATTTCCTCCCTGCCTGAAAACGAAGGCATGCTTTTTGTAATGGGAAGCTTTTTTCGCCATAGCTTTTGGATGAAAGGCATGGAATTTCCTTTGGATTTTGTCTGGATTAAAGACAGCAAGGTTGTGGATTTAACTCAAAACGTCCCTGTTTCCAGCCTTAATTTACCTCCGGTTATTCAGCCTAAAACCGAATGCAACTTTGTTTTGGAAGTCAACGCCGGAACAATTTCCCGCAAAAACTGGCAGATTGGCGATAGCGTCCGGTTTAAGCTACAATGATGCCATGGCGCAAGTTTTATTTTTATTAACCATCTTCATCGTCATTATTTTAATTCTTAATTTTTTAAGACACCGGATCTCGCGGGAAATTCAAATTATCAGTCTTTTGCTTTTTAAAAATGTTTATCCCGGGGTCATTTTTTATTCTCTGTTTTTTCTGCCTGGTATTATCATTCACGAATTGTCGCATTTTCTTATGGCTTCTCTTTTGGGGGTTCAAACGGGAAACATTGTTATTTTTCCGGCTGAAATTAAACCTGGAAATACCAGAATGGGCTCGGTTGAATCTGCCCAAAGCGATCCAATCAGGGAAAGCCTGATCGGTTTTGCACCTTTTATAATCGGCGTTATTGTCATTTTTATCACCGGATTTTTACAATTATCCCTGAATTTATGGCAGAATATTATTCTGTTATATTTGCTGTTTTCCGTTGTCAATACAATGTTTGTCAGCAAAGAAGATACGAGGTCGTGGTGGGGCTTTTTAATTCTGGGATTTTTAATCTGTATGGTTGTATATTTATTTAATTTAAATACGCTTTTTATTAAATATCTGTCTGATATTTTACAGTTCTTAAATGCCCTAAACAGAATATTCTGGCTCATATTGCTTCTGGATTTTTCCGGCTTTGTTTTTTTATATTTATTTAAAAAAATTCTGCAAAATCTCACCGGCTTTAAAGTTGAGCTTAAAAACTAAAAATACTAAATTATTTTGCCGATTGGGTATAATATATTAATATGTGCGGAATTTTCGGATATCTGGGGGAGAAAGACAACGCTTCCCAAATTGTTTTAACCGGTCTTAAAGAATTGGAATACCGCGGGTATGACAGCTGGGGAATTGCCGCGGTATCAGATAAAAACAATCAGATTGTGGTTAAAAAAACCGTCGGCAAAATCGGCAGTGCCACTGTTTCTGATTTTCCCAAAAGCCATATTGCCATCGGCCATACGCGTTGGGCCACCCACGGCGGAGTGACGCAAATTAACGCCCATCCCCATTTGGACTGCTCCGGAAGATTTGCCCTTATTCATAACGGCATAGCGGAAAACTATGAAGACATCCTTAAATCCCTGCCGAAAAAACACCGGATAAAGTCACAGACCGATACGGAAGTTTTGGTCCATTTAATTGAGGAGTTTTCCAAAAAACACAATACACAGGAAAGCATTAGGATGCTGTTTAATAAAATCACCGGTCTTAATGCCATTGTGGTTCTGGACAGTCTGGAAGGGAAAATTTTTGCGGCAAAGAACGGTTCGCCTCTGGTTATTGCCGTTTCCGGACCGGACGTTTATTTAGCCTCCGACAGCGCCTCGCTTCTTTCTGTCAGCAAAAACCTTTTGTTTCTGGCAGATGAGGAAATGGCAGTTATTTCAAACGGCAAAGTTTTATTGCAGAATGTCCATAACGGAGAGTCAATTCCCGTACATTTGGAAAAAGTTGACTGGGAAACAAGCGCCAGCGTTCTGGGAAAATACAATCATTACATGTTAAAAGAAATTGAGGAACAGCCAAAAGTTATCCTTTCCTCGCTGGGTTTAAACGAGCAGATTAAGGTTTTGGTCAGGAAATATCCCAGGAATAATCTGACTTTAACAGGCTGCGGGAGCGCTTATTTTGCCGCTCTTTGCGGCGTTTATCTTTTGTCCGAAATTTCCGGAAAAAATGCGCAGGCCTTTGTGGCCAGTGATTTTGATCTTCTAAAACGGCTTGACCATAACGATGTTTTAATTGCGCTTTCCCAAAGCGGGGAAACCATAGATTTGCTGGAAAGTTTAAAACAACTGAAAAAGAAGGGCGTTAAGATCGCGTCTGCCGTTAATGTTTTGGGTTCCTCATTATACCGCCTGGCCGAAGATAAAATCCTTCTGGGAGCTGGGCCGGAAAAAGCGGTCTGTGCGACGAAAAGTTTTATTGCCAAGTTGAGTTTTTTAATGCAGCTTTCCTTTTGTTATTCCGGCAAGGAAAAAGAGCCTGCCAAAGCGTTAATTAATGCCGCAGAAGCAACCGATGAAGTTTTACACCAGAAAAGAAAGATTAAAAAACTGGCTAAAAAAATCAGCCGCCAGAAAAACATATTTGTTTTGGGACGTGGAATTTACAGCGCCATTGCTTTTGAATCGGCCCTGAAAATCAAGGAGGTAAGTTATATCCATGCCGAAGGTTTTGCCGGAGGAGAACTTAAACACGGCGTTATCGCCCTTGTTGAAAAAGGGACGCCTTGCATTGTGCTGGCGCCCAATGATCAATCTTACCAGTCTTGTTTGGCTAACGCAATGGAGCTAAAGGCAAGAGGGGGGTATGTTATTGGTATTTCGCCCCGGAAAAATCCTCATTTTGACGCCTGGCTTCCTGTTTCGGATTTGGGTATAGCCACAATTTTTCCCATGACTGTTTACGGCCAGCTTCTGGCATACTATTTAGCCTTGGAGTTAAAATTAGACCCTGACAAGCCCAGAAATCTTGCCAAAAGTGTAACTGTAAAATGAGCAAATTAAGGTCGGGTGTTAAAAATGCCGTTGTAAGGGCTTAAAGCAAAGAAGCAGCTTCCCGGTCCAGAAAAAAAGTACAATCTGGATGCTTTTGCAAAAAAGAAGCCGGGCATTTTAAAGATATAGGTCCTTCAAGGGCTTTTTTAACAACAGGGGCTTTATTTAACCCCTTAGCTAATAGAAAGATTTTCTTAGCAGAAAGAATAGTTTTAATTCCCATTGTTAAACCACAAGTTATGTGAGCTAGATTGCCGTTGTCGTTTAGGGTTTGCTCTGTAAGTTTGGCCAAATGTGTGAGGGAGTTTTCCGGTGTGCCAGGTTCGTTAAAACCAATATGTCCGTCTTGTCCAAGACCTAAAATTGCTAAATCTAATTCTCCTGCTTTTTTAATCTCCTGTTCATATTTCTCGCATTCCTTCTCAGGATTAGTTGCGGCACTATTTAAAATATGAAAGTTTTCTTTAGGTAAATTAATTTTACTTAGCAAATTTCTTTCTATATATGAATAAAAACTATTAAGATCATTGCGATCTTGGGGATACCAACAATCAAGCATAAATATAGTGATGTTTTTCCAGTTTAGAGAAGCATTTGTAATTTTCTTATAAAATTTAAGAGGAGTATTCCCGGTAGGTAAGGCCAAAACATTAGTTTTGTTAAAAACGGCAACAAATGCTTGATAAATTTTTGTATCAATGTTACTGGAACTGATTATTTTCATAGATTGATATCAAAATGTATTCCAAATATAATAACAAATTATGGAAGAAGCGCAAGGACATGATATATTACCGCAAAAAATTGAAGCCGAGCCAAAAAATAAACGCCGTTTTGTAATTTATGACATAGATAATACCTTTTTATCCCGGTTAAAACATTTTACCGATATTGTTAAGGCCAAAGTGGAAATACATAACCAGGTTATGCATTACGCGGTTCAAGAAACAAAAACTTCCTATTTTCCGGCTTTTTTAACTACGCGGCCCGCCTCGTTTTTTTTAGATAAGGAGTCTGATAACAAGATGCCTGTAACGGCTGATCCGGCTTCGCCTTTAGTATATTTAAGAAATATTTTCGGATACGCTTATAAAAACGGCCGGGCAGAAAAAGATCAGATTAGATTAATAGGATGCGAAAACGGAATGGTGTGGCTTGTCCGCCGCGGAAAAAATAACGACGAAACAAAGATGGGAGAAAAAGCCTGGTCTCTGGAAGTTTCTCCCGAATTTGACGAATATCGGATGGTAACCAGGGACCGTCTAAGACAAATAATTCAGGATAAAATTATAGCCGCCGGTAAATATAAATTTGAAGAAGGAACCATGGTTTTATTAAATTTGCAACGGGTTGACGAATTACAGATGTCTGAAGAAGAAAAAGCCCGGCTTGGCGAGGAAATAAAACAGGAAATCATTAAAGACGGTCACGAAGAGATTCTGGATAAGATAGTTATTGACCGTTCTCAACACGATTTAGATATTTATCCCCGCGATCAATTTTTGTCGCGTAAACTAACCGGCATTGACAGGCTCATTCCCCTTCTTAAAGGTTTGGGGTATGGTGGGGTTGATTACAGTGAAATGGTTCTTGCCGAGGACAGCATCAATTCTTCCAAAAAAGCTGCGCAATTGATAGTTGCAAAAGGAGGCAAACTTATTGTTCCGGCCAACGCCCAAACCCAGTTAAAAAGTTTTGTAAGAAAATTTGGCGGAGTGGTATCGCAATATGAAACTTTCTGGGGAACGCTGGCGGCAGTTTATGAAATATACACCAAAGTCAGACCGACTGTTAATATTCTGGAGGCTAAAAATTAATATTACATATTTGCTGTATAATAGAATTCTAAAATTTATAAGTTGTAAAAAATGACAGAAGAACAGATTAAATCTTTTTATAAGCTTTGTGATAGTTTAGATATTCGAAAGTATTCCCCGGTTGAATTGGGCATGCTTTTTGCCCATCTTAAAAACGAGGTTTTAACAGGCCTGCGAAGAAAAGGTGAAAAAACGGTTGAGGATTATGGGCTGGCGGCGATAGATTCTTCCATTAAACCTATTTCTTCGGAACAGTTAAGCAAAGTCCCTTCCGATACGCAGGTTATATACGGAGCGTATGCCGGAACCAACTGGGTTACCGGACTGGCGGTTAAACTGGGAAAAGGAGTCTATGAACAAAAGCTTGTTACCAGATCTTTTTTGAATAAAAGGGACAGAAGTTTTTCCTCGGGCGCGGAATTTGCCAAAATGGTGGCAGAGCAGATTAAAGAAGCTTTGGAATCGTTAAACGGAAATAACCGCGTTCACAGCCTTGCGGTCTCATTTGGTTTTCCGCAAATTCCCCAAAAAACAAATTACGGACGCGATGCGGTTTTAACCCAGGAGCATCTTACCAAAAGTTGGTACATTAAAAACGGAAAGGGTATGCCTGTGGGAAAATATGTATTGTCCGAACTTGCCGGGCTTGGCATAAAATATATTAACCGGGTTTATTTTGCCAACGATACCACGGCTGTAGCCTTAGATGTGTCAGCCAAATTTTTAAGCGAAGCTGCAAAAAATGCCGTTTCTTTGCCGGTGGGATTTGTTATGGGTACAGGCGATAATGCCAGCGCGGTTTTTAATAACTATAAAAAAAGCAATTTGGTCAATTTGGAAATAGGTTCGGCAACAGGCCTGGGGTCTGATTTGATTCTGGACAGAATGATAAAGGAAAAACTGACCCCGACAAATTATCCGATTATCGAACATTATATGGGCGGGGATTATTTGCTGCAGAGGCTAGCCACAAGCTTAAAACTTCTGTTTGAACACCGGTTAACCAAAAACGATTATTTTCCGGCCCTGTTAAAATATGCCGCCGGCGCAAAAGTTACCAGCAAACTTGCCTCCAGAGAGATGGTGGCTGAAGATTTGTCTGAATTATTGCATCTTAAGGTTAATTCCGACGATTTGTTTATTCTTAACGAGGTGGCCAAACGCATGATTGCCAAAGGGGGGCAGGTTGCGGGAGCTATGGTGTCTGTCGTTTGCGACTTGGCAGGATGGGGAAACGGTCTTTTGGGGGCAATACCAATTGAGGGCACGGTTTTTTCCCAAGGTTTTGGGTTTCGGGAATATGTCCGTAAAACCATGAGGGTTTTAATACCGAAAAATAAGTTGGTGTTCGTGCCGGGTTCGGGCACCCGCGGCATTGCCACAGAGGCGATGATTAGGGAAAATGGCTGATTATTTTTTCTTTACAACTTTGAAACCGCGTCCCTGGTAATAGAATTCTGCATTGGGACCATGTGCATGAACAATCATTTTATCTTCAGGTAGATTGCCATGAGGCACAACCGATGTTGCATCCTGTCCTTCTTTTAACCAATCCGGTAGCTTTCCGTCAAGTTTTTTCTTATAAGGATGGCTTACCTTTTGTGAATCAGAGTTCACATAATAAACCATTTTTTTACCGGATTCATCCAATACTACCGGAAAATAACCCGTATATACGTCTGGCCTAATTATACTAGGATGTCCGCAGTCAAACGCGCCCAGTTTATTTAAAACGGCATAGATAGCTTTAGACGCAAGATTTTCTGTTAAGCTGGCCATAATATATAATTATAGGATATTTTTTTAAAAAAGGCAAATGCTGTATGTTAAGACCAGTTTTTAACCTTTTTTCCCAGAGCCTCCAAAACCTGTAACGCTTCCAGCCGGTCGTGCTGTTCGTTATCTGCTACGGCAAATAACCCGGAGCTTAACTGTCTAAACGCCATTAATTTTAAAGCCGTGTTTACTCCTTCAATTACGCCTTTGGAATAGGGGCTGTCAGAAACTATTACTCTTGGCATATTTACATCTATTTTGGAGTTATGATACCAGTTGTACAGATCTTTAATAAACTCTCTCATTTTAACTGAAGCATTATCGGGTATGACAAAATACGCCCTTTTTCCTAAAAGCTCATGGGCCCGTTTCAGCCAGTCCACAGACGAATCGTCAGCAAAGATAAACCGGCTGTGCTCGGTTATCAATCCATACAAAATAGCTTCAAGCAAAAAACGTTCAAGACCTATGGATTTAGAGACGGCCGGATTAGCCGGAAGGTAATTTAAAGCCACGTCATAGGAAGATGTTAAATGCGCCAACTCTGTCTGGCCATTTGAAGAAACAAGAGGTTTACCGGCAATGGTAACAGAAGATAAAAATTTATTAACCGATTCGTGCAACGCGGCAATATTTACAAAATCAAAGGGCAGCTGACGCTGTTTAAGAGCCTCTGCGTCGGGATAATAACAGGCATAACAAAGGGTAGGAAACCTCTTTATTAATCCATCATAACCTAATTTTTGCAAAATCATATTAACCGCATCATCAACTCTCGGCAAAAAATCAGACCGTATCTGTTCAAACCTGCTGTCTATATTAAGACGAAAATTGTTCGCGGCCCAGCCGGAAACTGCTCCGGCTTCGGCAAAAAATACCGGAGCAGCAAGCCTTTGGGCAAAATCTATGACATAGGGACTGGGTCTGTTGCTTATAGGAACAGGTAAAATTCCCGGCCTGACAAGGAAACGCGTCGCATCTGTCTGGTGAATTTGAAAATCCGGAAAACGGCCGGCATCTTCAACGGTTCTTCCGGCCAAAGAACCGTCCAAATCCGTAAAAACAACTACGGCATTATTAAGCATCAACCTTTCTCCGGATGCAAAAATATCCGGCTGTTTTGATTCAATATTGGCCATATTACAAAAAAAGCTTCCTAACAAGGAAGCCAAATAAAAAACCCCTTTAAACTAAGGAGCTTTTTTTAAGCCGGATATTTCGGACAGACGGCTTTTTATATTTTATTTGTGATATACAAACTATTGCTAGCCTTGTTACCACAATCAAATTCTATCGGGTTGTTCTTATTGTGTCAATACTATAAAACTATAGGGTTGACACAAATCTACGCCTACGCGATATTTTGCGTCACTAAAATATAGATACCTTACTAACAGTTCTACTTTTGAAAACAGCGGCAATAAGGTAAAATAGTTTAATGAAGTGGCAAGAAGATAAAATTTTAGAGAGTAAAATTAAATCTCTGGTACAATTAACTCCCTTTGAGAATGTCAACATTATGCAAATTACGGTGTACCGCAGTTATGGCAGTTCTTCCCGCGCCTGGGCCAGAATCTGGGGTCTTCCCAAAGTCTGGCAGCAGGCTTTAAATATTTTGCCCCATTATATTATTGAAGTAATTTCCGAACGTTTTGATAAGCTTTCTGAACAGGACCAAACCAAAACTTTAATTCACGAACTTTTACACATACCAAAAAAGTTTTCTGGTGGTTTAGTGCCCCATAGAGGTCGAAGGCATTATAATATTGATAGAAGGATAGTGGAAAAGATATTTAATAACTACAAAGATAATCTACAAAGATAATCTTGAATAAGTCATTGGGCAAATATCAAAAGTAAAATGTGACGAAATTATTCTTCGAACGAAGTGAGAAGTTCTCGCTACGCTCGAACAGTAAACCTTTGACTTTTTATTTGTGTATTTGAACTTTGACTTTTAAGTTTTGATTTTAAATAATATGATAACCGTTGTTCATGGCTCTAACCAGGTCTTAACGAGAAACTCTCTTAATTCTTTCAGGCAAAAATATCAGGAAGTTTTGATTTTAAACGGAAAAAATCTGACTAAAAATGATTTGGAGCTGGGTTTAAAGTCGCAGTCGCTTTTTGGGCAAGATAAGCTTTTAATCATAGAAAATTATTTTCAAGGCAAAAAAAACCGCGAAGAGGTTGTCAAATATCTTAATTCTCTGCCGGAAACGCAGGAAATCGTTTTTTGGGAAGACCGGGAAAGCAAGATCGCGGATTTAAAAAAACTAAATCCCAAAAACAGCAGAATTTTGCAGTTTAATTTTCCGACGGTGATTTTTAAGTTTCTGGACAGCCTTTATCCGGGCAATCATAAAGTTTCATATGTACTATTTGAATCCTGCCTTGAACAAAATGAAGCGGAAATGATTTTTTTTATGACTGTTAAACTTTTCAGGAATTTGCTGCTGACTAAAAACGTAAACGACAAAAAGGAACAAAATTTTCCTGATGATTATTTAAAAATATCATCCTGGCAAAAACAAAAACTATTTGTTCAGGCAAAATTGTTTGAAACAAAAGACCTGATTTTGTTGTACAATAAACTGTTAAACCTTGATTATGAGATTAAAACTGGAGAATCCGGTATTGATATGGAAACTGGCCTGAAGTTATTTATATTGCAAAGCAGGATTCTATGAAACTTGAACCCACCATGTTTAGGGAATACGATCTTAGGGGGCTCGTAAACGATTCCCAGCTTAACGCCCAAAGCATTTCGCAAATCGCCAGAGCATACGCGGTTATGCTTGTTAAAAACAATATAAAAAACGCTGTTTTGGGATACGACTACCGTTCATATTCCCAAAGTTTGGCAGAAGCAGTTCAGGCAGCGCTTTTATCTAGCGGCATTGACGTTATATCTTTGGGAATGGTCAGTACTCCTATGATGTATGCCTCCCAATATTATTATCAAACCAAAGGCGGGGTAATGATAACCGCATCGCATAACCCCAACGGCTGGTCGGGAATTAAAATGGCTCTGGGATACAGCCATACCCTGGTTCCTTCGGAAATGAAACTTCTTCACAGTTTGGCTGATAACGAAAAATCCGTCAGCGGGCAGGGGAAACTAATTGTACAGGATTGTTTTCCTGCCTATTTTGCAGACTTAAAAATTAGAGTTAGTTTAAATAAAAAACTAAAATTGGTGGTCAATACGGCCAATGGCGGCATTGGCAAATATCTTCCCGGGATGTTAAGAAATTTAGGTATGGAAGTGATTGATTTAAATACAAACCTGGACTGGACTTTTCCCCACTATAACCCCAATCCTTCCAGCGTGGAAATGATGGAAGATACCGGAAAAAAAGTAACAGAGACCGGAGCCGACTTGGGAATTGCCATTGATGCCGATGGAGACAGATTGGGATTAACCGATGAAAAAGGCCAAACTGTCTGGCCGGATAAATGGATGATGCTTTTATCCCGCCATCTTTTAAAAAAATATCCGGGACGGGCAATTGTTTTTGACGTCAAGTGTTCGCAGGGGTTGGAAGAAGATATTAAAGAACACGGCGGAGTTCCGATAATGTGGAAAACCGGCCATTCCTATATCAAGGAAAAACTGGCAGAAACAAACGCTATTATGGGCGGAGAACTTTCCGGCCATATTTTCATTAACCAGCCTGAATATTACGGTTTTGACGACGCCATTTTTACCTGTTTTAAAATATTGGAATATCTTTGCCAAAGCAATAAAACTTTTTCCCAGCTTTTGTCGGACACGCCGCAGTATTTTTCCTCTCCTACCTATCAGGCTTTTTGTGATGATAAAATAAAGTATCAGACAGTTGATAAGCTGACAAAAGAATTTCGGCAGGAGGGCAGGGAAGTTATAGATATTAACGGAGCCAGGGTTAAATTTGGGGACGGCTGGGGACTGGTCAGGGCTTCCTCCAATTTACCGGTTCTGGTTCTGAGATTTGAAGCCAAAAGCCAGTCCAGGCTTAAAGAAATTGAGGAAGATTTTAAAAACAGATTTAAAAAATATCCGGAGATAGGAACAGAATGGGAGACGGGATAAATGGATAAGGTATATCAAACATTAAAACTTTTTCCTCAACAGTGCGATCAGGCTTGGGAAGAATCAACAAAGGTTCAATTCCCAGCCTTCTATAGTACAAGTGAAAATCTTGTGGTTTCGGCCATGGGCGCGTCTTGTTTTGGATACTATGTTTTAAAAACGCTATACGGTAGCATTCTTAAAATTCCTTTGGTTTTAGCCAATTCCTATCATCTGCCGGGTTTTGTGGAAGAAAAAACACTACTTATTGCCCAAAGCTATTCCGGCACCACCGAAGAAACAATTAACTGTTTAGAGCAAGGTTACAAACTTAAAGCCTTGGTGTCTGGTGTTTCGACCGGAGGACAACTGTCGGAAATTCTTAAGTCGAATAACACGCCACACTATTTAATTAATCCTATTAATAATCCTTCCGGTCAACCACGCTATGGAACTGGTTATACTATTTTTGGCTTGTTGGGATTTTTAAATAAACTTGGATTTTTAACGCTAAATAGTCAGGAAGTCGAAAGGGCCACCGGTTTTGTTTCAAACTCTACTAATAATATAGAAAATAGTGCCAAAAAATTCTTCACTGTTTTGCAAAATAAACAAATAGTTATAGTTTCCGGACAACATCTTGCTGGAAATGCCCATATATTACGAAACCAGTTTAATGAAAGTTCTAAAAGTTTTTCCGACTATTATCTTTTACCTGAGCTAAATCATCATTTGTTGGAAGGATTACAAAATCCAGTCACAAATAAAAAGAATTTAGTATTTGTCGGGTTACAATCTAAGTTTTATAGTGATAAAATAAAGAAAAGGCTTGAGTTAACCAAGGAAATTGTCGAAAAAAACGACATAGAATTTAAATCTATAGATATATTAGGAAATAACACTTTAGAAGAAGTTTTATGGACAATTTCCTTTGGCGGTTTTTTAAGCTATTTCTTAGCCCAATATTATAAAGTTGACCCGATTGCCATTCCCTGGGTTAATTATTTTAAAAAAAAACTGAAAACGTAATTATTGTTCAATTGTTCAACGATTAAATTGTTAACAATAAAACAATTTAGTAATAGAACAATATTTATAATATGTCTGCCCAAAACAAACTAATTGTAAAATTTAATGAGGTTGACAAACACGATGTTGGTCTGGTTGGCGGCAAGGGCGCAAACCTGGGAGAAATGACTTTGGCCAAATTCCCAATTCCCCAGGGTTTTATTGTTACAGCCAATTCCTATTTTGAGTTTATAAAACAAAACAAACTGGCTGATAAAATTAAAAACATTCTCCAAACTGTGGACGTGGACAAACCCGATCAGCTCAATAGTGCTTCTTTAAAAATTAAAAAACTAATTATAGAAGGTGATATACCGGAAAATATCACAACAGGAATAATTGCCAATTATTTAGCTTTGGGTGCTCAACTTAAGGATGTTTTAGTGGCTGTACGAAGCAGCGCCACGGCTGAAGATTTACCCAGCGCCTCTTTTGCGGGCCAGCAGGAAACCTATTTAAACGTCCGGGGCGAATCCAATGTCGTTAACAAGGTCAGGGAATGCTGGGCATCCCTTTTTACCCCACGGGCCATATATTACCGCGAAAAGAATCATTTTTCCCATTTTAAAGTCGGTTTGGCTGCCGTGGTTCAGCGTATGGTTGAATCAGAGTGTTCGGGAGTGATGTTTACCATTGATCCTTTAACCAATGACAAAAACAAAATTGTCGTGGAAGCAATACTGGGGCTGGGAGAATTGATTGTGCAGGGCGCGGTGACCCCGGACCATTTTGAAATAGACAAAAAAACTCTGAAAATCACCCATAAAATTATCGGCAGGCAGGAAAAAAAGATGGTTAAGGCCGGTACCAACAATAAGATTTTAGGCATCAGCAAAGGGCGCCAGAGCAGGCAAAAACTTAACAATAAAGTTATTGAAAAAATTGCCGCAATTGGAAAAAACATTGAAAAACACTACTTTTTTCCGCAGGATATCGAGTGGGCTTATCAAAATGGCAAAATATACATTGTGCAAAGCCGGCCTGTAACCACAATAAAGGAAACGGGAAAAGTAAACGCCGAAGAAAATAAAAAAGAGGCTATAACTTTAAAGCAGGTTTTACAAGGACAGCCGGCCTCTCCAGGAATAGGAGTCGGGCCCGCCAAAATCATTTACTCTGCTAAAGAAATAGGCAAAATTAAAAACGGGGACATACTGGTTACGGTTATGACCAACCCTGATTTTGTCCCGGCCATGAAAAAAGCTTCGGCTATTGTAACAAACGAGGGGGGCAGAACCGCGCATGCAGCCATTGTCAGCCGGGAATTGGGCATTCCGGCAGTCGTTGGTACAACTACGGCCACCAAAACGCTTAAAAATAACCGTGTTTATACAGTTGACGGGGCTAAAGGACTGATTTATGAAGGCGCGGCGAAGATTAAAAGTAAAACCGTATCTTTGACAGCGCATCAACCTGAGCTGGAGGCTAACCCCCTAAAGACTGCAACTAAAATTTATGTGAATTTAGCCGAACCGGAATTTGCGCAAAAAATTGCCGCTAAAAATGTTGACGGCGTTGGTCTTTTGCGCGCCGAATTTATGATCGCCCAGATAGGAACTCATCCCAAAAAATTTATTGAGGAACACAAAGGACATGTTTTTACCGCCGAGCTGGAAAAGGGGTTAAAAGAGATTGCTTCGGCTTTTTATCCCCGTCCGGTAATTTATCGAACGACTGATTTTAAAACCAACGAGTACCGCGATTTAAAAGGAGGAAAGGCTTTTGAACCCGTTGAACCCAATCCTCTTTTGGGGTTTAGGGGAGCCTACCGCTATATCAGTAACAGCGATGTTTTTAAACTGGAGCTTGAGGCTATTAAAAATATCCGGGAAAAACATCATTTAACCAATTTAAATATTATGATTCCTTTTGTCAGGACTGTAAAAGAACTTATAGATGTTCGCTCCCTGCTTTCTCAGGCGAACCTGAAACGCAGCCATAATTTCAAGCTTTGGATGATGGTGGAAATTCCCAGCAATGTTATACTTCTTCCCAAATTTATTGAGGCGGGAATAGACGGAGTTTCCATCGGCAGCAACGACTTAACTATGCTGATATTGGGAACGGACAGGGACAATGCGGAAGTTGCCAGCGAATACGACGAGCGAAACGAAGCCGTACAATGGGCCCTGGAAAGAACCGTTAAAATATGCCGGGAAAACCATATTACCTCCTCCATCTGCGGTCAGGCCCCCTCTGATTATCCTGATTTAACGCAAAAGCTTGTGGAATGGGGAATAACTTCCGTTTCTGTTAATCCGGACCGGATTGAGGACACCAGGACTTTAATCTACGAAACGGAAGGAAGCCTGTTAAAGAAAAATGACAAGAAATGATAAGCCAAAACCGCTGGTTTTGACAGTTTTAGACGGGTGGGGAATAGGTCCAAACTATTCCGGCAATGCCATCTATAATGCCAATATACCCAACTATAAACGTCTTTTAGCCTCGTATCCAAACGGCCATCTTCTTGCCAGCGGAGAAGCGGTCGGGCTTCCCAAGGGAGAACAGGGAAATTCCGAAGTCGGACACTTAAATTTAGGAGCCGGAACCATTGTCTATCAGGATCTGCCCAGAATAAATATTTCCATTGCTTCCGGGGATTTTTTGCATAACGATGTTCTTCTAAAAGCGGTTGAATATGCAACTAGTCATCATTCAAAAATACATATTATGGGTCTGGTCGGGCCCTCCAGCGTGCACTCCAGCATTAACCATCTGTATGCCATTTTATGGTTATTAAAGGAAAAAAATTTCGGCGGTTTTTTTATCCATGCCTTTACAGACGGAAGGGATTCCTCTCCCAACTACGGGCAAACCATCATACTGGAGCTGGAAAAACATCTTCTGGATCTGGGAATGGGCCGGATTGCCACAGTTTCCGGCCGCTATTATGCCATGGACAGGGATAACCGCTGGGAAAGAACCAAACTTTGCTACGATGCTCTTGTTGCCGGTTTGGGATTAACCGCCGCCAGCGGACACGACGCCATAACTCAAGCGTATAACCGCAACGAAACTGACGAGTTTATTAAGCCCACGGTTATAATCAAAGACAACAAACCCGTATGCACAATTGACGATAATGACGTGATTATCTCTTTTAATTTCCGGACGGACCGCATGCGTCAGCTGATTGAAGCGTTTTCCCTGCCTGATTTTGAAAATTTTGTCCCCGTAAAATACGAATTTGACATTCATAAAGACAGTTTTTTGCTTTTGAAAAAGTCAGAGGATGCCTTTTCTGCAAAAACATTTGCGCGCGGTAAAATTGCCCGCAATCTTTTTATTTCCACAATGACACAGTATGAGAAAAAACTGCCGGTACAGGTTATTTTTCCGCCGATTAAAGTTAACCTGCCCTTATCCGGCGTTTTTTCCGGATTAAATTTAAGACAGCTTCATATCAGCGAAACGGAAAAATATCCCCATGTGACCTATTTTTTCAACGGCGGCAGGGAAATGCCGTTTAATTTTGAAGACGTTGTGGAAATTCCCTCTCCTATGGTTGCCACTTATGATTTAAAACCGGAGATGTCAGCTTTTGAAGTTACCGAAGAATTAATAAAACGGATTAACAATAATAATTATGACTTTATAGTTGTTAATTATGCCAATCCGGATATGGTCGGGCATACCGGAAATTTAACGGCAACTATTAAGGCCTGCGAGGCGGTGGATTTGTGTCTGGGAAAACTGATGGTTGCTTTGGAAACAAAAAACGGAGGCCTGGTTCTTGTCGGAGACCACGGCAACGCCGAGTTAAAAACCGACCCGGAAACCAGCGCCATAATAACTTCCCATACGACCAATCCGGTACCGGTTGTTTTGGCAGTTCCACAATACCGCGGCCAGCCGCAAAATTTAGGGCAGGGCATACTAGCGGATGTTGCCCCGACCATATTAAAAATTATGAACTTGCCTATTCCTTCAGATATGACCGGCAGGGTCTTGATTTAAAAATTTGAAAAGTTTAAACTTTAATTAGTTATTTATTCTTCGAGCGGAGCGAGAAGTCTAAAAATAGTTCTCGGTCTTTGACCTCGAACAATATTATCTTGAGGAGGTTATATGAAAATCACGCTTTCTGCCATTAAGGCTGACGTCGGTTCTGTCGGAGGACATAATAAACCCAGCCAAAGACTGACGCAGGCTATTAAAGACCATGTGGAAAACGAGGGAAAGAAAAAAGGTTTGTTGATAGATTATAAGGTTTTTACCGCCGGAGACGATAACTTTATCATTATGTCCCATACCAAAGGGGTGGACTATCCTGATATCCACAAGCTAGCCTGGGACGCTTTTGTTAAAGGTACCCAAGTGGCCAAAGAACAGGGGTTATACGGGGCAGGCCAGGACCTTTTAAAAACCGCCTTTTCCGGCAATGTCAGAGGCATGGGCCCATCCTCTGCCGAGATGGAATTTGAGGAAAGGCCTTCAGAGCCTTTTATTGTCTTTATGTGCGACAAAACCGATCCGGGAGTTTTTAATTACCCTTTATACCGCGGTTTTGCCGATCCGTTTCATAACGCCGGACTAATTCTGGCTCCGGAAATGGATGCAGGTTTTGAATATACCGTGATGGATGTTAATTATACCGAGGCGGATAAAGTTATTACTTTAAAAGTCCCGGAAGAGCAATACCAGCTTGGAGTTTTACTAAGAGATCCTGAGCATTATGTTATTGAATCTATCCATTCCCGGGCAACCAAAGACCAGGCGGCGGTAGTTTCCACCAGCCGGCTGCATAATATCGCCGGTAAATATACGGGAAAGGATGATCCTGTAGCCATTGTACGCTCGCAGAAAATGTTTCCTTCAACCGGAGAAATCTTGTCTCCCTACGCAACTGCGCACTATGTGGTTGGAGACAACCGGGGCAGTCACAATATTGCTTTAATGCCCTGCAAGCTTGGTTCAATTATTTCCTATTTTGACGGGCCGGCCATTGTTACAGCCGCGGGAATTTGTATCCATAACGGCATAATGACCGAGGCAATTGATCTGTTTGATCAGCCGTTTTGGGATTATGTCCGCAACAAAGCTGCGGAAAAATCCTATGGACTCAGGGAACAGGGCTTTTTTGGCAGCGCCATGGCCCCGATGGAAGAATTGGAATACACGGGAGTTATGGAAACTCTGGCCAAACTGGATAAAAAGTTTACCGTCAGAGAAAAAAAATAAATGGCCGATATTAAAGCCTTTATTAACCCTAAATCAGTGGCGGTAGTAGGGGTTTCAAGAGATGAGAAAAAAATAGGAAGGCTGGTGTTTGAACAGCTTAGAAAAAGCCGGGAAACTGTCTATGCGGTTAATCCCAACTTTAATAATAACGGTTCTAAATATTTTTTAACCAGCCTTAAAGACCTTCCAAAACCAACAGATTTGGCTGTATACGCGGTTCCTGCAGAGGCTGTGGTAAGCCAGGTGGAACTGGCTGCCAGCCTGGGCATTAAAAATCATCTTATTATCAGCAGCGGTTTTAAAGAAATCGGCAAAGCAGGCACAGAAAGAGAAATTGCTTTAAAAAGGATAATTGAAAAATATCATATCAATGTTCAGGGCCCCAACTGTTTGGGAAATATTTCTCCTGTTAATAATTTTAACGCCTCTTTTGGTTTTAACTCCCGCCCGGGCAATATCGCGATAGTTTCCCAGTCCGGGGCCATGGGAACGGCTTTTCTGGACTGGACGAATAAAAAAAATTTAGGGATTTCCTCTTTTTTCAGCCTGGGCAACAAAATAGACTTAAACGAAAATGATTATCTAAATTTTCTAAAAGACGATAAAAAAACCGCTGTTATTGCCCTGTATCTGGAAAGCGTAGGAGACGGCGAAGAATTTGTTAATCTTGTTAAAAAAGTAAGCAAATTAAAACCGGTTGTGGTTATTAAGGGAGGGCAGACTCCTGAAGCAAAAATGGCTATTACTTCCCATACCGGAGCTCTGGCAGGAAGTTTTTCCGCCATAAGGGCTGCTTTTTCCCAGGCAAATTTAATTGAAGCGCAAAATCTGGAAGACTTTTTTAACCTTATTGAGTTTTGTTCCCGATTTCACGCCGATTTAGACGTTACGCCTCCTATAATAATCAGTAACGCCGGCGGCCCAAGCGTTGTTCTGGTTGATAAATATGCCCAAAACAAAATTCCGTTGGCAAAACCCTCAAAACTTTATAAAAAACAGTTGTCTTTGATCCTTCCGGCTTCTTCGTCGTTAAACAATCCTATTGATATGCTGGGGGATGCCAACGTAGAAAGGCTTATGTCTGTTTTATCGGTAACGGCAAAGTTTTATCCCCGCGGCATTATGCAAATTATTCTTACGCCGCAGGAAAATACTGATTTAAATGCGATGAGCAAAAAAATTTATGAAACGGCAAACCGCTTTAAGGGGAAAATTTTTGTCAGCCTGATTGGAGGCAATAAACCAAAACAGGCAAGGGAAATTCTTGATAATTCAAAAACCGTCAATACGGATTTTGCCGACAGAATACCCTATTATTTAAGAAAAATAGAAAACTACCTGGCTAAAAAACATTTGTCGGCTACACAACCTTTTATTAAATTAAGCGTTAGTTCCAAACTTAAAAAAACCTTATTAGACGAAATTAAGAATGAATCTACCCACGACCTCACGGTCGGGGTATCTTCTTTTGTCGCACAGCGGCAGGGTGGCATTCATCAGCTGACTAACGTCAGCGGTATTGTGCGTCAAAATAAACAGGGGCAGGGATTTCTTCCAGAAGAGACCAGTCTTAGATTGGCAAAAGCCTATCGCTTTCCCCTGGTGCCGGGATTTTTGGTAAAAAGCGAAAAAGAATTATTAGATAGGGCAGACAGCCTGAATTATCCTTTGGCTTTAAAGGTTTCTGATGTTAAAATCATACACCGTAACGCGGTAAACGGCGTCAGACTGAACCTGAACAATAAGCAGGAGCTTCTTGACGCTTTTAAAGCCATCATGCCTCTTTCAAAGCAATATTTGCTGCAGGAAATGATTGTTCATGATACGGAAACAGTAATCGGCGCGAAAAAAGACATTGATTTTTCCTATCTTCTGATGTTTGGCTCCGGAGGTATCCATGCCGATTATTTATCCGATGTTTCTTTCGGAGTTTTGCCTTTTACTTTTTCTGATATGCTGGAAATGGTTAGTTCCACTAAAATATCTGCTTTAATACCCGATAAGCTTAAATTTTGGCCCCTTTTTAATTCGCTTTTAAATCTGTTGTCTGATTTTACGCAAATTGAAGAATTGGATATTAATCCCGTCGTTGTTTTAAAGAACAAACTATATTGTGTGGATTTTAAGATTAAGGTGTAGGGATCAAAACAACAATTTCTCCTTTAACTGTTTTAAAATGCTCTTGGGCCAAACTGATTTTGCCGTAAAAAATTTCCTCATGAACTTTAGTTAACTCCTTGGCTATTACAATATCTATATTTCCCAAAATTTCCAGCATATTTTCCAAACTTTCTTTTAAGCGGTGCGGCGCCTCAAAAAAAATAAGAATTGGTTTTATAAATGTAGGTTGTAACTCACGATCGTATGATACAACGTACATATTTTTAATTTCTCCTAGCAATTTAAGCCTTTTGGCTTCTTTTGTGGGCAGATACCCTAGAAATAAAAACTGTTGAGGGGAAAGTCCAGATGAAACTAAAGCTGAAATTATTGCCGACGGGCCGGGAAGGGAGACAACATTAATCTTTTGCCTTATACACTCTTTAACCAGTTTAAAACCCGGGTCTGAAATTAAAGGCGTACCGCTGTCAGAAACCAGGGCCACATTTTTGCCGGATTTTAAATAAGAAATAATTTCCGGCATTCTTTTATATTCAATTTCATCATAGTAAGATAGTAATTTGGGCATATGATTACTTGCTTTATTAATATATATCATTAAAGTGTTATCTTTTTTATAAATGTCTAAAAGCTGACCTGTCCTTCTGGTGTCCTCGCAGGCAATATAATCTACGGAAAAAAGCGTTTCCAAAGCACGCAGTGTTATGTCCTTTAAATTTCCTATCGGTGTTGGTACAATATACAAATTGCTCATATGCTGACATTTCTTGGCTCTTTTATTATAAAGCTTATTGCTCAAACAGGCTACGCGGGAGTTTTTATGCTGATGACTATAGAATCAGCCTTAATTCCCGTGCCTTCGGAAGTTACCATGCCTTTTGCCGGCTCGCTCGTGGCAAAAGGGGAGTTTAATTTAATTCTTGTTGTTTTGGCCGGAACTCTGGGCAATTTGGCAGGTTCCCTTCTGGCATACGCCTTAGGACACTGGGGGCAGGAAACTGTGGTTAGGAAACTGATAAAACAATACGGGAAATATTTATTAATCAGTCAACACGAATACGACCATGCGGAGGTTTGGTTTAGAAAACACGGAGAAGTGATTGTTTTTGTTTCACGTCTTTTACCAGGAATAAGAACCTTTATCTCCCTGCCGGCAGGTGTGGCCCATATGAAACTGAAAAAATTTATCATTTATACGGTTTTAGGCTGTTTGCCCTGGTCAATCGTTTTAACAGTTATCGGCGTTAAACTGGGAGAGAATTGGGATACTATTGGCGTTTACTTTCATCGATTTGACCTGCTGTTATTTATCTGTCTTATCGCTGCGGTTCTTTTTTATATTAATCGTAAACTCCATATAATTAAACTAGTTATTGACAAAAAGAAGACTTCGCAGTAAATTTATTCTCATTCTCATTATGGCAAAAAGAAAACTTCGTCTTGCCATCAATGGTTTCGGAAGAACCGGTAGGGCAGCTACCAGAATTGGCCTGCAAAACCCCAACCTAGAAATAGTTGCCATCAACTCCAAATCAGACGCCAACAACTATGCGTATCTTCTTAAATATGATTCTCTCTATGGGACTCTTGGGGATGAAGTCGGGGTTGTTGACGAACAGACTATCAGTTTTAACGGCCGCAGGATAAAAGTTTTCTCCCAGGAGACGGAAACAATGCCCTGGAAAGGATTAGATATTGATATTGTTATTGAGTCTTCCGGTAAGTTTACCAAAAAAGAGAAGGCGGCAATCCATATTAAAGACGGGGCCAGACGGGTGATTATCGGTGCTCCCGCCTCTGATGCGGATGCGACTTTCGTATATGGAGTTAACCAGAATACCTTTGACCCGGCAAAACATTTTATTGTCAGCAACGCTTCCTGTACCACTAACTGTCTGGCGCCTTTGGCCATGCTGATTGACAGGGAATTTGGTATATTAACCGGTTATATGAATACCATTCATGCCTATACCAACGACCAAAGGCTGCATGACAACTCGCATAAAAAAGACTTAAGAAGAGCCAGGGCCGCGACCTATTCCATCATCCCGACTTCAACCGGAGCCGCCAAAGCCATCGGCCTGGTTTTGCCCCAACTTCTGGGAAGGTTGGATGGAATTTCTTTGCGGGTGCCGGTCCCCACAGTATCTATGGTTGATTTTTCTGTTGTAGTTAGAAAAAACACCACCAAAGAGGAAATTAACGCCCTGTTTAAAAAAGAGGAAAAAGGCAGTTTAAAAGGGATATTGTCAACTTCTGACTTACCCCTGGTTTCCGTAGATTTTAAAGGCGACTCTCATTCTTCAATTGTTGATACACAGCTTACTTCAGTAATAAACGGCAATCTGGTGAAGGTTTTTGCCTGGTATGACAACGAGTGGGGATATGCTTCAAGGGTAATTGATTTGGCTCTTTATATGCATAAAAATTCCTAAAATTAGCAAAATTCCTGGGGTGCAAACTCAACATCACCCCTGGGGTGTAAGGGTATATGTACTGAAAATGTTAAAAAAAAGCATTCTTGAAGCTAAATTGAACGGTAAAAGAGTTGTAGTCCGCGCAGACTTTAATGTCAGTATAGACGAGGGCGTAATTAAAGATGATACCAGAATCCGGGAAACAGTTCCCACTCTAAAATATCTTCTTTCCCAAAACTGCAGTTTAATTCTCTTATCACATTTGGGAAGGCCGAAAGGAATTGATGCTAAATATTCCTTAAAACCTGTTGCCAAAAGACTGGAAGGATATTTAAAGCAAAAAGTCAGTCTGATAAACCAGTTTGCCAGCGGCAATAACCGTCCTTTAGAACTGTTGCCAAAGCAGGTTGTGATGCTGGAAAATGTCAGGTTTTACCCGGGCGAGGAAAAAAATGACTTAAAGTATGCCCGAAAACTGGCCGGCTATGGCGATATTTTTGTCAATGACGCATTTGCCGCCGCACATCGGGCGCATTCTTCCACCGTTGGTATTGCCAGATTTTTGCCGGCATACGCAGGACTGCTTCTTGTAAAAGAAATAAACGTTATCCATAAAGTCCTTAATAACGCTGACAGACCTGTCGTTTCCGTGGTAGGCGGAGCAAAAATCAGCGACAAAATTGGTTTGATTAAAAAACAGCTTGATTTGTCTCAAACGGTTCTGGTTGGCGGGGGCATCGCAAATACGTTTTTAAAAGCCATGAACAGGAATGTACAAAACTCTCTGGTGGAAAACGAGGTTTTAAAAAAGGCAAGGGAGCTGCTTTTTGAGGCGGCTTCCAAACATTCCGCGCTAATTTTACCTTTTGATTTTGTTATAAAAAACAAAGAAGGAAAAGTTTTAACTGCTATTTTGTCCCAGCTTCCTAATGAAGCTGCCATTATGGATATTGGACCAAAATCACGAAAGTTATTCAAAGATTATCTTTTGGGCGCAGGCACCATAATTTTTAACGGGCCGATGGGCAAATACGAAGAAAAACCCTTTGACGAAGGAACAAAAGATTTAATCAAAGCCGCATCAGAAAGTAAGGCCCTCTCAGTTATCGGAGGCGGAGACACGCTGGCTTGTATCGGCAGTAAAAAGATTGCCGAAGGGATTACCCACATCTCAACCGGAGGCGGAGCAATGCTGGAGTTCATCGAAAAAGGAACTCTGCCTGCAATTGAGGTTTTGCAATAACTTCAATGTTGTAAGAGGATTTGTTATTGTCTAATTAAACCTGCGCACCAATCCCACGACTCTTCCCTGAATTGTGACATTGGTGGCATAAATGGGGGCCATTTGGGAATTGGCCGGCATCAGCCGGACTCTTTGTTCTTCCTTGAAAAACTTTTTCAAAGTTACAAAACCGTTTTCCAGCATAGCCACAACAACATCGCCGTTATCAGCGCTGTCCTGATGTTCAATAACCACATAATCGCCGTCTAAGATTCCTTCTTCTATCATGGAATCGCCTTTAACGCGAAGAACATACGCCGGCTTTTTGCCGGAAATCATAGCGGAAGCCACGGAAAAAGTGGCATTAGGGTCTGTATAGGGCTCCAGGGGTTTTCCTGCCGCAATAAATCCCATTAAAGGAAGTTCAATTTGCGCCACAAGTTCTTCTTTTATTCTTTCGTTGATAACCTCCAGACTGCGCATAACTCCGGAAGTTTTCTTAAGGTATCCTTTTTTCATTAAATACCAAATATGCTCT
>JAMDAL010000021.1 GCA_023484305.1 Patescibacteria group bacterium | reverse complement strand
GGATTATTCCCCCATAGATTTCGCTTCCCGGATAAATAAATCCACGGCGTTTACAAAGACTGACAATTTTTTCCATTAAGTTTTCCATATATTTTTTTTATTATCTAAGGCTTTCTATTTTTGTCAAAAGCGCACTGCTTTTAAGCCTGTGTTCCATTATTCCTTCCGCAAAAATCGGAATTTGTTCATTCGGCAAAGATTTTTCTTTGGGAATGTATCCCAAATCCCAAAGAAGTCTTAAGATAAAACTGTTGGAAGAATAATTGTCTTCTGTTTCTAGTCCGTTTAACAAATTCAGTTCTCCTGATAATAATTTATACAAAGAAAAATTTGTTTGCTCTTCCGGACAAAGCCTGTCGGTTAATTCGCAAATTTGATAGGCCAGGCCGATTTTTTTTAAACTCTTGCGCAGTTTTGCGAAATTGTCTATAACTTCTGCTTCTGTAATTAAACCCAGATTTTTCCCCTTAGCCACGAATAACTTGGTCAGGCAAAATGGTTCCAAATGCGAAGCTTTTTTGCTGGTAATTTTACGGACCCCCTTTGCCAGCAAATGAAGTTTTCCGTAGTGTTTGGTAAAAACCGTGAGGATTTTGTCAGCCTCGCCGTAATTCAGCCTTTTAAGAATAATCCCTTCTGTGCTAAAACTGGTCATTTTACCAAGTATAAGACAGTTCTTTGTCTGTGTCCAAACCGAAACTGTCCGTTTGTTTGCCGTTAATTGAAATTGTATACTGGTTGGCGGTTGTTCCCGGCTGCTTTTGAATCAACATCTGATACGGCTTGCCCTTTTCTGCCTTAAACGGCAGCTGATAAGTAATTACCATCTGGGCCACGCCCTGGGGGCGAACGGTAATAAACCCCTCAAAAACAGTTTTGCCCAAATCCTCACCCGCGCTCATTTTCACTTCCGAACCCTTGCTGTCTTTAAGAATGCTGCCCTTGGGAACATAAATTCTAACCCAATCCCGAAGCAGTCCGTTCAGACAAAGCCCGCCATGTTCCAAGTTGCAGTCCGAAGGAGGCTGCGGATTTTTATAATCCAGTGTTACTGTTTTAGTAATGGTTCCGTCTGCGGCAATATCAATTTTTTGCGCTACAGTTTCGGCAACATACATATTGGACTTGGCGCCGGCAAAATTGGTATCATTAATATGAAGATAGTCTCCGCTATAATCCCTGATGCGGCCGCCGTAATTTAACGCCTCCACTGCTTTTTGCGCCGAATTGTCCATAAGATAAACCAGAACATGTTTTTCTGCCAAATCTTTCAGTCCGGTTTGAAACAGTGGCCCCCAATATATTTTCGGGGAAGAAGACAAGGCTTTATGCATAATAGATCCCATCAGGGCACCGATAATATCCTTGCGTTGGCCTCTGGCATAACCCACCCGCTCGTCTGCATATAACTCAAGTTCATAAATCACCTGGGAACAGTTACACTGCGGAACTGTCTTTGTCGTAAATTCTGTTCCATAAACCGGAATAGGTCCTAAAACATTCATCACATCCACCAAAAATTGGGTATCAATCGCCACAATGCCGTTAACCGCTGTTTTGCCGGGAATAGAATTATACAAAGCTAAAAAGTTTTGCATGGAAACATAAAAATCCGGTGAAATATTGGTATCTCTCAAATTCCAAACAGGAACCAGAGGTAAATATTTTAATATTGGTGCGGGCGCAGAAACTTTCTTGGTGATTTTGGCATCTAGGTTATAAATATCATCAGAGCTTTCCACATTAATTTTGCCTTTGTCAATGCGAAGTATGGCATAGGCGGTAATAAAACCTCCGGTAGATCTTAACTCTTTGTCGTTTTGAAATAAAACCAAATATTTTTGTTCATCGGGTTGTCCTAACAATTTAGGCAAAACTTCCAAAAGCGGTCTGGCGTCACCAAAAAACTGATCGGTCTGGTCCACCAGACGTTTAACAGTCACGATGTTAGATTTTATTTTTAAGGAACCAATACTGTCCGGATAACGATTCGGGTCAACATGGTCAATTTCTTCGCGGATAGCAGCAAGTTTGCCTTGAATATCCTTAAGTTTGGGTGTCACTTTTTCCATTGCCCCCACAGCAGTTTGAATTCTTTCCTCGGCGCTGCCGCCCACAAAACTACCCTTGCCTTTTAACCCCAAAAGATCCGCATACGGTTTAAGCTCCTCCGTGACAATACCTGCCGCATCTAAACCATAAAATCCTGCCTTAATCATATGCTGAGTGTCGCTATAATATCCGCCTGCAACCGGCACATATTGCGTCCAGGCCAAAGCTTGAAGCTTGTTTTGCGTATCTGTCAAGGCTTTTCTGGTGGCGGTTAGTTTTTCCTGTGTTAAATCAATATTTTGCGCCTTTGCGGCATCATAGGCTTCTTTGGCCGCAGCCTTAACACTGTTCACTGAAGACAAAACGGCTTTGGCAGGAACTACGACGCCAAAAATTGTCACTAAGACCAAAATTACGAATGCCAGAAAAACACCAGCTAAAATTTTTTTCCTTTTTATCATTTTAGTCACAACTTTATTTTCCTCAGGTTTATTTTCTTTTATAACACCGGAGTTATTAATATCATTATTATTAAAATCAATTTTGCTAATTTCTTCTGTCATTCTGTCCTCTTTTATCTTCTTTTATTACTTTATACTACCTGTTCTACTTTTTCTACTTTAATCTACATCGCTCCTTTTCCCGAAATCATCGCCCAGGGGGTTTTGAGCATTATCTCTAAATCATACCAGATAGAACGCTTTTGTGCATAGGCTGCGTCCATGGCAATTCTTTTGTCAAAGTTAACTTCGCTTCTTCCCGAAACCTGCCAAGCACCGGTAACGCCCGGCTTAACTGATAATACAATAGAAACCAGTTTTTGGGTATGGGGATATTTTTTCATCTGGCTTTTCAGCTCGTCAGGATAATATGCCCGCGGTCCTACAATGCTCATTTCTCCTTTGAGAACATTAAGCAGGTTGGGAATCTCATCTATGGAATGCTTTCTGATAATTCTTCCTGCGGGCGTAATGCGCGGGTCGCTGGCCAGCTTGTAGCTATTACGTTTATATGCCTGATAAAGTTTCTGGTATTTGGGATCTTTGCGCAAAAGTTCGTGGGCGTCAATAACCATGGAGCGGAATTTATACATCTTAAAGGGTTTTCCTTTTACTCCGACACGCTCCGGAGTATCGGCAAAGATTGGCCCGCCGTCTTTTTTAATAAAATACGCCGTTACCAGGCAGACAGGTAAAAAAACCGCCAATAAAAATATGGCGCCCAGAATGTCTATTATTCGCTTGATAGTTTCGTACATACTTATTCTTAAGTCTTAAATCAGCTCTTTTTTCTCTTCGCTTTTTAGTTTTTCCACGATTTTTTTAACTTCCTGCGCCCTATCCCTGGTGGTAATTAATACTACATCCTCTGTATCCACTATCACCAAATCGGAAACGCCGATGGTGGCAATAACGCGGTTGTCACCATATATTAAACAGTTCTTGGTGTCAATACCTATATGTTTCCCTTCCGCCTCTCCTAAGAAAACGTTGCCGTTAATGCTGTTTGGCAAAACTTCGTATAAAACCGGCCAGCTTCCCAAATCGCTCCAGCCAAAATCTCCCGGAATCATAACAATATTGTCTGCCTTTTCCATAATTCCGTAATCAATCGCCATCGGCTCCAGCTGGCGCCATAATTTTTCTTTCTGCGCTTTTTTCTGTCCCGATATTTTTTCCAGAATTTCCCAGGTTTGGGGAAGATATTTTTGGTAAGCTTTGGCAAAAGTCCCGGCGGAAGCAATAAAATAACTGGCATTCCAAAAATATTCGCCGCTGGCCACATAGGCCTTGGCGGCCGATAAATCCGGTTTTTCCACGAATTTTTTCACGGCAAAAACCGGACGGTTAAAACTTGTATCCAGTTGTTTACCGATATGGATATATCCTAAACCGTCGTCAGCCTTGGTGGGGGGAATTCCCACCGTAACCAAAAAATCCCCGCTCTTTGCTTCGGTAAAAGCCGCTTCAATATCGCGGATAAACTCGTTTTTATTTTTAATCAGATGGTCGGAAGCAAAACTGCCGATAACGGCTTTGGGATTTAACAGACTGATGGTTTTAACGGCCAAACCGATGGCAGGCGCCGTATTTTTTCCTAAAGGCTCAACTAAAACATTCTCCGGCGGAATTTGTGGCAGCTGTTTAATAACTTCCCTGTATTGTTCCGGATTGGAAACCACATAAACGTTTTTTGCCGGAATAAGACCTTCCGCCCGCAAAAACGTTTCCTGTAAAAGCGTTTTATCCTGCGCCAGCTTTAAGAATTGTTTGGGTAAAAGCTGCCGCGATTTGGGCCAGAGCCTGGTCCCTCCGCCTCCGGCTAAAATTACAACGTAATAGTTTTGGTTATTCCTTGTATCCATAATTGGTCAACCAGAGTTTTTATTTTTTTCTGAAAAATCGGCTTGCTGTATTTTCCGGCGTTCTTTTGACAATCCGCAACGGAAAAATTGCCGCTGTTAAAACTTAACAGCGCCTTTTTAAGCGAAGCGGCAGTCTGCCTTTCAAAAAACAAACCGGTGACGCCCTCAATAACGCTTTCTCCTGCGCCTCCTTTTTTATATACAATCGCCGGTTTGCCGTAACTTTGCGCTTCAACGCTTACCAGACCAAAATCTTCTTCCCCACAAACCAATACAGCACTGCAATTTTGATAATAGCCCACCAGTTCTTCTTCTGTCAATTCGCCCAAAAATTCAATGTTGGTTTTAGCCAGGGATTTTAATCTTTCCTCTTCTATACCTGTTCCTGCAATTTTTAAATTCCACCCCAATCCGTTAAAAACCTCAATGGCTAAATCTATATTTTTATAAGGCACCAGCCTACTTACAATCAAAAAAAATCTTTTTTCGGGCACTTTTAATTTTTGATTTGCAATTTTGATTTTTGATATTTGATTTTTGATTTTAAATAAGTTTATATCCACCGGCGGATAAATCACTTCGCTTTCCCGGCCGTAATATTTTTTTATCCTGTCTCTGACCGTTTTACTAATGGCTATATAATAATCCGGCCTAAAACCTGCAATCTGATCTGTTAAACGCAAATACGGCCATAAAGTTTTCATAGCCAGCCTAACTATCCCGTTAAAAACTCCCAAGCCCGGATTTTTTAAATAGTCAAAATAACCGCTCCATAAATATCTGGTCGGAGTTAAACAATAACAAATATGCAAGGTGTGGGGTTTGGTAATAATGCCTTTGGCCTCCGCCGAGGTTACGGAAATAACAACATCAAAAGCGTCAAAATTAAAACTTTCAAATGCCAAAGGCGTTAACCAGGGATAAAACTCGTGGCGGGTTTTGGCAAAGGGGAATTTTTGTAAAAAAGAAACTATAACTTCGGGAAAAACTTCGGCCCATTTGGCTTTTCCCTGGTTATAAACCGAGGTATACAGAGGCGCTTCCGGCCAAATCTCGTGCAAAGCCAAAAGCACTTTTTCCGCTCCTCCCCATTTATTCACCCGGTCATAAACTATGGCAACTTTCATATATTTGTAAAACTTCTTTGCTCATTTTTTCCCAGGAATATTTTTTTGTCTGTTTTAAACCTTTTTTTATAAGCTGTTCTTTCAATTCTATATTATTAATTAAAAATTCTACATTCTTCTTTAAGCTGCCGGCGTCTTTGGGGTCAAAATATATTGCCGCGTCATTATAAATTTCATGAAAAACCGCAATATCAGAACAGACAACCGGACAACCGCAAGCCATTGCTTCCAAACCCGGCAGGCCAAACCCTTCAGACAGAGAAGGGAAAACAAAAGCCAAGGCATTTTTATAAAGATTTTTCAAATCTTCGTCGGGTACGAAACCAGGCAGTCGTATCTGTTTTTCCAAACCAAATTCTCTTACCATCTTTTGCAACTTTTCCCAAAATACATCTCTGGAACAAGCAATTAACAATTGAATATTATTGTTCGAGTCCCGCTCGGCGGGACGAGAACTACTAGTCTGACTTCTTGCTTTGCTCGAAGAATAAACTGAAATATTAATTGTGTTTAATATTTTTACAGCCTCCAGTAAAACTTTTAAATTCTTATGTGGATACGCGCTTCCCGTGTAGATCAAATACGGTCTAATCAAGTTATATCTTTTTGTTATCTGTTTAGTGGTTTCGCTTTGCGAAATTTGCTTTCGCAAACTATCTGTTTTCTGCAAATTACTAAATTTGTCGTCTACTCCTTCGTAAGTAACAATTATTTTACTATCATCTATATCTTTGTAAGTATTTTTGAGTTTATTTTTTATCCAATTGCTGGGAACGAGTATCTTTTGTGCTCTTTTAACGGCATTTGAGAATATATACCGATATCCTAAGTATTTAATTTTATATAAATACCAAGGAAGAGTGGTAACATCTTTTCCTTTCATTTCGTGCCATAACAAATCATGAATGGTAACCAAAAATTTTCCCCGATAAAGAATGGGCACGTTAAAATGAGGGAAATGCACCAAATCTGGCCTTTCATGCCAAAGCAGCCAAGGAATAAGAATTTGCTCTTTTAAAGAATAGTGTCTGGCCTCAGCAATAAGTAACTTGGGTTTCCTAGGATACTTACTACTATCTACTAAATACTTTATACTATTACTATCCTCTTTGCGAACTAATAGAACATAGTTGTTTTCTCTGTCTTGTTTTAAGATTTCTGATACCAGGTTTTGAACATATCTTCCTATTCCCGCGTGTTTAACTCCGTACATTCTGGCATCAATTACTATTCTCATATTAAAGAGTTAACGAGTTAAAACCCGTTAATAAATAACCCGTTAATTATTTAATAAATAAATATCTTCTAGTTTTTGGCTGATATCTTTCCAGTCAAAAAATTTTTTGACAAACTTTTTCTCTTTGTTGGAAATTTCTTTTCTGGCTGTCTCGTCTTTTAAGAGACAAACGGCCTTGTCAATTAATTCTTCCTCCGCGTCTTTTACAATAATGCCGTTTGTGTCGCTGCCCAGCCCTTCAACGCCCTTAGAAGTTGTGACTATGGGCAGTCCGGCAGCCATTGATTCTAAAATTTTGAACTTCGTCCCTCCTCCGATTCTAATCGGCGCCAAAAGAAGCGAGGCGCTGCTATAAACCTTTCTGATATCAATAACCCCTTCTTCTATGGTAATCCCGTCGCCGTTTTGCCGCACAAATTTTAAGCTGTTGTTGCCAATAATCCAAAGCCGGCTGTTTTTCACCTTTTTTTTAATTTCGGGCCAAAGTTTTGTTAAAAGATAGGAAACGGCGTCGCGGTTCTGCAGCCATTTAAAACTTCCGACAAAAAGCACTGTGGGCGCTTCCGGTTCAATTTTGGCAATCTTGGAAAAATAATCACAATCAACGCCGTTTGGTATTAATTCTACTTTTTGCTTGCGTTTTTTCTCCATTTCTTTTTTGTCTATATCCGAAACAGCCAGAAGCTTATCCGCTTTTTTCCAAAAATATTCTTCCCAGAATCTTAATTTTAAAACATCATAATAAAAAAGCGGCCGCAGGGGCATAAACCAAAACCTGTCCGTCCATGTCTTATAAATTTTCCATTCCGTGTTGTGTTCGGTTAAAACCACGGGTATTTTAATTCCCGATGGTAAATTATGCATAACGTAAAATGTTTCTACGTGAACTAAATCATATTCTTCCTTATTAAGCTCGGCCCTGATTAATTCTGTCATCTGCTTGTTCTTATGTCCTGTTAAAAGAAACGGGTAAGGGGAAAGGCCGGTTTTAATAATATTTGTTAAGGACCACTGCGCGGGCCGGTTTACGGTATAAATATTCCGGCAGTATTTTTTAACCGCATTCCAATCTTTTTCAATAATTTTTCCTCTGTTTTCGCAAACCAGGGTTATTTCGTGTTTTTTTCCCAGATTTCTAAGAAGATTAAAAAGCCGGACCTGTCCGCCGGAATATAGAGGATAAGGAAAAAAAGAAGCGACCAATAGAATTTTCATAAGCTCTCACCCTGTCATCTTCGGGCTTGACCCGAAGATCTATATCAATAATTATCATATAGATTCCCGCCTGGCCGGGAATGACAATAAGGTATGTTACAGTTTAAAAATAATGTAATTTTCTTTTTTTTCTAAGACTTTATATGTCTTGGCTAAATCCAAAGCATTCTTATCAGGATCAGCAATAACTAAATACCCTGCTCCCATTTGTATCATTTCCGGAAGGTTTTTTTCCACAACCGGCCAGCCCTGCCTGTTGGTTTGATATAAAAATGCCGTATCGCCGCCGTATGGGGCAATAACCTTGGCATCTTTTGGCGTCAGTTTATCAACGGCTTGCCCTGCTTCCACAATCTCCGGATGGTTAATCCAGTAATATCCTCTGACCTCATACCAGGAAAATGCCAAAGCCATTAATATCAAAACCAAGGCCACAAACCGGGTCAAAAAACGGGAGAAATATTCTTTGGGCGCAAAAACAAAAAAATCCAGCCCTTTGGCGCAAAAAACCGCCACTGCCGGAATAATTAAAATCTGATAATAATCATGCTGAACATTGCCGCGGGCAAAAACTATTACGTATAAAGCTGTGCCTGTTAAGAGCGACCAGAATAGCCAACCTTCTTTCTTTGCCGGGCGAAGCATAATTCCCGCAAAGAAAAACACTAATGCGCCGTATCCCAAAATCAGCTTACCAAGTCTTTCTGCCAAAATCCAGCGAAAAAAAGCGCCGGTAAACCTGATATTGCCGCCGTTTAAAAGCCAGTCAGATGCCGGAATCCCTTCAGGGAATTTGGCAATCCACAAACGCCATAAAACGAACGGAAGCAGGGAAACAAAACCGTAAAAATATAAAGAAGGCGAAACAAATACTTTTAACCCTTTGTTTTTAAAAGCCAAATACACAATAGGCAAAAACAAAAACCCTGCCATGGGTTTAACCAATAAGGCGCAGGCGGCAAAAACAGCGGAAATAAACAGAAAAAAATAATAGAATTTATTGTTCGAGACCGCAGGTCGAGAACTTCTCACTATGTTCGAAGAATAATACTCAAAAACTTTATCAAAAAAATAAATCGCCCCCAAAGCCAAACTTGCGGACATCACATCCGGTAAAATCGTTCTGCCGTAGTAAATTGAATACGGCAAAAAAAGATAAAAAGCCAGCCCGAAAATCCCGGCCGGGCGGCTGATGTATTTTGCTATTAGCAAATAAATAAAGATGCCGCTTAAAAGGGAAAAAAAGATAGTAACCAAACGCAACCATATCTCAAGGCTTAATCCGGGATAAATTTTGTACAAACCGAAACCTAAACTTTGATAGAGGGGAAACTCAACCATGCGATAGCCGGAAGGATTATCCCTTCCCGAAGCCACATTGGAAAGATCGTCAAATCGCGGAACCAGGGGAGTAAAGCCCATTTTTACAAAATTTCTGGCCACGGCTGCCGTATCCGCCTGTCTCCAGGAATGCCAGTCTGCCACCGGGTTATTGATTTTATATAAACGCGCCCCAAAACCCAGTAATAAAATTGCTGCTAAAATTATAGCGGTTTTGTAGTTAGTAAAGCTCATTTTAGAATCACTTCCTTAAGGGCATCGTTTTCATAAACAAAAACATGGCTGTTAGGTTGTTTTTCTGCTTGACTCAGAGCGTTCCGGGTATCGCTGATAAAATAAATTCTCAGAGTTTTATCGCGGTAAACAAACCACATCGCATCAGACAACCCCACCGGGAAAACCCAGGCGCGTTCAAATCTAATCGGCACGTTGACAAAATATAAACTGGTGTTTTTGGGAAAAACCCGGTAATTGTCTTTGACGCTGTAAACAATTTTATGGCTGATATTGCCGGCTTTTTCCCATTCCCTGCTGACTTTTGCCAAATCGTTCCGGTAAAAACATAACAAAATTATTATCAGGGTGAAAGATAAAATGCCGGCTAAAATTTTCTGCTTAAGCGCCAATCCAACGATTTTAACAACCATCCATACCAATAAAACGCAGAAAAAGGCCGAGAATAAAAGGCCGTATCTTTCGCTTAAATTTCCCAGGCCTAAATACGGCAAAAGGCTGATAACTGCCAGGCCCGAAAACAAAAACGCCTGGCTTTTAATTGCTCTTTGCCATAATTTGCGCGAAGCTGCAATCAGCAATAAAACTAGAACCATAAGCCCTGCGGCCAAAAGCTTTTCACCGCGCATAAAAACCCGAAGAGCGTCGTAAATCGGGACAGCCCTGGAGCCGGCTAAAAAGGCCAGAACATACCCTGCCAGATTGCCGGCAAAATTAAACGGCAAATTGGCCAAATTGTAATTATAATCTCCGCCCAAAAAGATGGCTCCGGAACGACTTCTGATAATAAAATAGCTTAACAGCACCAAAAGTAGAACCGCATAGAGGAATTTTTTTGCCGCAAGTTTTTTAAGGTCGTAGCCGGAAGAATAAAAATCATACCAGGCAAAAATAACAGGCAAAACAACTGCCGCCTCGTGGGACAACAAGGCAAAAACAAAAAATAGCACGCTTAAAAATGCCAACAATATCTTTTGATATTTTTTCCACCAGATAAAACATAACAAGGAAGCCAAAACAAATAAACTCATCAGCATGCCGGAAAAACTGGATATCCAAACCGCGCTTTCCGCGTTAAGAGGCAAAAATATAAAAAGCGCGGCTACTAAAAATGCCCAAATGTCGCGTTTAAAAAATTGGCGCGAGAACAAAAATATTAAAACGCTGAGACAGAAATAAATTATTAGGCTGATAAAATGGTAACCGAAAGGTTTTAGCCAAAAGAAGGAATAAGCTGCAAAATATAACAGTTTGGGCAGGGGGCGGTAAAAAAACCCGGACGCAGAGATAAAATAATTGGGCAAATCCGCCAGTCGGGCCGAGGCAGCCCAGCGCAACCAGGTAAAATCGTCTCCCACAAAATAATAATTAAATATCTTTGCATACGCAAAAAATGTTATCAGAAAAAGGTATACGAAAATAAAAACCGGGGAAAGGATTATTTTTTTTGTTTCCTCCCACAGCCGGATTTTCACTTTGCCTCTTAACTCCAGAAGGCCGGCGGAAATTCCCAGCAAAATCCATAATATATAAGCATCTTTGGAAGCTTCAAAAACGTCTATCAAAATTGCATTGAGAAAAACTCCGAAAACGGCTGCGGTAGTGCCTATGACAAAGCTTCTGGACAAGTTTCCCTCAACCGCGTTTAATCTTTCCCTGACTAAAACAAAATAGGCCAGAAAAATAAACATAAAAAACAAAAATCCCAAAATCCCCGTCTCGCCCAGCATTCTTAAATAATCCCCGTCTGTGGCCAAACTTATGGATGAATAGCCTGTTCCGGTTAAAGGATTTCTAAGAAATGCATTCCAGGCGCGCGGCCATTCCCCCTGAAACCGCGTGGTAAAAGAAATATCATAAACCAGGGCTTTTTGGATTAAAAAACTGCCGGAAATAGTGGAAAGTTCGGAAGACATCGTGGAAATTTTTAAGGTTGTGGAAACGGGAATATGGACAACCGCCACGCTGGTTGCCACCGGCGCCTGCGCGGTTACCGGAGGCAGGGCGATAAAACCTGTTCCGACCGGAAGGGCTTCCTGCACAGCCGGAGTTGGTTTAATTCCGGATATTTCAGGCGGCAAGTTTTCTAAAACCGAAATCGGCTGGCCGGTCTGCGTATTATACACAACCTGGGTAACGCGGACGGTTTTGGCAAAACGTTCGGCCGTACCGCTAACCTGCAATAACAAAAAAATACTGACTATAACCACAGGTATAATCAGCCATTTTTTCTTTTGCAAAACCAGCATAAAACAAACTGTCAGAAGATAAACCGTGAAAGAAACCCGCGAGGCAGTAAGAAGCAAAACAACCACTTCCCCTAAACATAACAATGACAGTAAAATCTTCCCTAAAAAATTTTTTGCGCCTATAGCCAGACTTCCCAACAGAGCAATGGTAATAACCAGATAAGCAGCCAAATCGTAGTGTCCCCCAAACGTTGATGTGATACGCGCTCCGGCAGGCAAATAAAGGGGAACGCCTTTGGCAAATTCTTCATTCATGGTTAAAAAGGCGGGAAAACCGACAAATTTTTGACCCAGTCCGTATAAAACCGCCCCCAAAACGGCTATGGCCGTTGCTGTTATATATTTGTAAATATCTTCTTTTTTTCTGATGGTAGAAAAGGCCACCGGCAAAAGAATTAAATATTCAATTCTGCGAAGATAATTAAGCCAGGCCACATTGGGAAAAACATTGGCCAAACTGGGAAACAAAAATACTACGGCATATAAAGTGGAAATTAAACCCACCGTCCAGAATAAAACCACCGGTAAAGTTACAACCTGCGGCAGTTTAATTTTTCTTTTTAGAACAAGCAAAAACCAGATTGCCACGGTTGCGGCAATTAAGACATCTTCCAGACGGATATAAACCCAGGTATGGGAAACCCCAAAAAGGGGAAGTTTGGGATAAAGCGGTATAAAAACGATTAAGACTGACACCAATAGCGGCAGCAGCCTGTCATTGAAAAAGTTCCAAAGCCTGTCCATAAGTTTTATATAAATATGTGTTGCCTGTAATTCTTCCCGTATTCTCTAAAATCAGAGCCTTTGTTTTTAAAACAAACCTTAAAAAATTATACTCCCGAACCGGCCGGTACAGCTTATAAAAATACAGCAAGCCTTTGTAGATATTAATAACGGCGCCTTTTTTGCCCTCTTTTGAGCTTCCTCTCTCTTTATGAACAATTACTGCTTCCGGCAAAAAGGCTGTGGTAATGCTATTTTTTTTCGCCCGATAGCATAATTCCACTTCCTCCATATACATAAAGAGGTTTTCATCCCACAGGCCTATTTTATTAAAAACTTCTCTTTTAACCATTATTGCCGCGCCGCAAACCCAGTCAACTTGGCCAATTTCTTCTTGTGTTTTTCGTCCAAATCCCAATCTTTCCAGACCCAGCATTGCCAAAACAACTCTGGGCAAAGAATAAAAAGACCCGATAGATCTTTGCGGAGTCTTATCGGGATTAACTATTTTTGGTCCTAAAATACCAAATTCCGGATGATTATCGCTAAATTCTACCATAACTTTTAAAGCATTTCCAACCGTTTGCGTATCGCTGTTTAAAAATAATAAGTATCTGCCTTGTGCTTTTTTTATTCCCAGATTATTGCCGGCGCTGTAGCCGAGATTGGTCCTGTTGGCAATCATTAGAACCTCAGGATATTTTCTCTTTATCATCTCTCTGCTTTGGTCAACAGAGGCATTATCCACCACTATAACTTCAAAACTTATATTTTTTGTGTTGTCGTAAATTGAGGCCAAACACTCATCAAGAAGCTGTCTGGTATTGAAGCTTAATAATATTATAGAAAGATCCATAACCTGTTAACACGTTAACTCGTTAATAAATAATTTATTGAAACAGTCTGGCTCTGCCTAATTTATAATGCGGATTTTTATTCTGTCTTTCTCCTATCTCTTTAGCCGGAACGCCGCCCGCAATCTTAAAGGGTTCAACATTTTTTGTCACCACCGCTCCTGCTGCTATTACCGCTCCCTTACCAATCGTTACTCCGGGTAAAATTGTCACCCTGGGACCGATAAAAACATAGTCTTCTATTTTTACTGCGCCGTAAATTGCATCTGAAAAATCTTCTTTTTCTATGTCGTGCTCACTGTTATAAATTAAGACCCGGGAAGCAATATCCACATGATTTCCAATAATCAACTTGTCTCTTCCGTCCAGAAAAGAATGATCGCCAATAATGGTATCTTCTCCTATGGAAATATTGTTGGGCTGAAAAAAATTAGCCCACATATGAATGGTGGAACCTTTGCCAATTCTTACTCCTGACAAAAGATAAAAAAACTTTCTGACGAAGTGAAACGGTATATACCCAACCCAGCGCAAAAGCATCAGTTCAAAATCCAATAGAATATTAAAAGCCCTGTTAACGCCTTTTTGCACAACTTCGGTATTTGATAATTCTCTGCCCATTCGGTCTTTCATATCAGACAACAGAGAACAGACAACAGTTAACAATATTGTTTACTGTTTACTGTTTACTGTTTACTACTTCTTCTAATATTTTTAACGTTTCCCTCGCTGTTTTTTCCCAGCTGAATTTTTTCACCTGTTGGTATCCTTTAACTATCATATTATTACGCAATTTTTCATCGCTTAACACCTTGGATATTTTTTCCGCAATATCTTTTGCATCTTTTGGATTTACATACAAAGCGGCCTCTCCCCCTGCCTCGGGCATAGAGCTGACACTGCTGGTAATAACCGGACAGCCGTTTTGCATGGCTTCCAGAATCGGCAAACCGAATCCTTCGTAAAGGCTTGGTAGAATAAAAACTAACGCGTTTTGATAAAACGCCGGCAAATCTTCCTCGCTTACAGAATCTAGAAATTTCACTTTGTCATCAACGCCATATTTTTTGGGAGATTTATATATTTCTTCATACATCCAACCCGGTCTTCCAATTATGACCAAGCTAGTTCTTGTCATCCCGAGCGAGGCCGAAGGCTGAGTCGAGGGATCTTTTTCAACAGACTTGTTTTGCATGAGATTCCTCGTCCGCTCGCTGGCGGACTCGGAATGACAAAGAAGAGAAAATGCTTCCACCAATCTCGCAATATTTTTCCTTGGCTGAATTGTTCCCACAAAAAGAATGTATGGTTTTTTTATATGATATTTCTCTAGTATTTTGTTCATATCTAAACTTTTATTGTTCGGGGCCGAAAGCCGAGAACTAACTTTTAGACTTCTCGCTTGGCTCGAAGAATATAACCGCTTGTCTTTAATACCCGGGTATGTTACCTGTACTTTATCCTTATCTACTCCGTATTCTTTAATTATATCATTCTTACTGGCCTGACTGATAGTTAAAACTCTTTTGGCTTTGTTAACGGAAAATCTGGTCCATAATTTTAACTGCCATAAATCCTTGGACCTAAAAAGCTCCGGAAAATGCAGATAGGAAAGATCCATCACAGAAATTATCGCTGGGTAGGGACAATAGATTGGCAAATAATGGGTGGGGGAAATAAAAAAATCCAGATCCAACTTATGGCTCAAAAAATACCACGACAAATCAATTAATGTCCAAATACTTTTTTTGGGAACAACTACATATTTCCAAGTGGCTGTTTCTGTGGGCAAGTCGGGACCTGGTTTGTCTGGCAAAAAAATAGAGAATTGATTGCTGGTATCTTGAAGGCTTATCTGGTAAAGATTTTGCAGAAGTTTAAAAACATATTCTGAACTTCCGGTTCGTTTGACTAAACCGGTTTTTTGTTCCTGGCCAAAGCGACTTATCACTGTTTCATAACCGTTAATTCCTATATTCATATTTTTTAAGGTCGCACCTTAATAAAAGGTGCGACCTTCTAAATTCCAGGGTGAATCACTTTTAGTTTATTGTCGTCTATGCCCAATATTTTTTTGGCATCATCTTTTGTTGCTTGGGAAATACAAAAAACGATATCAGCTTCATTTTTCACCCAAAACATTCTTCTTTTTTGTGTTTCCACAATGTTTGGTGAAATCAGCAGCTTAAACGGATTAAAAGATAATTTATTATGAGTTTCTTCCGGATACTTATAAACAATCAGGTCATACAAAATCGTAGCTTTTTTGGCCTTTAATGTAGGCGGTTGCGTCCAATCAGAAGAGATAAATATGTCTACATTGCCAATCAAATACTCTATGGGAAAAACATGAAATTGATTCCAAATAAAAGCCAAAAAAGTCGGTGGCAAATGAAACATCTTAATTTTAACTCGTGAACTCGTTAACCCGTTAATAAATGAATTATCCAATTGTCGTCTAAGTGACGAAAAAAATAGAATATATTCGTTTTTTTTGTCCAATTCCACTAATTTCTCTACCAAATTACGAAGATAGATGGCAACACCTGTCTTGGGATATGCCAGTTGGGAAATATCTATGCCAATATTCATATGTTCTTATTATTTATTAACGAGTTGATTATTAACGGGTTATAAACTGTTTGTCTTTTCTTTTTAAATCTAGGTATGTGATAAATTTTCCGATTTGATTTGATAAATTAATAATCGTTTCGTTAAGTTTGTCAAAATCTGTCTGTGTGATATAACCGATAGACAGAGAAATGTACAATTGGTTTCTAACTTCTCCCGCAAAACCTTTAGCGATCTTTAGAAATCGAATAAATTCGTTGTTATTATTCTTTTCAAAACCTTCCACAATATTTGAACTTACAGAAACCACCGCTCTTCTTATTTGATCACGAAGTCCAAAATCTCGATTAAATTCTTTTTTAGAAGATAAATCATAAATATCTCTAGTAATTTTTAGGCTTAATCTCCAAACATCTAAATCCTCAAATTGTGTTATTTTCATAATAACTAACTCGTTAACTCGTTAATAATAAATAAAATAATATATGTAAGGAAAAACCCTGCCCCGTACCAAGTCAGCCTTTCGGCTGTAAAAAAAATGTGAAAGTAAAAAAGAGGTACAGACAAAACCAGGCATCCCAAACCGGCAAAAACTAACAACCGTGGTTTACGAACAACCAAAAACGCTGCCAAAACAGCCAAAAATCCCAAATCCTGAATTTTCATGCTGCCTTATTTTATCACGTCTTTTACCAAAAATTAAAATCTGCTATAGTTATTCCATGAAAACTATAGTCATCGGCGCCAACGGTCAATTGGGCAGCGATATTGTTAAAATATTTAGTAAGGATTCGTTTTACAAAGTCTTTCCTCTTAATCATCCTGACATTGACATTGCTAAACCGGATAGTATTAATAGCGCCGTGGAAAAATTTCAGCCTCAAATGATAATCTCTACCGCCGCCTATCACCGCGTTGACGAATGCGAAACCCATCCGCAGGAAAGCTTTGGCGTTAATGCTTTCGGCGTCCGCAATCTTTGTCTGGTCTGCCAAAAAAATAATATTACGCTGACGCATTTTTCCACTGACTATGTTTTCGGGTCTGACAAAAAAAGAAATGCCCCCTATCTTGAACAAGACGCGCCCGGACCACAAAGCATCTACGCGATTTCCAAATTGGCCGGAGAATATTTTATTCGTTATCTTTTAAAAAGATATTTTCTTGTCCGCACCAGCGGTCTCTACGGCTCTGCCGGCCCTGCCGGCAGAGCCGTAAATTTTGTGGACAATATGGTTAAAAAAGCGCAGGAAGGGAAGGAAGTGAAAGTGGTTAACGATCAGATTCTCACACCAACTTATACCGTTGATTTGGCCAATAATTTAAAAGAGCTGTTAAAAACGAAAGAATACGGTCTTTACCATATCACCAGCGAAGGGCAATGTTCATGGTATGAGTTTGCAAGTGAAATTTTTAAACTTATAAAAAGCTCCACCGCCTTGCTTCCTGTTCCCACCAGTACTTTTTATTCTCCTGTAGAGCGTCCCGGCTATTCGGTATTAGACAACGCACATCTGAAAAAAATAGGCTTAAATTTGATGAGGCCCTGGCAAGACGCGCTACACAGATATATGAGAGAAAAAAACTACCTTAGATAGTCTGTATCTCCATATGGTTTATTTTCTTTTTTTTGCCGCCTTACTAATTAGATTATTAACCGCACATCTTTTTTTTGGACCGTGGGATACGGAGTCCGTTTATGTAATTGCTGAACTTTTGAAAAAAGGCAGTCTAATTTATAACGATACTTGGAGGTTTAATACTCCGCCCACCTGGATGTGGATAATTGGTTCATTATCGTTTATTGCCGATAAAATCGGTGTGCCCTTGTCTTTTTTGATAAAACTTCCTCCCGTACTGGCTGACTTAGGAATTGGTATTTTCATTTACAAATTTTTATTCCATCGATCCAAAAGAAAAAAAAGTGCGATATTTCTTTCTTCATTATTTTTGTTAAACCCTTTGCCTGTTCTTATTTCCGGATACCAGGGCCAGCCTGACAGCATGTTTATATTTCTTGTCCTACTAAGTAGTTATGTCCTTACCGCCAGCCGTAAATTAAAACTAGTCACAATCGCCGCCTCAGGATTGCTTCTGGGAATCTCCTGCACTGTGAAGCTTGTGCCTTTTGGACTCTTACCAATATTTCTTCTTTATCTGTTTAGGTCAGAAAGCATTACAAAAAAGTCTTTACTGTCAAAATTGCTTTTATTATCGTTTTTCACTTTTTTAACATTTTTGCCGGTGATCTTAGAATTTATACCCTATCTTGCTGTTTGGAGTAATATTGTTGAACATGTATTTCAATATAAAACGTGGTGGAGTCTCTGGGGCGTATCTTTACTGCTTCGCAAACTCAATGAAATCTGGTTTTCTTCTTCGGGCTGGTTTTTTGAAATCATTGCTATAAGTAAAAATCAGACTCTTTCCGTAATTACAATATTATTGCTTTCCTATATCGTTATTTTTTTCAAAAGATGGTCTTTGACAAAATCGATTCTTTTTTTATTCTTAACAGAATATGCGATATCGAGTTACCTGGCGCCTCAATACTTAATTTGGATTCTTCCTTTTTTCATTTTAGAATATTGCAAAAATGGAAAGTATTTATACAGTTTCATCGCCTACTCAATACTCACGTTTTTAGCTGCCAGTACAATATATCTCTTTTGGTCGGATGAAACTTTATTTCAATATTTAGGTAATCTGTTAAAAACCACAGATATTGCCGGTCTGGGCTTTAATCTTTATGCTCTTCAGATGATTTTTCCCTGGATTATCACTTTGTGGTGGTGGAAAAAAATGATTTTTGATTAGCTTTATAACTTATTTAAAATTTCTGCCATCCGCTGTCCTTTTTCAATACACACGTCGGTGTTAATATACTCAAATCCTCCAAAACGCCCGCCGACGTATAAATTGATAGAATACAAAAAGTCTCTAATCGTTTTCATGTTCTTAACATAACTTTTGTCGTAAACCGGATAGGCATACTCTGTTACCTGCATATTTTTATAAATCACAGAATTAGGTTTAATAATATTTCTTTTCTCCAGTCCTTTTATGACATTTTGATAAATTTTATCTTTAGAAAACTTTAAATACTTTCTGTTTTTTGGCACTGTTATCTCTGCCATCAGGGAAAAACAGTTTTTGGGAACAGTTTTGGAACTGAAGTTTGGCGGAAAGGAAATTCGGTGAGGCAAAAAATCTTTATCAGGAAAATAGATTGCCACTAAATTATTTAGTTTTGGCGTGTTTAAACCCAGCATAACGGTTATAAGCGACCGATACTCAAGTTCATTAATTGCTTTGTTTACTGGTTTTGGAATTTCTATATATTTAAGAATTTTTATCAGATAAAAAAGAGGTATGGTAGAGACAATGTAATCGTATTCATAATTACCATTATTGGTACCTACAATCCATTTTTTATTCTTATAATAGATAGCTTTAATATCATGGTTCGTTCTTATTATTCCCTTATTATTCTTCAAAAATGCCTCTATGACTGCCTCCACTCCCCCCACCTCCGGGTAAAGAAAATTTAATTGGTGTTTGTATCCTTCAGTTGCTATACCTAAGGCCGACTTAATAATATCTTCTTTGGGAGGTTTAGGAATACGCTCCACCCATTCCATTCCCATTAGACGAGGTTCCATTTTCCATATTTTTTGATTGTAGGGAATCAGATATTTTCCCGCTATTCCTTTTCCAAAAGTGTAATAGAACCATTCTTCTAAATTAGTGGGTGGGGCTTGGTATTTATTAAACAGATAATTATACAGACATTCAAAATTATCCTGCGGGGTAAGTTCTCCTAAGCCATTTTCAAACGGATATTTAACTAATTTATTGCCATAATAAATCCTGCTGATTCTTAACTGATATTTTAGGTTCTTCCCTACTAATTTTTTCTCTAATTCCAATACTTTCTGGTTTTTGGAAAACAGAATGTGAGCACCGTATGGATCAAAAGTGAAACCTTTATCAATTAAAGATCTGCATAAACCCCCGCAACGATTTTCTTTTTCTAATATCTCGTAGGGCTTTTTCAAATAGTATCCGATGGCCAAACTTGTAATTCCTCCACCGAGTAATCCAATTTTCATATTATCCTTTAGAAAAATATTTAGCTTTTAGTTTGGGTAACGCTATTAATATTTTGGCTACGGCATTGGGAATTTTTTTTAACGGTAAACCCCTTGATTCGCCATATGAGCGTGCAAAATGTGTTATTGGTACTTCTTCTGTTTTATAACCATTTGCAACTGCTATTAAAGAAACTTCCAAAGTAATATTATTTTTCAAAATCCAGTTATAATTAAGCAGGCTTTTTTTAACCTTCCGGTTAAACAGCTTAAAACCGCAATCTATATCTCTAAAAGACACTCTAAAGTATAAATTCACCATAGTATTTAAACCCCAAGCCAATAATAATCTGTACCATGGATCATTACGGTGTTTTTTATATCCGGTTATAAAATCAACTTTGTTAATCTTTTTGTAAATTTTCCAAAAATCTCTCGGATCATGTTTTTTGCCAGCATCAGCATAAAAGATAAGTTCGCCTTTGGCTTTTTTTAGAGACAAACGCAAAGACTTGGCATAACCGATTTTTATTACAGTTGGTATAATTATAAGAGGTAATTTTTTTGTCAGGCCGTGCAAAATCTTACCGGTTTTATCAGTATTACCGTCATCAACGATGATCATTTCGCTGCCGGGAATTTTTTTAACTATCTCCCGATAATAACTCTGCACTTCTTGGCCTATTGTTTCTTCTTCGTTATGAACCATTAAAATAACTGAAAGAGGGATTGTTTTCATAGAGGTTTTATTTTCCTTGAAATTCTTTCCAGGCAGCGTCAAATTCTTCCAGAGTTTTTTGTGTCATTTCTTCCTTAAGCATGAGATCTAAAATCTTAGGAGGAATAGTCACAATATCGCTGCCGCAGGAAAAGGCATCGCCAACATCACGAATACTTCTGATAGAACCTGTAATAATCTGGCTTTTAAATTGCCCTTCATCTATATAGTTTCTGGTTCTTACTATAATTTCTCGGGGATCGTATCCCGCATCTTTTGCCCGATTATAAAAAATACTGGCATACGTGGCTCCGGACTTAATAGCCAATAGCATTTGTTCAAAAGAAACCATGAGTGTTGCATTGGTTTTAATGTGAAGCTTGTGCAAACTATACAAAACGTTCAAACCCATTCCGTCGCTGGTCATGGGAACTTTGACAACAATGTTCTTGTTCCATTTTGCGTAAAGTTTTGCTTCCGCAACCATTTTCTTCTCTGATTCATGACCGGTAAGCTCTACCGAAACAGGGGTTTTAACTAAATGGCAGATTTCTAATACTCTTTTTTTAAAACTAATGTTTTTTTCCTGAAGAAGAATTTTTTGATTAGTGGTCACACCGTCACAAAGCCCTCGTGTTTTCCATTTTTGAATATCTTCAACATTGGCGCTATCAACAAAAATCAATCTTGACATAATATTTTCTCCGCCTCTTTTAAATTTTTAACTAAATGGTCAGGTTTTATTCCCCGCAATCTTTCTTCTAATACCCGCAGGTATTCTGCTTCATTAACATTTGCCAACAGAATTGTTTTTATTCCAACTTTAGCGCCAGCCATTATATCAAAAATTCCATCACCCACCAACCAGGATTTTTTGACTTCAATATCCAGATCTTTAATTGCTTTATCGATAAGGGCCGTTCCCGGTTTACGACAATTACAGTTGGTTCTATACTTTTTGATAGTGGCAAAGGGATGATGCAAACAATAATATTCCCTATCGAATTGTACACTTTTGCGCTTCAGGGTTTCGCTTATCTTTTTTTTGATCTTCAGAAAATTCTTCTTACTTAATTTTTTGATACCAATTCCGGGCTGGCTGGAAATTAATATCAGTAGATAGCCACGTTTTTTGGCTGTTTTTAGAAATTCAAAAATCCCGGGGATAAATTCAACTTGCGACGAAGATAACGGTGTGTCCACTGTTCCCAATTTTGTATTATAAAACATTTTGTTAATAACACCGTCTCTGTCCAAAAATAGCGCCTTATTCTTTTTAACCATATTATTGCATTGACCTTTGATGGTCTAATATTTTTTTGAGCGATTTATCTAGAGAAACTGTTGGTTTCCAACCCAATTGCTTGAGTTTTTGATTGTTTCCCACCTTGCGGATTTCATCAATAGGCCGGAACAATTTTGGATCGACCATTACTTTTATCTTTTTGCCAGATAAACGAATAAGTTTTTTCAGAAGATCGCCAACTATTACGGACTGGCCCGAACAAAGATTGTAAACCTCGCCGCTTTTACCCCTTTGTGCAATAACCCATATTGCTTTAACAGCATCATCTATATCAAGAAAGTCCCGTACAGCTTTTAAATTTCCTACTTTAAGCGTATCCTGTTTTCCCTTTTCTATATTAATAATACCTTGCGAAAAATCAGTCACAACATCACAAGTTTTACCTGAACCAATAATAAAAAACGGCCGAATACGAACAACATCGGTTTTTTTTCCTATAAAATATAACAACCCAAGATAATCCTGAATTATTTTAGAAACAGCATAAGGACTGTTTACCCCTAATTTTGAATATTCGTTAATTGACTTACTGTTGGTTTCGTATTCGCTACTGGAACCAAAAACCAATATCCTAGTCTGCGTTTGAGTTTTTTGTACCGCGTCTAAAATATTTAAAATTGGAAAAATATTATGCAAAAATGTTTCTTGGGGATTTTCCCAAGATGGCATAACGAGAGTTTTTCCGGCAAGGTGAAAAATGTAGTCTGGCTTTTCTTGTAAAATTATTTTTTTGACTTCTTCTTTATTTAGCAAGTCAGTTTTTATTCTTTTAACGCCTGTTAGGCTTATCTCTCTTTTATGCCAAGTACCAACGACATTTACTCCTTGTTTAAGCAGATAACTGCAGAGATGAGAACCGATAAATCCAGCCGCGCCGGTAATTAGTACTTTCATATATTAATTGCTTTCTCTTTCGAAGAAGAACGATAGGCGGCTTCTACTAACTTCATGGCCATTAATCCGTCTTCTGCCGAACCAATTAAAGATTTTTTATTTTCTACTGCTAACAGAAATTCTTCCCACTCTCTTTTCCACGAAGAATCTTCATCGCGATATTCGGTACACTCTTGTCTGAATGGACCGAAGTAGTCCTTTTTACCATATGTTAATGTTTCTAATCCATAACTACCCCCCAAACCTGATACAGTGAGGTATCCCTCGGTACCGTAAAGTTCAAAAAGAAAAGTATTTTTCCACTGTAACATACTGGTGTGCATGCTGACGTTTTTATTCGTTTTGGTTTTATAGATAGCAAAAGCGTTGTCTTCCAAAGGAGAAATTGGCCAATATGAATTGGAAACCATGGCCTGAACTTTTGAAAAGTCGCCGAAAAACCAGCGAAATAAGTCTATCACATGAATACCTTGTTCCATTAAAATTCCTCCCGCACAGTATTTGGGATTTCCCCTCCATTCCTTCTCAAAACCAGGGCGACCACAGTATCCATACACGCTTCTTCCATAAAGCAACTCGCCTATTTCGCCGTGTTCCGCCTTCTTTTTTGCTTCCAATACTGCCGGATGAAAACGATGATTAAATCCGCATTTAAGTTGCTTCCTTGTGGCTTTGGCAATTTTTACCATCTCTTCTGCTTCGCGTAAGTTTTTTGCTAAGGGTTTTTCGCACAATACGTGTTTGCCTGATTTTAATGCCTGTATGGAAATTTCCGCATGACTATCAGGATAAGTCGTTACTACCACAATATCAATTTTCTTATCAAAAACAATTTCCTGCCAATTCTTGGCAACTTTCAAAGAATATTTTTGTGCTAGTTCACCTACTGTTTTTGGATTTTTGGAAGCGATTGTCACAACTTGGGAATTTTTAAAAGATGCAATAGCATTAAGACGCCGCCTGGCCTGAAGGCCTGATCCGATAAAACCTATTTTATACATTTTTATAATTTCCTCTGCCTATACCAATATAAATATATCCCATCTTTCCCAGATTAAGATCGTTAAGATAGTTTTTTGGGTCAAGAACAATAGCTTGGCGCATTATTTTTGCGGCTTTTCTCCATTTCAATTTGCGAAAATCGTTCCATTCTGTCATTAAAACCAAAGCGTCGCTATCTTTAACCAGTCTTTCGAATGACTCTGCCAGCTGAAAATTATTATACTTTGCCAATTCTTCTCTGTCTGCTTTAGGATCATAACCCCGTACTTTTGCTCCGATTTTAACCAAGTCATTAATAGTTTCTAAAGACAGAGATCTTCGTAAAGTACTTGTTTGGGGAGTATATGTTAAACCTAAAATACTGACTGTTTTGTTTTTTAAAGAATTGTTAAAAATTTTATTGAGCTTTCTAACGACCCATTTTTTTTGCCATTCATTAACGGTTAAAACTGAGTTTATTAGGGTTGTTTCTATCCTATATTTATGTCCTAATTCCTGCAAAATTCTTAAATCCCGCGCTAAAGTTCCGCCGGAAAAACCCAGACCCGGATTTATTCTGGCAAAAGGCCCTATTCTTTCATCTCTTTTCAGAATCTGTGCAACAACTCTAAAATCAACCCCGGTCATTTCCGACAAATTTCCCATCTCGTTGGCAAAAGAAATTGACGTCGCCAGGTATGCGTTAATAGCATGTTTGACCATTTCGGCGGTTCTCAGATTTACCCATATCTTTGGTGTTTTGATTTTTTTATAAAGGTCGAGAATTTTTCTGTATGTACTATGTTTTTGCGTTCCTATAACTAACATCGCAGGATGCATAAATCTTTTCCACGCAATTCCAAGACGCAGGTTTTCTGGTATATATGCAATCTCAATATTTTTCTCTTTACTTTTCAATATAGTCTTTATCTTGTCTGTCGTACCAAGCGGAACCAAAACTGGAAAAATA
>JAMDAL010000007.1:4391-5637 GCA_023484305.1 Patescibacteria group bacterium | reverse complement strand
GATATGTCAGCTTTTTTGATAATAAAAGACCACACTGGGGTTATGGCATGGATGGCAAAACTCCCTTGGAAAAGCTACAATCATTTAAGGAGTACCAAAGTGTAACCTTAATTGTGTGATCGTACCACAACCCGGCTACTTTTTCATCAGCCAGTTAATCAGCTTTGTAATAACGGTTAAAGAAATTGAGGACAAAACCAGAGACCAGAAAGCTGAAAGCCTGAAGGAGGGGATAATAATTCCGTAATAGGAAAAAGAGGGATAAGGGGTGGCAATAAAAGATACCTCGGCAAGTATAAGCTTGAGCAAATATAAAATAATAACGTTTAAAAACCAGAAAAAAAGGCCGAGAGTTATAAAATTTAAAGGCAAAAAGATAATTTTCAAAAACGGTTTTACCAGATAGGTTAAAAGCGAAAAAACCAGCGCAATCTTAAGATAAATTAACAAATTAAGAGGGATGATAAAACCCTTCACTAAAAACTGCGAAGTTAAATACAAAGCCAGAATGGAAATTCCAAAATGCCTTAACAGTGATCTGAACATATATAATTAATATAACGCGTTTGATAAGGCTCTACAATAATCGTCATTCTGGCTTGTCCAGAATCTAACTTGTTCTGAGTTTGACGAGTGGATTCTGGAGTCGCCCTTCGGGCTCCCCAGAATGACGGTTAGAGAATTAGCTTTTTAAAATTCTGCTTCTTAATAAATGATGGTATCTTCTGGCAAAACGATGCGACTCGTCTCTGACACGTTGCAAAAGATGCAGGGCGGGGCTGTTGTAGGAAAGAACAATTTCCTTTTGATTGGGCAGGCAGATATGCTCCAGGCGTTTGGCCAAAGAAATTGCCGGAGTTCTGCATTGATTGATGCGTAAAACTTCCAAAACGGCATTCAGCTGTCCAAAACCGCCGTCAATTAAAAATAAATCCGGCAGGGGCCAGGAATTTTTCAGACGGCGGGCCAGGGTTTCTTTTAACATTAAATAATCATTGGGTCCCAAAGTCTTTATTTTAAAATGACGGTAGCCTTTTTTATCCGGCTGGCCGTTTTTAAAGAGGACTAAAGAGGCGCTGGCCTCTTTGCCGGAAATGTTGGAGATGTCATATCCTTCGATAGTCTCTATTTTATCGATTTGTACGCCGTTTTTTTGAAGCACATTAATTAATTCCTTATTTTCGGCTTGCCTAAGGCCTGTCAGGGCAGAATTTTAAAAAGCTAATTCTCTAACCGTCATTCTGGG
>JAMDAL010000007.1:0-4381 GCA_023484305.1 Patescibacteria group bacterium | reverse complement strand
CTGAACGTGGCAAAATTTTCCAGTTTTTTAATCTGGCCGTAAATTATTTTTGCATTTTCAAAACGCTGTGCCCTAATCTCTGATTTTAAATCCTTATTTAATAAATTTATAACCTTAGACTTATCCCCGGAAAGAAATAAAACAATTTTTTTAATATTTTGAAAGTACGTTTTTTTATCAACCTTAAACTCCGGCCCCGGACATAATCCCAGATGAAAATACAAACAGGATGAATACGGTTTGCGGTGCGTGCAAAAAGGGAAAATTCTGCGGATATAACGCATAATAAACTTCAAATCCAGGCCAGTCGGATACGGGCCGAAATATAGGTCTTTGCTGCTTTTGTCAACCTTTCTGGCCGTATAAAGTTTGGGATATTTTTCGGATAGCGTGATTTTTATAAACGGGTAGTTTTTGCCGTCTTTAAAATTGACGTTAAAGCGGGGCTGATGTTTTTTTATCAAATTGGCTTCCAGAATCAAAGCGTCTATTTCGTTGTCCACCGGAATATAAGAAACGGTTTTGGACAAAGCCATCAAATTACCGGTTTTGGCATTATCCGGAGTTAAATACGAACGCAGGCGTTCTCTTAAAATTTTGGCCTTGCCCACGTATAAAATCTGCCCGCTGTTACCGTAAAACAGATAAACGCCGCTAACATCGGGAATATCCGCAGGTTTGTATGGCAAGTTAAGGCTGTTCATGGGGTTTTTTTAATCTTTTTAATATTGCAATAATGAATGTAAAAAAGACAAGGATTAAAAGAACAGGTAACAGATAAATCAGTATGACAGGTTTAACAATAATTTCATGCGTTAAATTCTGGCCGGAGGAAGAAACGCGTATTAAAACATTTGATTGGGCAAACCAGCTGGTTCTGTTTAAAGTTAAATCTATTTCTTTTTTCCCAAAAGGCGGAAGGAAATTGACGGTATAAGAGTTTGGTGAAATAACCGCCTTATCCGCAAAAAAACTGATATGGTGTTTAATTAAAATTGAGGGGCCGCTATTATTGACAAGTAGCTTGCCTGATATGGGAAAACCGGCAATGGCCTGCGAAGGAAAAACCAGGGATAATTTTAAAGCCGGAGCAGGATTATCAAGAGTAAGATTTTTGCTGTAGGAGACATCTACGTCTTTGGTTTCCTGATTGTTGATTTTGTAGGAACCGGCAGGATAGGGATACTGGCTGTTGACGCCTTTGATACTAAAGGCCAGATGGTTAAAATCAAAAGTGTGGAAAAAATCAACGCCGCCGGTAGTGTTTTGCCAGGTCGGATCAACCTGTATCCATTTTTCTCCGTCGTAATACTCCGGCCAGGCGTGAAGAATATCTTTTTCCAAAGAGAGGGGCCTTAATCTTTCGTTGGTGGTGAAAGCATAGCCGTCAACTTCCCGGGCGGGAATGCCGGCAGCCCTGGCAATCGCAATAAATAAATCGGTAAACTCCATGCAAATGGCCTGGTCGGGATGGGTTAAGGCCATAACAGCTCCCAGCCTCTGCGGATTCTGGTTGACTTTGTTGTAATTATAGCGGAGCGTCGTTACAACGTAGTTGTAGATAGCCTCGGGCGTTTTATATTTTTGGGCCAGAGCCTGAATCTGCGGGTCGTTAACTTCCCAGTATTTTTGCGCGGATAAATAGACGCTGGCGCGCAAGTTCGAGTCTTTAGGATTCGGATTCAAAAAAATTTTAGCCGAACCGGTGGCCAGAATATCCAGATTTTCTCCGGATGACAAAGCATATTTTGCCAGCCAGTTTCCGTCTTTATCCATATTGACAGTTAAAGGAGCAGGAGAGAGGCTGTTAATAAAGACCGACTGGTAGTTAGTATCGGGAGGCAAGGCAATTTCCGTTAAAACAGGAGTTATTCTGGGATTATTTAAGTGGTATTTAAGTTTAAAATCAAAAATCTGATACGAACCGTACGCGATAGAAATCTGGCCGCGGCTTAACTCGTCTTTGTTAAAAACCAGATTTTTTTTGTAAACAGGTTTTACATATGCCGGTTCGCCCCAATTTGCCGGAACAATAATCGATAAATTATAGGAGTTAATGTCAGGGTCCAGTTCCAGCCTGGGAACATTAATTTCTTTTATCAAACCGATTTTGGAAAGAACATCAGTTGTCTGATATTCCAGATTCCAGTTTAGTTTTTTTCCCCTGCCGACAACTTTCTGGTTAAAAAAAACATGTATTTTTGTTGTGTCCTTATCCTGCGATATTTTTAAAGCCAAATTTCCCAGACCGTCGCTGGCAATAACGTTACTGATATTGGTGCTTCCCACGGTTATTTCCGATTCGGTGGCGTATAGATTGGTCTGTTGGTTGGTAAAGGTAATTTGCTGCTGCACCAGAGTCGGACCGCTATCCTGAACATAATAGGTTACATTATAGTCACTTAAAAACTCGGTAGATGCAAAAACTTTTCCGGGAAACAGAAAACAGAAAACAGAAAACAAAAAAATAAATAAAATATTTTGAACTTTGAATTTTGACATTTGAGTTATGATTTTACTTTAGTATACTACGTAAGAATTTTCCTGTATAAGAAGAAGAATTTTGGGATACTTGCTTTGGAGTGCCCTGCGCTACTATAGTTCCGCCTTGTTCTCCTCCTTCCGGGCCCAAATCTATAAGATAATCCGAATTTTTAATAATATCCAGATTATGCTCTATAACAATAACCGTATTGCCTAAATCTGCCAGACGTTTTAACACGGCTAAAAGTTTTTCCAGATCGGCAAAGTGCAAACCTGTGGTCGGCTCATCCAGAAGATACACCGTTCTTCCGGTGGCGCGCTTGGAAAGTTCAAAAGCCAGCTTAACCCTTTGCGCTTCGCCTCCGGACAAAGTGGGCGCGGGTTGCCCCAGACGGATATAACCCAGCCCAACCGCTTTTAAGGTTATTAATTTTTGGTATAAGGAATTATTGGAGGTAAAAAATTCTAAAGCCTCCTCTACCGTCATATTTAAAACGTCAGCGATATTTTTGTCATGGTAAGTGATTTCCAGCGCCTGACTGTTATATCTTTTTCCCTGACAGCTTTCGCAGGTAATGTATAAATCAGGCAGAAACTGCATTTCTATTTTTATCTGGCCTTCGCCCTGACAGGTTTCGCACCTGCCGCCTTTAACGTTAAAGGAAAATCTTCCCGGCTTATATCCCCTGACGCGGGCTTCTTTAGTCAGGGCAAAAAGCTCCCTGATAAAGGTAAAAGCATTGGTATAAGTCGCAGGATTGCTTCGCGGCGTCCGGCCGATTGGGGACTGGTCAATTAAAATAACCTTATCAATATTTTCCGTTCCTATAAGCGTTTTAAACTTGCCGGGTTTCTGTTTGTGCAGGGGATACAATTTGGTTGCCAGAGCCTGATACAAAGTGTCAATGATTAAGGTTGATTTTCCCGAGCCGGAAACGCCGGTAATGCATATAAATTTACCCAGGGGAAAATTGACGTTAATATTTTTTAGATTGTGTTGAGAAGCGCCTTCCAGAACAATTGCCTTGTTATTCCCGATGTGCGAATAGCGTTCCACATCGGAAGTGGAATTGCTTCGCACGTCGGGAGAGTTGAAGGTAATAGTTTTTTTCCCCGACAAATATCTGCCGGTCAGGGAATTAGGATTTGTTTTTATTTCTAAAGGAGTTCCAAACGCTGTTATTTTTCCACCGTGTTCTCCGGCCCCCGGACCGAAATCATAAATAAAATCGGCATTTTCCATCATATCCTTATCATGTTCAACAACAATAACGCTGTTGCCCAAATCCCGCAGTTTTTTTAAAGTGTTTATCAGCCTGTCATTGTCTCTGGGATGAAGACCGATGGAAGGTTCGTCCAAAACGTATAAAACTCCGGAGAGACCGCTGCCGATTTGGCTGGCCAGCCGGATTCTTTGGGCTTCTCCTCCGGCCAGACTTTGGCTGCTTCTGTCTATGGTTAAATAATCCAGCCCCACGTCTAAAAGAAAATGAAGTCTGAACAGTAGTTCTTTTAAAATCAGCGCGGCAATTTCCTTTTCCTTTAAACTGATTGCCTGCGGCAGCAATTTCAGCCATTTATAAGCCTCGGCAATGGAAAAAGAACATAAGGCGGCAAGATTAACATTGTTAACCGTAACATTAAGAGATTCTTTTTTAAGCCTGGCGCCGCCACAGTCCGGGCAAATCTCCTGGCGCATAAATTTTTCAATCTCCTGGCGCATAAAATCAGACTCGGTTTCTTTGTAGCGTTTTTCCAGCTCTTTAACAATTCCCAGAAAAGGTTCGTGTATCGTTGTTAGTTCTCCCAGGCGGTTGGTACCGCGTACGCTGTATATCTTGTCACCCGTACCGTTTAAAAGAAGAGCGATTTCGCTTTCTTTTAAATCTTTTAGCGG
>JAMDAL010000054.1 GCA_023484305.1 Patescibacteria group bacterium | reverse complement strand
TTCCGACGTTAAAGTTAAAAATGGACGTGCGGGGTTAGGTTGCGCCGGCGCACTGGAGATACCTAAGTCGCTGGTTAATAAAATTTTGAATGAAGACAAAGAATTGGGCGAAGTGATGGATGAAAAAACCGGGATTGCCAACAGCAAGCAGAAAATGGGTGCCATTGGTATTTTAACCAACGGCTTAATTGACAGGCAAAAAGCCTACGAGGTCATGGTAATATATGCTTTGGCAAGATTTATAAAACCGGAGTTTTACGTCAGTAAACAGTAAACAGGGAACAGTAAACAGAGAACAGACAACAGAAAACAAAAAAAGAATATGTCTAATAAGAATAGAGAACCAAATATTCTTATCGAAAAAGCAGACTCATTTGTACATCGTGTATATACGGTTACGAGAACTTTTCCAAGAGAAGAAATATACGGAATTATTTCTCAATTAAGAAGAGCAGCGTTGTCAATAATTCTTAATGCCATAGAGGGTTTTGCCCGAAATAGTAAAAATGAACATAGACATTTTCTCGATATGTCATATGGTTCTTTAAAAGAAGCAAAGTATTTATTATATTTTTCTTATAAGGAAGGTTTTTTAAAAGAAAACGACTATAAAGAACTTTTAAAATCTTGTGATGAGTTAGGCAGAATAATATGGTCAAAAAAAGAAACGTTACAACAATAATGTTTACTGTTTACTGTTGTCTGTTTTCTATATGACGAACTACAAAGCTCTTATCTTGGACGTTGACGGAACTCTAATCGGACATGAATATACTATTTCTCCCCGCGTGAAAAACGCGATTTTTTCTGTCAAAGACAAAGTGCCGGTTAGCCTCTGTACTGGCCGGTGTTTTGATAGAATTCATAAATATGTCAACGAACTGGAATTGACATCAATGCAGATGTGCGATGACGGCGGAGAAATATATGACCCTTTAAACCATAAACCGGTATATCAAAAAATCATTGATTTAAAAACCGCTAAAGAAATTATTCTGGAGATTAAAAAAAACAAATGGCACTATGTGGTCAGCTACAACAGCGAATACTACGTTGACAAACCTTACATGAGCGAGGAAATTTTACGGAAATATAAGTTTGCCGTGGAAAAAGAAATGCCAAACCTTAATAATGTGAAAAATCCTAAGTTTACAAAAATAACAATAACCGGCGTGACATCTGAAAGACAAAAAAAGGTGGAAGAAGTTTTACAGCCTTTCAGTGAAAAAGTGCATTTTATAGCGGCGGCCTACGGACTTAAACGGGTTACTCCTTTTTATGCCGTGGATATCACGGAAAAAAGCGCCACCAAATTAACTGTTTTGGAAGAGTATGCAAGGCTGAATAATATAGACTTGTCCCAAACCATAGTAATAGGCGACGGTTATAATGATTTTCCCCTTCTTATGGCCGGCGGTTTAAAAGTGGCGATGGGAAACGCTCCAGATGATTTGAAAAAAATAGCGGATTATGTGGCTCCAAGCGTGGAACAGGACGGCGTGGCAGAAGTTATTGAAAAGTTTTTAAGCCCTGTGTAAATTTATGTTAAAACCAGGCCAAATCATTACCAATTTTAAAACCAAAAAAGGAAAAGAAATAACTATTCGCGTGGTTGATAAAAATGACGCTAAGAAACTTATGGATTTTATTAACCCCATATTTGCCGAGGATACCTTTTTACTGCGGGGTCCAAAAGATCTGGTAAAAAATATTAAAGAACAACAAAAATATGTTAAAGACCAATTAAAAAAAGTGAGAAAAAAAGAAGGTTTTTTGCTGTTGGCCTTATATAAAAATAATATTGTGGGTACTACGGATTTAAGAAAAGGACAATATAGGCATAAACATATGGGAGATTTAGGAATTACTGTAAGTAAAAAATTTCGCGAAGAAGGAATTGGACAAGAACTCTTAAAAATACTTGAACAAGAAAGTAAAAAGCTTAAGCTAAAAGCGCTTTATTTGACCTGTCTGGCTTGTAATTTGCGGGCAATTCATGTTTACGAAAAATGGGGTATGAAAAGAGTGGGAATTTTGCCAAGAGCTTATGAATATAAAGGAGAATTTGTTGACGGTATAACCATGTGGAAGGAAATATCCTAATAAATATAAAATTTGTGTCCTCTAAACCGCTTCTATTTTAAATTCCTGTTCCACCCTGGGTTCGTTAAAGGTTTTCCAGGCATTGCCGTTTCTCACCCAAATCTCCATAAATCTATCGCCGTTGCCGGTTGAACCCGGGCCAAAAGAAAGATCCTGATCGTTAACCTTATAAGTTTCGTCTGCCACGACTCCCATATGGGTTATATTATTGCAGGTGATGCGGACTTTAGAGCCGGATTTATAAGTATTCTGGCTTTGGCGCAGGGTGGTTTTCAAATTGCCGTAACCGTCTATAAAACCGATTAGATTTTCCGGCGGATCCGGTATTGTTTCTGTGGAGATTTCTTCTCCCACATATTTATTTTCACCGTTGGCAATGTTTACAACGGCATCAGGGTAATAATCGCGGGAACGAAACTGCGAGCCTTCGTTGGCAACATTAAGAACAAAAAGCTTTTTAATATCATTTTTAATAAATGAAAGACAATAGCCGGCGTTGACGCTGATAACGTTAGTTCCGTTTGCGAGTCTTGTATAAACAAGCCTGCCACCGTCGGTTTTTTCCGGATGATTGTTAAACACCCGCCGCGGCGCCGTGTTGGCAAAAACCGTCAGCCCGGAAAAAGCATTGACCTGGGAAAATTGGGCAATCCAGATGCCTGTGGCAACCGTGCTGAAAGAAGGAACACTGGTGACAGAAACCCTGATACTTCTGTCAAGATAAGTCAGTTTTTGGATAACCTCGGCAAAAGCCGGGTCGCCAATACCGTAGTCAGCAATAAGCTGGATAATAAGTGCTTCAGTCATGGATATTTTGCCAATAAAAAGGGATAACCGAACTTATCCCTTTATAAATATAAAAGAAAAAGAAAAAAAAGACAAGGGGATAAATTTCGCTTTTTATCTTTCTTTCCCAATTAGGCATATTATAAGTTTGATTATTATTCTTCGAACCGCCATTTGGCGGTGAGAAGTCTAAATTCGTAATAATATAGTTCTCACTTCCGTTTGAACAGTAAAACTTTGTATTCTTCGAGCGAAGCGAGAAGTCTTAAAGATAGTTCTCGGTTTTCAACCCCGAACAATAAACTTCTAAGTCCTAAACTGGGGTGGAATAATTTCATTTGCTACAATAATTCGGTGACGTATCATAGTAAATTTCTCATTTTCCTTTTTTAATGTAACTTGACAAAATTAATGCAAAATGATAAAGTTAATGCAATATGAATTATCTAGTGACTATCACCAAACAGAATCAAATCAGTATCCCGGTAGAACTTGTCCGTTTGTACGGATTGGCTGATACGAGAAAAGCGCTTGTTTATCCTGACCAGGAAAGAAAAAGGATAATTATCCAGCCGGTGGAGGATTTTATGTCTTTAAAAGGTGTTCTTAAGGGAAAAAAAATAAATTTTAGGAAAGCCAGACAAGAATTTGAAGAATATCTTGCCGCCCGTCATCTAAAATGAAAACCTATTTTGTCGATACAAACTTCTTTCTACGCTATCTACTTCTTGATGTTCCATCACAAGTGAAAATAGTTGAAAAATATTTGCAGGAAGCAAAAAAAGGAAAAATAAATATTTATGTTTGCCAAATTACTATTTTTGAAATTATGTACATTTTAGAAAAAACTGTCAAGCTTGGTAAGAAACCGGCGATCAAACTGACCAGAACTATTACCTCTCTTCCCTATGTAGAAATAGAAGATAGACAATTGTTTTTGGAATCTTTTGACTTATACGAAAATAAAAATGTTGATTTTGTTGACGCTTTTCTTTTTTGCAAGGCCGCAAATAACGGCGCCCAAGTTTTAAGCTTTGACAAAGACTTCAAAAAACTGGACAATTAAAAAAGCATGAAACTTTTTGCCGGATCTTCTAATCAACCATTAGCAGAGAAAATTGCGCAGGAATTAAAAACACCTCTTGCCAACAGCGAGACCGTGCATTTTGCCGACGGCGAAGTCAGGGTTCGTCTTATAGACAACGTCAAAGATGAAATTTGCGCTGTTGTGCAGTCTACTTCAATTCCCGGGGATGCCAATCTTATGGAACTTTATCAGTTTGGCGATTTGTTGAAACAGGGCCGGGCTAAAAAAATTATCGCCGTCGTGCCGTATTTGGCTTATGCCCGCCAGGACAAAGAGCACAGAGAAGGGGAAGCGGTTTCGGTGAGGCTGGTGGCCAAGTTTATGGAAAGCTCGGGATATACCGATGCCGTTTTTTTGGATTTGCACAGCGAAAACGCGGTTAATTTTTTTAAAATTCCGGTTTTAAGTTTAGATGCTTCACAAACATTTTCTTGCTATCTTGACCAAAAAAGAGATGATTTTGGCGGAGGCGATTTGGTGATTGTGGCGCCAGATGCGGGAAGGAAACAAGAGGTGGAACAGTTGGCCGGGGCGTTGGAGGTTGATTATGCCGTGGTAAAAAAAGAGAGAAATTTGGATAAGACAGATGAAATCAACAGGGAGGAAAGATTAATCTTTGGCGGAGTTGCCCAAAAAGAAGCAATTATTTTTGATGATATGATTTCCACCGGCTCCACAGCCGTTTCAGCCGCTTATTTAGCTTTGAAAAAAGGCGCTTTTCATGTTTTTCTTTGCGCTACGCATGCGGTTTTGTCCCGCGGCGACCCGTTTTATTGGCAAAATTCGCCCTTTGAAAAAATCATTGTGTCTGATTCAATTTATGTTCCCAAACCAAAACAGTTTGAAAAACTGGAAATAGTTTCCGTGGCTCCCCTTATTGCTAAAAGCCTGAAAAACCTCTTATAATAAAATAAGCGTTGTCATCCCGAGCGAAGTCGAGGGATCTTTCTCAAATCAAGTCAGTTGAAAAAGATTCCTCCGCTCGTCCTCATTTCATTCGGACTCGGTCGGAATGACAAAGAAAGGAAATATGCGCGTTCCCCAACCCATTCAAAATTTAATTGAGGCTTTTGAAAAATTGCCCGGCATTGGACCAAAGACGGCCCAGCGTTTAACCTATTATCTTTTGCATGTACCGCAAATTCAGCTTGACGAATTGGCTTCTGCGGCAGAGAATCTGAAGAAACAAACAGTACTTTGCAGCATTTGTTTAAATGTTAACGAACATAACCCCTGTGATATTTGTTCTGACAGCCAGAGAGATCAAAGTTTAATTTGCGTGGTTGAACAACCCCTGGATATTCTGGCTCTTGAAAAAAACGGAAAATACAAAGGCGTTTATCATGTTTTGCACGGAGCCATTTCACCTCTTAACAATATCGGACCCGACGAACTTTATATTAAACCGCTTTTGGACAGAACGAATAAGGGAACGGTCAGGGAAGTAATATTGGCTACTAACCCGACCATGGAGGGCGAGGCCACAGCGATGTATATTGCCAAAGCGATAAAACAATTGGCAGGCGATAATATGAAAATAACCCGTATTGCCCACGGCTTGCCGGTGGGAGCTGATTTGGAGTATGCTGACGAAGTGACTTTGGAAAAAGCAATGGAGGGAAGGCGAGAATACTGATAATTTTTAATTCGAAATTTTCAATTTTAAATGAATTTTTAATGATCTAATTTTTAAAATTTCAA
>JAMDAL010000003.1 GCA_023484305.1 Patescibacteria group bacterium | reverse complement strand
CTGCTTAATTTCAGAAGAACTAGGAATTAAAAAAAGACTGGAGTATGTTGGTCAAATCTATGAAAGACTGACGGAGAGAAAAAGCGATTTAATCAGCATTATTATTAAAGAAACCGGTAAGTCTTTAAAAGATGCGCAGTCCGAGTTGGAAAGATATAGTAATAATTTTAAATGGTTTTTAGAAAATGGGGAAAAATCTTTAAGCCATGAAGTTACATTTGAGGATGAAAAAAGTTTACACCGAATAATTTTTGAGCCGTATGGTGTAGCGGCAATTATTACTCCTTGGAATCATCCTTTTGGCATGTTTGTCTGGGGAGTAATTCCCAATTTAATTGCCGGTAATACCGTGGTTTTTAAACATTCAGAGGAATGTCCACTTGTGGGAAAATTAATTGAAGAAATAGTTAAAATCGTTGGTTTGCCAAATGGTGTTTTTGCCGAAGTCTATGGAAATGGCAAAGTCGGCGCAGAACTTCTAAAACAAAACATCAATTTAATTTGGTTTACAGGAAGTTCAAAAGTCGGTAAGGAAATTTACAAGCTCGCCGCAGAAAAATTTATTAAAGTGGTTTTGGAAATGGGAGGTTCTAATCCCGGAATTGTTTTTGAAGACGCAGATGTTGACAATTTTATGGATAAGATTTATGCCAAAAGATTTTTGACCTGCGGGCAGACCTGCGATGCCTTAAAAAGATTAATCGTTCACCAGAGTTTATTCAACAAGGTTGTGGAGAAAGTAAAAATGAAACTTCAAGAAAAAGTGGTGGGAGATCCCGAAGACCCCAAAACTGATATTGGCAGTCTGGTGGCCAAGAGACAGGTGGAACTTTTAGATGCGCAAGTTAAAGATGCCGTCAAAAAAGGAGCAAAAGTTATTATCGGCGGGAAACAACCTGAAGGTTTAAAAGGAGCTTTTTATTTGCCGACAATTTTGACTAATATTAAACCAAATATGAGAGTTTGGCAGGAAGAAGTTTTTGGACCGGTGTTAATAGTGGTACCATTTAAAACTGAAGAAGAAGCCCTTAAACTTGCCAATGATACTAAATATGGTTTAGGGTCGTTGGTTTTTACCAATGATAAAAAACGTGCGCAAAGAGTTACTTCAAAACTGGAAGCAGGAACAGTCGAAATTAATTCTGCCACCCACTGGCTGGCCTGCAATCCTTTTGGCGGCTATAAAGAATCCGGAATGGGTCGGGAACACGGCCGGCACGGTTTTCAGGAATTGACACAAATTAAAGTTGTTTCAGAAGAGAAATAAAATCCACTTTAATATATATATTATTAAAGTATTTAATATGTTTAAAAGAGCTGTTTCTTTATTGCTTGATGCCACGGAAACCATTGTTGTTAGTTTATCTTTGATGCCTTTGGTTTGTTTGTTTTTGGGCAGACCGACGGAAGTTATAGGATATTCCATGGAGCCGAGTTTAGACACGGTGTAAATATTAATTGTGGAAAATCTTTTAAAATTTCAGACAATTTGCCAGTAGGATTTAGGTCGTTAAGACAAAGGAATTAAAATATGGTATCTAAATTAGAATCCGAATTTAACTGTTTAAGTTGCGGCGGGCCCTTAGAAAGAATTAAGACCAAAATTAAATTAACTGCGCCGGGCGGAGAAGCGCTTGAGGTTTCAAATCTGGTAGATTTCCGTTGTGTTAATTGCGGTCAATTGCGTCCTCTTGGTCCTCTTCTGCCGCGCGTGGAACAGCGGCTAAAGGGACAAAATAATCCTAAAAATAGCGATTAGGAATCAATCTGCCTTTTTTTGAAATAAATTGCCAGGTTTTATATTTAGGCCTGTTTATTGAGATAAAATATTGATTTTTCCCTTTTAGTTTGTTATATTAGCCCAACTTTAAAAAATATTACTTAATTTTTATGGAAGACAAAGACATAGACTCTGATGATGCAAATTCAATCGGTACTTCTGGTTATGAAGCATTTTATGCTGGCAGGAACCGAAAGGTATACTGTCAATTTGGCACGGTCTCTGGCCGATTTAGGTATTGAAGTTACTATATTAGCCGGGCCAGGACCATATTTGCCCCATATTCCTTTTAATATAAAGACGGTTGCAGTTCCCATAGACGGATCCAACAGGCAAATTAAAAATAAAGCTTCAGATGTAATTTTACAAACCGCCTTAAAAGTTAAACCGCAGTTAATACATACCCAATGCCGAAATTCCCTGATTTGTTCGCAAAAAGCCAGAAATGAATTAAATTTGCCCATTGTCAGCAGTGAGCATTTAACTTACAACAAAAAAGATTTTTCGTTTGTTGCCGGCCAACTTGAAAAATTCGCAGACAAGGTTATCACCATAGGTGACGGTATTGCCGGCAATTTTGTCCGCTATGGTCTTAATAAAGATAAAATTAATGTTATTTATAACGGGGTTGATTATAAAGAGTTTCCTTTAACGACAATCAAAGAAAAGCTTAAGGCCAGAAAACTGTTAAATTTAAAACACAGCGACAAAATTATTTTATGCATCAGCCGCATTGTTGAGGGCAAGGAAATTGACAAATTGATTGAAGCCTTCGTATTAATAAAACAATCGTTTTTGCAGGCAAAGTTGTTAATAGTCGGCGACGATCAGGGAGACGGTACTTTAAAAATTATTAAAAAGAAAATAGAGTCGCTGGGATTAACTGATGAAGTTAGAATATATACTTCAACCTATGATATACGGATATTTCATATGGCGGCCGACGTTTTTTGCTATCCGGCCATTGCCAAAGGCATGGCGGTTATGGAAGCAATGTCTTCGGGCCTACCGATTGTCGGCAAAAAACCTGTCAACAAGCCGGATGTTGTAGAGGATAAAATCAGCGGTTATTTGCTAAATTCTTCCGACCACAGGGAAATAGCCGGTAAGATTATATTGCTTTTGCAAAACCCGGAAAAAAGCCGCGAAATGGGAATGGAGGGCAGGAAGGCAATAATTAAAAATTTTAATCTGGACAATGTTGTTAGCAAGACTGTTAGTGTTTATGGTCAGCTTCTGGATGAAAAAGCCGGAAATGTGTGGTATGATGTAAAAAATACAAAAGCTATGAAGGAGTTATCACTCCCAAGCTAAAGGAAGAAAATCCCACTTCGTCAAGGCTTGGTGGGACACAGTAGACCCTTTCGGGTATGCCCGTGACAGCTGGAAATAAGAGAAGTGAGAGATTAGAAATGAGAAATGGGAAGGGAAAATATTTCTAACTTCCAATATCTAATCTCTAATTTCCAAATTTAGGTGGTACCACGGAAGACGCCGTCCTTATATAATGTATATAATATAGAGGGCGGTTTTTTTGTGACACAGATGTAAACGGATTAAAACGGATGTAAGCGGATAAAAAAATTTTATGAATAATTCTAATAGTCAGCCTAATTTCCCGGAAATGGAGAAAAAAATACTGGACTGGTGGTATCGGTCCGGCCTGACGGAAAAATATCTTCATAAAAACGATTCTTCAAAGAATAATTTTTCCTTTATAGACGGGCCAATTACCGCCAATAATCCTATGGGTGTGCATCACGGCTGGGGACGAACGTATAAAGATTTGTGGCAAAGATACTTTAACATGAAAGGGTATAAACAGAGATTCCAGAACGGCTTTGACTGCCAGGGATTATGGGTGGAAGTGGAAGTTGAGAAAGAACTGGGTTTAAAAAATAAAAAGGACATAGAAAGCCTGAACCCGGGCGATAAACAGGCCAGTATAGATAAATTTGTTACTCTTTGCAAAGAACGTGTTAAAAAATATTCCTCGCTTCAGACAGAACAAAGCAAGAGACTGGGATATTTTATGGATTGGAACAATTCCTATTATACCAACTCCGACGCAAACAATTACATGATCTGGTATTTTTTGAAAAAATGCTACGAAAAAGGGCTTCTTTATAAAGGTCATGACAGCGTTCCCTGGTGTTATCGCTGCGGCATTGCCATTTCCCAGCATGAGATTCTGACCGAAGACTATCAGGAAATTAATCATGAAACGGTTTATTTTAAACTGCCGATAGAAAAAAGGGATAAAACTTATTTACTCTTATGGACCACAACTCCCTGGACCATTCCTGCCAATGTGGCCGTGGCAGTTAACAGCCAGGAGAAGTATGTGGAAGTTAAACATGGTCAGGAAAAAGTGGTTTTAATGAAAAAAAGATATGAAGTTATAAAAAAAGATTTGGAATTAGGAGAAATTATTGAAGAGCACGACGCCAAGAAGTTGTTGGGTTGGAGATATACAGCCCCTTTTGACGATTTGCCTTTGGTGCAAGAGGCGCAAAAAAAGACACCGGCAACCTTTCATACTATCATTTCCGGACTGCTTAGGGGAGATGAAATTGTGACAACGGAAGAAGGTACCGGACTTTTGCATGTAGCCCCCGGGGCAGGAGAGGAAGATTTCGTACTGGGCAAGGAAAACGATCTGGCAACGATAAACGTGATTAACGAAGATGCTGATTATCTTTCTGGCATGAAATCTTTTTCCGGCCAAAACGCCAAAATCCATCCCGGAATTATTATTGAATATTTAAAAAATATAAATAACGGAGAATTTCTTTTTACCACCAGGCAATATCTGCACCGCTATCCGGTCTGCTGGAGATGCAAAACCGAACTGGTTTGGAGAGTGGTGGATGAGTGGTATATCAAAATGAGCGAAGAACTTAGAGAAAACATGCGTAGTATTGTGAAAAAAATAACTTGGATTCCGGGTTTTGGAATGGAAAGAGAGCTGGACTGGATAACCAATATGCACGATTGGTTAATCAGCAAAAAAAGATACTACGGTTTATGTTTGCCTATTTATGAGTGTCAAAAATGTCACACTTTTGAAGTTATTGGCAGCAAGGAAGAATTGGAAGAAAGAGCAGTTGAGGGTTGGGATAAGTTTTTTGGTCATACGCCGCATCGTCCCTGGGTGGATAATGTAAAAATAAAATGCTCCGGCTGCGGCAGCGTTTTATCAAGAATTGCCGACGTGGGAAATGTTTGGCTGGATGCCGGAATTGTGACTTTTTCCACGCTGGTTGATCCAAAAACCAAAAAAGTTTCCTATACGGATGATAAAAAATATTTTAGAGAGTGGTATCCGGCGGATTTTATTACGGAAAGTTTTCCCGGGCAGTTTAAAAACTGGTTTTACTCCCTGTTGGTAATGTCGACTGTCTTGGAAAATTATGAGCCTTTTAAGTCAGTCTTGGGGTTTGGTACGCTGTTGGGCGAAGACGGAAAACCGATGCACAAGAGCAATAAAAAAACTTTTGTCTCTTTTGACGACGGCGCCGGCAAAATAGGAGTTGATGTTTTGCGTTGGCTTTACGCAAGAAGCGACCCGGCCAAAAACCTGCCGTTTGGTTATCATATAGCCGACGAGGTGAGAAGAAAATTTCATTTAATGCTTTGGAATGTATTTAATTTTTATCTTACGTATTCCTCATTATATTATTCTTCGAGCCCCTCGACTTCGCTCGGGCTAAACTCCGCGAGAAGTCAGAAAGATAGTTCTCGGTCTTTAACCTCGAACAATATTCTTGATAAATGGATAATGCTACGTCTTAATCAAACTATAGATATAGTAACAAAGTCGCTTGATAAATACGACGCTTTTGTTGCCAGCACTGATATTGAAAAATTTGTGAATGATTTGTCTTTGTGGTATGTGCGAAGAAGCAGGGACAGAGTGGCGGTATGTAACGAAAACTTGGACGATAAAAATGCCTGTTTAAATACCCTAAAAGAAGTTTTAATAACTCTGTCTAAATTACTTGCGCCTTTTAC
>JAMDAL010000008.1 GCA_023484305.1 Patescibacteria group bacterium | reverse complement strand
TAAAATCCCTGGAAAATTTTTTCTTTATTGAGCTCATAATTTAATTTAACGTTAAAATATAATTTTTGCAACTGGGCCAGCAGGATGCTATAGCATTATACTGGCCCGAAGAGAAAATATAAATATTACTTTTATTTTGATATAGTGCTATAGCAAAAAAACTAATAATACTGTGAGAAGATAAACTTTTCCAGAGTTGAAGAAATACTGCGTTTACTAAATAGTGCCCCCCTAACAGCCTATTTTCAAAATCCCCATTCCGTTTCCAATATTGTGCATGCTGCCTACGACGTTAGAACGCCATGGGAATCTCATGCCGGAAATCATATTAAAAGAACCTTAGACAGATTAAGAAAAAGGAAATTAGTTAAGTTTAAAGAAAAGGGTGATAAAGTAATTATTGAATTGACAGATTTGGGAAAAAAAGAAATAATTCGCTTTGACATTAATAAAATGGAAATTGCAAGATCAAAAAAATGGGACGGCCGATGGTGGATGGTTATTTTTGATATACCGGAAAAATACAAAAAGCGAAGAAATATCTTCCAGCGGAAATTAAAAGAACTGGGTTTTTATTTTATACAAAAAAGCGTCTGTCTGCACCCGTTTTCTTGCAAGAAAGAAACGGACTTTTTAAGAGAGTTTTATGGTATAAAAAAGTGGGTTAATCTTTTAAGGGTTGATTATTTTGAAGAAGAATATAAGGCAAAATTAAAATTTAATTTGAAGTAGTTATTTTTAATTGAGGGCCAGCGTGATGCTATCGCATACTGTTGGCCCCACCGGTTATCAGTCTCTTGACTTAGGACCAAGAAAAATCTATAAATAACTCTAATTATTCTGTCCCCAAATAAGTGGGGATTTTTTGGAAAATATGGCAGGAAAAGAAGTTGTTCAGGCTCAATATCTTGATTCTTTGGGAGAGAAATTAAGTTTTAAAGGACTATCGGCCTGGTTTGATTTGGACGGGGTTTTGTTTAAAAAAACGGCCGATCATTTATGGGATTATTTTACGGCTGTTTTTGATCTATCCTTGGACGAGCGCGCTTCTATTGGTCCTTATTATTTAAATCCGGGTAATTGGAAAGGTTGGGACGGCAAAAAAGTTACGCCTCAAATTATTGAAAGATTAACTACTAAAAGCATTTTTGAAGTTCTGGGTTTTGACGAAGAACAAATAAATGGTAATAAACATATTAGAAAAGACAGTGCGGTTACAAAACTAGAGATGCTGCAAAAGGTTTTTAGTTTAAAAGAAAAAGAGGTTAATAAAATAAAGTCTGAATATTTAAACTGTCCGCAAAATTGGCCGGGCTGGAAACGTAAAAAATTATCACCGGCAGTAATAAATAATTTAGTAAGACATTTTTTTAGCACTCCGGGACTTCATTTTATGATCGACGCAGATGAAGATGCCCAAGGTGTGCTAGAAAGATTATCAGGGCAAGGTTTAGATATAAACTATTTTACTACCAGAAGAGGTGATTTGTCCTTGCATAATGAAACAATAGAGGCAATTGAAAAAGCAGGATTTATCAACCGCCAAGGCAATGTGTATTCAATGGCATGGGATCAAGATAAGGGGGCAACTAGTCCGTTGGAAAATAGCACTGTTTGGAAAACAACGAAACCGGCTTTGGTTAACAAGGCCAACGGCAACGGCGATAAGGAAATTGTTATTATTGACGATGATTATAGGGTCTGCCAGGCTGCCGCAGAAGGAGGTTTGTGGTCAATTTTAGTAGAAGCTCCTTATAATCATCCAAAAGCCCCTGATATGCAAGTAGAAAATTATCATCCGTACGGAAAAATATATTATCATAAGGGTACACCGGGTATGTTAAGGATTTCTAGTTTAAAAGAATTGCCTTTTGCCTTTCATCTTATTCACGAATATGTTCTGGCGGGAAAAAGAGAAGAAAAATGGTTGACTGGCAATAATGTATAATAAAGCAAAGGAGGTAAAATATGGGAGTAAAAGAAGTACAAAAAGCACCCGTCGATGATACGCAAGACCAAGAAGCGTTGGCTGTTGCTGCCAGTAGGGCTGTAAAACCGGTACTAGAAAAAAAGATTAAACCCACTGCTAAATTACCATGGCATCTAGAAAGAACTACTTTAAGTGATGCCATTAATATGGCTCAATCTAGGCAGGGTTAGCCTCTTGCCAGTTATGTCGTTCTGTCTTAAAATTTGCAGAGATGACAAAACCATTTATTTCCATCATGGGCAATATCGGCAGCGGAAAAACCACTCTGGACAAGTGGATTGCCAAATACCTCAAATTTGAACTCTTCGAAGAAAATGTGGCAGAAAATCTTTTCCTGGCAGACTTTTACAAAGACATGCCGCGTTGGGCTTTTCATTCCCAAACTTTCTATTTAACGGAAAAAATCAAACAGCTGGGAGAAATTAAAGAGCTCTTAAAGAAAAAACCGGTCGTTCAGGATACGCCGATTTATCAGGATGTTTTTGTTTTTGCCGAAGCCCAATATGAAGCCGGGCATATGACCCAGGCAGAATTTGATTTATACAAAAAAATCTATACCATGTTTTCCTCGCAACTTCCCGAACCCAATTTAATCATCTATTTAAAAACCTCGGTGGAAGTAGTGGAAGAAAGAATTGCCAAAAGAAGCCGCAGTTTTGAAACAAAAATTCCCCGCTGGTATTTGGTATTATTAAACTGGCTTTTGGACAGATGGGTGAAAAACAACAAAAAAATACCCGTGTTAACCATTGATACGGACGGGGTGAATTTTGTCAAAAATAAATTGGGTTCGGGAAGTTGCGAGGAACAGATTAAGACTAAATTAAACAAATAAGTCAAAAATCAAAAGTCAAAGGTCAAAAGCACAAATTAAAAGTCAAAAGTTAAGGAATTATTCTTCGAACGAAGTGAGAAGTTACTGACCATTCATAGTTCTCGCTGCGCTGGAACAATAACTTTTAAATTTTGAATTGTATTTTTGATTTGCTTGCTTTGAGCAAGTTTTCTTTCGAAAAGTGCATTTTGACTTTTGAATTAAATATATGAGAATTTATTTTACCGCTTCTTTTGCCGGCGGCGGCAAAAACAAACAACAATATAAAAAACTTATTAAACTTTTAAGTCCGGGAAAAAATCACGTTCTGGGGCAAGAAGTGCTTTTGGAAAAGCCGGAAGTAAACGGAGACCAAAAGAAACACAGGCAGGTTTTTGAACGCGAGAAAAATCGTATCGAAAACGCAGACGCAGTTGTGGCAGAAGTTTCCCATCCTTCGTTTGGCGTTGGTTCGGAAATTTCTTATGCTTTAATCTTGGAAAAGCCGGTTTTAGCCCTTTTTTACAAAGACAGCGTTAACAAGCTTTCGCCTATGATAAGAGGCAATCCTTCAGACAGTTTGTATCTGGAGCACTATGACAATGACAATATGGGTTTGATTGTCAAAAAGTTTTTACAGTTTGTAAAAGAGGGTCAAAAGAAAAAGGGTAGACTGATTGTCATTGAAGGGGCGGACGGCTCGGGAAAAGCCACGCAGACGAAAATGCTGGCAGACTATTTAAAAGCCAGGCATGCCAAGTTTAGAGAAATAGAGTTTCCCCGCTATTACACATCCTTTCACGGCGAAATTGTGGCCCGTTTTCATCGGGGGGAGTTTGGGACCATTGACAGCGTTTCGCCGTATCTAATTTCGTTGGCCTATGCCCTGGATAGGCTCTCAGCCCGCGACCAAATTAACGACTGGCTTAAAAAAGGACACTTGGTGATTGCCAACAGGTATGTACCAAGTTCTCTGGCCCATCAGGCTGCCAAATTGCCGGAGAAAGAAAGAGAAAAATTTGTAGAGTGGCTGGACGAGCTGGAATACCGCGTGCATAAAATGCCCAGAGAAGACCTGGTGATTTATCTTCACGTTCCCTGGCAAATTGGTCAAAAACTTTCCCAGCAAACAAAAAAAACCTATTTAAACGGCAAAAAAGACATTGCAGAAATTAACCAAAAACATATGAGAGAGTCAGAAAAAATGTATAATTGGCTTTTGGCCCATCGCAAAAACTGGATTAAAATTGACTGTCTTAAAAATGGTAAAATGAGAAGCAAAGAAGAGATACAAAGAGAAATTAGAAAAATAATTGAGAAAGGAGGTTAAATGGTACACGCAGATAAAACAAAAGGTGGATTGGCAAAACCGGAAGATGTTGAAAAACTATTAAAAGAAGCAGGTGGAGATGAAAATCTTTTACAACAGGCAGCAGAGAACGTAAAAACACAAAGGGGAGAGATAAGACCGCCGTTAACAACAGAAAATTCAAATGCCAGAGTAGAAAGTAAGTAGGAGCATTATAAAAGAAGAGTTTATGAAAAAAGCCATTTTAACTATTTTTGCCGGTCCGATGTACAGTGGTAAAACCACCAAACTGATTAAACTGGCAGAAGTTTTAGAGGCAAAAGGACAAAAGGTTTTAACTGTCAAACCTGCCATCGACACACGCTACAGTAAAAAACCCGTACTGGCCAGCCATGATTTAAAAACCGTTAAGGCCGCTTTTGTGGATATGAACAAGCCGGAAGAACTTTTGAAAATGGCGGAAAAAGATCATATTAACCATATTATTATTGACGAACTGAATTTTTTTCACAAAACCAAGACCATTCCCGTGATTAAAAAACTGTTACAAAAGGGAGTGGGTATGACCGGAGCAGGTTTGGCTTATGATTATCGCAAAAAACCCTTTGGGCCAACTTTAAAATTAGGTAAAATGGCCAAACATTTGATTTGGCTCTACGCCATTTGTCAAAAATGCGGCGGCCCGGCCCAGCATACAGAAAGGGTGGGAGGGGGAACGGGACAGGTGGTGGTGGGAGCTTCGGAAATGTATATTGCCTCATGTTCTAAATGTCATAGAGTTTATAGGGGATAACCTCAATAAAACCAAAAACCAATATCCAACTCCAATGAGCCCCAATAACCAATACTACCAATTCCAATATAATTGGATATTGTTAATTGTATATTGGATATTGGAGTTGGATATTGGATTATTGATGAATTTGAGGTATAATACTCTTTAGCTTGATATGACAACATTTTTAGGAAAAACCGACCCCGAAGTCCAAAAAATCCTTGATCTTGAAGCCAAAAGACAAAAAGATGGTTTGGAGATGATTCCTTCGGAAAATTATGCCTCTCCTGCAGTTTTGGAAGCTCTCGGCTCCATTTTTACCAATAAATACGCAGAAGGGTATCCTGACAAACGTTATTACGGCGGAAACGAGTATATTGACCGTCTGGAAAAGACAGCCATAGAAAGAGCAAAAAAACTGTTCGGGGTTCCCCATGCCAATGTTCAGCCATATTCCGGTTCTCCGGCCAATTTTGCCGTGTATTTTGCCCTTTTAAATCCGGCCGACGTGGTTATGGGGCATAATCTGCCTGACGGAGGACATTTAACCCATGGCTGGAAGGTGAGCGTTACCGGCACATATTTTAAAAGTGTGCCCTATCATGTTTTGCCAAGCGGCAGGATTGACTTTGATGAAGTGGAAAAACTGGCAAAACAGCATAAGCCCAAGCTTATCTGGGTAGGCGCCACTGCTTATCCTTTTGAGTTTGAATTTGAGAAATTCGCCAAAATAGCGGATGCAGTCGGCGCGTATTTGGTGGCAGATATTGCCCATGTGGCAGGACTGGTTATTGCCGGCGCGCATAAAAACCCCGCCTTGTATGTTGATATTATAACCACCACTACCCATAAAACTCTGCGCGGACCAAGAGGCGGAATGATTATGGTGACTGATAAGGGCCTCAAAAAAGACCCGGAGCTGGCAGAAAAAATTGACAGGGCGGTTTTTCCCGGCACCCAGGGCGGCCCCCACGAACATCAGATTGCGGCCTTGGCTGTGGCCTTAAAAGAAGACAGCTCAGCTTCTTTTAAAAAATACGGCAGGCAGGTGGTTAAAAACGCCAAAGTTTTAGCCAAAACTTTAATGGCTAACAAGCTGCAGTTGGTGGGAAACGGAACGGAAAATCATATGATTTTAATGGATTTATCAAAAACCTATTGTCCCGGCGCCGGCTATTTTGCCCAATACGCATTGGAGGCAGCGGGAATAACAGTTAATAAAAATACAGTTCCGGCAGAGCCCGTTTCTCCTTTTTATCCCTCTGGAATTAGGTTGGGAACGCCCGCAATTACTACCCGCGGCATGAAAGAAAAGGAGATGGTAAAAATCGGCAATTTTATAGCGCAGGCTTTAAAAGAAATTAAACCCTATCGTTTGCCTGATGACAAAAACGCCAGAATTCAGTTTCTGAAAAACTTCCGGGAAGAAATTTATGAAAACAAAAATCTTTTGGAAATAAAAAAAGAGGTAGAAAAACTTTGTAAAAAATTCCCGGTACCGGGGATAAAATAGTAGCAGTAGATAGTATTTAGTAGTTAGTATATTAATTATTTGTTGCCCGGAATCTAGTTCCATATAAGTTTTTTAAATGAATGCTTCAATTGCCGATCAGATAGAAAAGGTTTTGAGAGAGTCAACCTTGAAAAGACTAGGCAAAGATACTTCTGGAACAATAATTTCAAGAGAAATGATTAATAGTTCGTTTGCGACAGGTCCATTCGGTATGGCACTTGTCGAGGGTAAAGATACATTAAGACGGTTTACATTCTTTAAATCAATAAAAGGTGATCCTGAACAATTGTTTGCGGGTTATAAAGAGGTATTAATAAAACACTGGACGTTACTGCCCGAAGGAGAGAGAAAA
>JAMDAL010000005.1 GCA_023484305.1 Patescibacteria group bacterium | reverse complement strand
TAACGATGATATTTTTCCCGGGTGCCTCATTAGATATTCCAAAAGACTAAACTCCTTACTGGTTAATTGTATTTTCTGATTATTTCGTAAAACTTCAAAATTAACCGTATCCAAACTTAACCCTGCTACTTTTAACACCTTTTCCTGAATATTCTTTGGGCGCCTGATTAAAGCCCGGCCGCGCGCCAAAAGTTCCTCAAAGGCAAAGGGTTTGGTTAAATAGTCGTCGGCTCCGCAGTTAAGCCCTAAAACCTTATCCTCTGTTTGTCCTTTGGCTGTCAGCATCAAAACCGGAGTATGAATCTGCATTTTCCGAAGTTTTACACAAATATCTATGCCGCTTATTTGGGGAAGCAGAATATCCAAAATAATCAAATCGTAGTCTTCCGTGGAAGCCAAATCAAATCCGTCGTTGCCGTTATAGGCCACATCCACGGCAAAAAGTTCCTGTTCCAGTCCTTTTTTTAGGGAATTGGCAATTTTATGTTCATCCTCAACCACTAAAATACGCATATAGGCTTTTTGTCATTGCGGGCCCAGAAAGGCCTGGTAATCTTCTTCCTTATGTCATTCCCGCAAAAGCGGGAATCTATACAAATAACAATCATTATTATACCCAATATGCTGAAAAAGGGCTGAGAAAATAAACTGCTAAAAATTTTTCCATTTTAGCCACAGGCGTTTGAAGAAAGGAAACGTTAAGGTTGAAAGTAAAAAACCGGTTGTAGGAATTATCGCATTAAACCAGGGTTGAACGATATTAATTGACCACATATAAATCCCTACGGCGAAATATGTAAACAAAGCGATAAGAATACGACGAGCATAACTGGTTTCCCAGGCCTTATCTTTTTCTACCTTTTGATTTCTTTCTCCGATTTTTTTAATTCTGGACTCAAGTTCTTTAATGGTCATATTTAAATACTATTCTACTACTAATACATCGATGTATTAGTAGTAATTACAACTAGGCAAAACCGGGAAAATAATCGGTTTTAATCAGCTCTTTTTAACCTTAAAGTTCTGTTACCGGAATGGCTTCAAAATTATCACTGAATTGTTTGGTAACGATATAATTTTTGCCAATCTTTAATTCCCTGCTTCTCTTTTTTAGATTGGCTATATCTTGACGCGACATACTGGTTTTCACTTCAATAGCAATCTTGTCGTCTATAATAAAGTCTATCTCTGACGCATTATCTTTATTATAAAAGCTTAGTTTGTGGTCTGTTCTCAAATTTTGAAAGACACTTTGTTCCAAAAGTTGCCCCTCTGAAACCCTGCCCAAGACGTTGGCAATCCCGCAGTCACAAAAGAAGAGTTTTTTGCTACCGGCGGCTTGCCTGTCAATACTCCCTGAATATCTTGATAAAAGTGAAATAAAATATGTTTGTTCCAAAAATGACAAATAATTATAGACTGTCGCGCGCGCCACAGACAATTCGTTTGCCAACTTATTAATCTCTATTCGAGACCCTATTCTGGGAACCAATAGTAAAATGAGATCTCTAAGTTTAGACATGTCTTTAAAATCGGCAAGATTTTTGGCATCTTTCTCAAAATATGAGGTGAATATTTCCGAAAGCAGAACTTTTTTTCTTTCCCGGGCGGTTTCTAACACCACGGAGGGAAAACCACCAAACTCAAGAAATTCATTATAATAGGCTATATATCTTTCGTAAGCAATTTTATTCTTACCTGTGGCCTTTTCTGCAAGAGATGTTTTCCCTTCTCTTTTGACTTGGTTAAAAATAAGAAATTCTGTAAAGTTAAGAGGAAACAATTCAAAAATGATCTTCCTTCCTGCCAGAGATTCCGGAAAAAGGTTTCTCAAATAGTAACTGCTGGAACCTGTAAGCACAAATTTTACCTCCCAATGGTCATACAGATATTTTATTGCCCGGCTTACCGAAGGAAGGTTTTGTACCTCATCAAGAAATAAGTAAGCCTTAGACTTGTTTGCGATATTGAATTCTTTGAGGTTATTCCAAATGGCATCATAATTTTCTTCCTCAAAGACCTTTCTGTGTATGGGATTTTCCAGATCAAAAATGGCTTTATTGTCAGATTTTACCAAGCCATAAAGATAATTTAGGGCTGTAGTTTTCCCCACTCTTCGCATACCCGTAATAACGGTGATTTCTTTTGTGCCCAGTTCTGCTTCAAGTTTTTGGTATATTTGTCTACGATAAAACATATGTCAATTTATATCTTACATAAACGGGGGGTTTATGTCAAGTAGTAAAATTGTTGTCTTCGAACCAATTTAAACCGATCTCTGATCGGAACAAGAGTGCGAAATGGTATTTTCCAGATGACAAGGACAAACTACCCACCCAGGTGAAAAACTAAACTATAACTTGACGGGCGAATTATAAGTTAGTATTATACGCTTTAATTATTGACTATGAAGAAAGAAGAATTTAAGGAAGTTTCAATATTTACTGTTGATGGAAAGGGAACTACAAGGGTAGAAGGGGTTGACCTAACACTTGCAGAACTTTGTCCTGTATTGTGTGGTATTGCTGCCGCAGCAATTTCAACCGATAAAAAAGCTGCCACGCGATTTGCAACCGACCGGTTTCATGCCCAGCAATTGATTAAAGGAGCAAGAGATGTGGTTAGAGTAGTTGCCAAAGAACAAGTTTCAAAACCACCGAAATACCCATTAGTTATTCAAACTGCCAATGTTCTACATTTTGCTGAGGGTTTAATAAAAACCGATGCCAAAAATCATTAATCTTTATTACTTTCTCTCTATTTAATCCATCTAACGATTAGAATTTAAAAAATATCTTATTTAGTAAGATATCTGAGACGGGTAATTGTTTTTGTCACAAAACTCTGCTATAGCAAGAATTTGTGACCTAAAAACCTCACCCTTCCCTCTCCTAAAGGAGAGGGTTACTAGGCAAAACCGGGAAAATAATCGGTTTTAATCTGTTCTTTTTTTAACCCTAACTCCTGTAAATCTTTTTGGAAAAAATCCACCAAAGAACGCGGGCCGGATAGGTAAAATGTTCTCTCTTTATAATCCGGCACTTCCTCAGAAATTGTCTGGCTGGTTAAATAACCAGTTTTGCCCTGCCAGTTTGGAGAAACGCTGCCGGTATCAGACGCGACATAAACGGTTTTTATTCCCAAAATTTTTCTGGCATTTTCAAAAATCTCTTTATAGACAATATCGCTTTCTTTTTTAACGGCGTAAAACAGCACGATATCTCTTTTTTGACCAGTGTCTAAAAGATATTTAATCATACTCCTAAAAGGCGTAACGCCAATTCCTCCGGCAATAAAAACCAGTTTTTGGCTTGGATTATCAGGCATCACAAAATCTCCTGACAACTGGCTCGCCACAATGTTTGTTGAACCAGAAACGGCCAATAAATTTTTTTTAAAACTACTCGCCGGTTGATAAAACTTTACGCCGATAATTAAATCGTTTTCTGTAGGGGAAGAGGCAATGGTAAAATAACGGCGATTTCCTCTTTGGTCGGGGTTCTCGTGGGCAAGTGTCCACTCTAAATATTGACCTGGTTTATAATTGATTTTTTTGTCAGTGCTAAAAATAAAATTGTAAATATCTGAAGCTATAGGGATTTTTTCCTTAAGTGTTAAAATAAGTTTTTCCTTAGGACTGACTAAATAAGAAAAAAGGTTACCAATTAAAAGAGCCTCCTCTGGGGTGCTATACCAATTTCCCAAATGAAATTGGGGAGCAAAAATTATTCCGGTTACAAAACCATAATAAATTTGCAAACGCCTGGTAGGAGGAGTTGTCAATGGCTCTGTCAACATAATAAAGCTAAAAAACAATAAGGGCGAATGGAAAACTGCTTTTTGCAAAACCAAAATTAAATCCCCGCCCTTTAACAAAGTGCTTCCTAAGATAACAAGTAGCGATGAAAGAAAAAAACTAACCACGAGGTCTGCGCGTTTAATTTTTCGTACAATTAATAGCCCTAAAACAAAAACAAACGGCAACATGGAAGCAGTTCCCACCCACCAATTGGCAGACTGTTTTAGAAAAAATGCGGTTAAAAACACTGCCAGAGCCACCGGATTAAACAGGTGTTTACTTTTAAAGGCAACGATATATTTTGAAGCCATAGCTAAAACTCCCGCCCAAAATAAAAATACGGCATCGGCCAGTGTTTTGGGAGGCGCAATTATTAAGGCCAAAATTAAGGCAGAGATGTAAACCGATTCAATGTTGGTGGGGGTCTGAAAAACTTTTGAAAAGAGCGTGTTGGCCAACCAGGAAACACTAATAATAAAAAGAACGGAAAATAAAAAAGAGAAAGGTTCGTATGGCAAAACACCAAAAAAAGAAAATACGAATGCCACAAATGTCAGAGCTAGCAGGCAGTATAAAACCAACCGATACATGGTGGTGTTATTTAAAAAATCATCGACCGGTTTAATTAATGTTTGCCACATATTGATTAAATCCGCTGGTATAGGTTGCCAGACCGTTTTTGTCTATTAAGTATCCTTCTAAACCTTTTTTGTTTTCTAAAAATGCAATCCCCTCTTTTCCCATAGCAAAACAGGCAGTTGCCAGTCTGTCCGCTTCATAAATATCAGGCCCCACAACTGTCAGACTGACGATATCTATTATTTCCTTGTCGTTTTTAGGATTGTAAATATGCTGACCCCTCATGTAGTTTCCCGAAGTGGCAATTCCTTTGTCAGACAGGCTTAACACCTTTACTATTTCATTTTGGTTAAAGGGATTTTTAACGCCGACCTGCCAGTTTCTGCCCTGGCTGTTTTTACCAAAAATTTGGATATCGCTTCCGGCATCTACATAGAAATTGCGATAACCGGCCTTTTGAATTATTTTTGCAGCGTTAAGTATGGCCCACCCTTTAACAATTCCCGACGGGTCAAATTGACCATTATGGTAAATATCAAAATAGCCATTGGTCTCTTTTTTGGTTTTCTGCGCCAATGAAAAAATTAATTGTATATCTTCACTATAATTACCCTTAGATATTTTTCCCTTGTTAATTTGTGTGATTTCGCTGTTTTCTTTAAACGTACTGAATTTTTTATCAATATAGTCAAAATAGTTGTAGGCCTTGGTAAAAATATCTTCGCTGACAGTATCGTCAATTATCTCCACAATTATCGGCATGTCCATTAAAATTCGGGTTTGTTTCATGTTGGTTACTTCTTTGTCATTCCCGCGAAGGCGGGAATCTATTTAAATTATTTCGCTAGAAAGAGCTTGCTCATTTTATGGATTCCCGATTAGATCGGGAATGACGCACGAAAAATTAATTACTATTTTGCTTGGTTTAATGCTGACTGAAGCGACTGAATAAAAGCCAAACTCGTTTGTGTGGCGCCGGAAACTATATCCACATTGGCGTTTTGGGCCAAAATTGCTTCCTGTTTTAAATAGGGCATGGCCTGGGTATTAATCATTATTGAAGTTTCCCGGTCATGAGGATAATCCAAAAAGGCAACGTTACTGACTTTCCCGCTATTTATAGTTATCTGAACCTGCACGTTGCCGTAATAAGCATCAACCAAATTACCTGTATATGTTCCGTTTTTATACTGCATCATATTCGTTTTCATGGTCCCGCCCATAGGGACCAAAGAAGCCTGATTGTTAACAGAAGATGCCGGCGCCGGAGATAAAGTTGCAGCCGCGCCGTTATTATCCTGACGGCTGAAAGAATAAATCAAAAAACCAAAAATAACCAACCCTGACAATAAATATTTTTTCATAACGGTTGAAAATATATAAGAACTGTCTGAGAAACAACTGATGAAAAATAATCGTTTAGATTTGTATCCTGGAAAACAAATAACTGCCTGTTCCCAAAAGAATGGCGGTAATAATGCTTAAAACCAAAAGGTCTGCGGATAATCCGAAATGCGACGTTCCCACCAGTGTGGCGCGAAGTCCGTCAACTCCGTATGACAAGGGGTCGATTTTAACAATTAAGGCCAAAACGCCCGGAAGATCGTTTAAAGGAAAAAGTGCCCCTGAAAGAAAAAACAAAGGCATAATCAAAAAATTCATAATCAACTGAAAACCCTGCATATCGTCAAGTTCTGAAGCAATAGCCGTTCCCAGAGCTGTAAACAATAACGAGATTAAAAACATAACTAAGAAGGCAGCAAAAATATTACCAAGACCGCCGGGGCGAAAACCGGCGAAAAAGGAAATAACCATCACAATCACGCCTTGTAAAACAGCCACAGTGGCTCCGCCCAAAGTTCTTCCTATCATAATTTCCAGCCGGGAAACCGGAGCGACCAGGGTTTCTTTCAAAAATCCGAATTGTCTGTCCCAAATTATTTCAATGCCGGAAAAAATCGAGGTAAATAAAATGCTCATGGCAATTATTCCCGGAGCCAAAAATTCAATATAGTTTCCTTGCCCTGCCTTTTGAAAAACCGGACCGAAACCAAAACCCAAGGCCACCAAAAACAGAACCGGTTGGCCAAGAGAACCAACTATTCGCGATCGGGAACGCAAGTATCTTTTAAGTTGTCTAAGCCAAAGAATGTAAATAGTATTCATTAGTGTCTCCACATTTTTCTATGTATTCTCATTCTGTCAGTACTGTTTACCTCTTCGTCGCGGATATCATGCCCCGACAAAGACAAAAAGGCTTCTTCCAGACTCTGGGTTTTGGTTTTCTCCATAAGTTCTTTGGGACTGCCGGTGGCCACAATTTGTCCATGATCAATTACAGCCACTTTCTGGGCGACTTTTTGCTGCCTTCTTAGTTATG
>JAMDAL010000002.1 GCA_023484305.1 Patescibacteria group bacterium | reverse complement strand
GTATGTCAAATATTGATTTTACCTGGAAAATTGGCGGCGAGGCAGGAATGGGAATTATGGTCACCGGCGCGGTTTTTTGTAAAATCTGTACACGTTCCGGCCTGAATGTTATCTCCACAACAGAATATCCCTCTTTAATCCGCGGCGGTCATAACAACTTCACGGTTAGAGCTTCAAACAACACTATATTTTCACTTCTAAAGCCGATAAACATGCTCGTAGCTCTTAATAAAGAAACATTATATCTTCATAAAAGTGAAATGGCTGAAAACGGAATAGTTATTTTTGACTCCGAAGATTTTGCATTAAGCGAACGTGATATTTCTCAAAAAGTACAAGTTGTCAATGTACCGCTTATGAAACTTGCCAAGGACAATAATGGCGATGCTTTAATGAGAAACACTGTTTCTCTTGGCGTAAGCACGGCACTTCTGGGATTAGATTTTAGTGTTTTACAGAAAATTTTGGAAGAACAGTTCCAAAAAAAAGGACAGGAGATTGTCCGGCAGAATGTAAACACTGCCAGAGCCGGATTTGATTATGTATTAAATAATTTAAACAGAGAGCCTATTAATAGCGTTCTTGCGGCCAAAGAATTTACCAGAATGGTTTTAACCGGCAATGAAAGTGTGGCGCTGGGAGCAGTTTCTGCCGGAATGAAGTTTTTTGCAGCCTACCCTATGACTCCGATTAACGGGCTTATTACCTTTTTTGCCAACCATGAAAAGAAATTATCTTTAATCTATAAACAACCGGAGGATGAAATTTCCGCCATAAATATGGCAATTGGCGCCAGTTTTTCCGGCGTGCGGGCCATGACCGCTTCTTCCGGGGGCGGTTTTGCTTTAATGAACGAAGCCTTGTCTATGGCCGGCATGACAGAAACTCCTTTAGTGATTATTTTAGGACAACGCGCCGGGCCATCCTCTGGTCTTCCCACCTGGACAACGCAGGGGGATTTACAGCATGCCCTACATGCCGGACACGGAGAATTTTTCCGTTTTGTTTTTGCGCCCGGGGACGTTGAAGAAGCATTTTACCTAACCAAACTGGCATTTAATTTAGCCGACCAGTATCAGGTACCCGCCATTGTTTTAACAGACAAATATCTCAACGAAAGCCACTTCAGCCTGGAAAAAGACAGGCTAGAAAACAGCCAATGCCTGCCTTTGGAAATCATGCAAAAAACCAAAGCTATAAACCGAGGAAAAATTAATCAAAATCCCGACAAAAATTATAAAAGGTATGAAATTACGTCAGACGGTATTTCGCCGAGAACTTTTCCCGGATACGGTATGTTTTTTACCACTAATTCTTATGAACACAACGAAAATGGATTATCAACGGAGGTAGCCGAAGAAATCAAGCAAATGGTGGACAAAAGAACAAGAAAGTATCAGCTGGCAAATCGAGAGGCTTTTGGCCCGATACTTTACGGTGAAGAAAAAACTGATGTCACTTTGGTGGGCTGGGGTACGACAAAACAGGCTGTCCTTGAGACTTTAAAATTTTTTCCCGGACAAAAGTTAAATGTGAATTATTTGCACTTTCCCTGTCTTTCGCCTTTTCCCAAAGAAAATACCATTAAATTATTTAATAGCGCAAAAAAATTAGTGGCAGTTGAAAATAACACTGAAGCCCAACTTGTCAACCTGATTAGAGAAAAAACCGGTATAGAAATCGTTGACAAAATTTTGAAATTTGACGGCAGACAATTTTATCCCGAAGAAATAATTTCGGCAGTACAAGTTTTAGCTAAAAAATAAAAATACATTGTCATTCCCGATCTAATCGGGAATCCATAAATATTATTTATATAGATTCCCGCCTGCGCGGGAATGACAGAAAAATATTATGGTAACTCAAACAGATTTTTCCACCGGCCGTCTGCCAACCTGGTGTCCCGGTTGCGGAGATTTCGGAATCTGGGCAGCTATTAAAAACGCCCTGGTAAAACTAAATCTCGGGCCGGCCGATGCTGTATTTGTTTTTGGTATTGGCTGTAACAGCAATATGTATGACTGTTTCCAGGCTGTTAACTTTGAAAGCCTGCACGGCCGCCCCCTGCCTTTGGCCAGCGGTATCCGGCTTGTTAACAACAAATTGCCGGTTTTTGTCATAGCCGGGGACGGTGATGCCTTGGGAGAAGGCGGAAATCACTTCATCCATACTGCCAGACGCAACCATGATATTACTTATATTATTCATGATAACCAGTATTATGCCCTTACCACCGGACAAACCAGCCCCACCTCTTTCTGCGGGTTTAAAACCAAATCCGACCCCGACGGTGTTATTGAAAATCCTTTAAACCCCCTAACTCTGGCCTTGTCAGCCGGCGCCAGTTTTGTGGCCCGCGGGTTTGCCGGAGATATTACCCACCTGACAGATTTAATTGTTAAGGCTCATAACCATAAAGGTTTTTCTGTTCTGGATGTCCTGCAACCCTGCGTCACTTTTAATCATGTAAACACTTATCAGACCTACCGGGAAAAAGTTTACAAACTGGATGCCGGTTATAATCCTAAAGACAAAATGCAAGCCTATGCCAAGGCTATGGAATGGGAACAAACGGGAAAAATCCCTCTTGGGATTTTTTACGAAGAAGAGCGCCAAATCTATGAAGAAACTATGGAACAAACGCAAAAAGTGTCTCTGGTACAACAGCCTTTAAACCCGATTGATTTAAATAGCCTTATTAATGAAACACTTTAATCTTTTTATTTTTTATCTATCGGGTTTTTCAGCGCATTTTTTAAAACCTCTTCAACTTGCGAAGCAAAGACAAATTTAATGCTCTTCCTGATGTTTTTGGGAATATCTTCCAAATCTTTTTCGTTCTCTTTGGGTAAAATAACCGTTTTAAGTCCGGCTCTGTGGGCCGCAATAACTTTCTCTTTCACGCCACCAATTTCCAAAACCCTGCCTCTTAAGGTTATTTCTCCGGTCATACCCACATCGCGTTTGGTTGGATTTTTGGTTAAAGCCGAAACCAAAGCTGTGGCAATGGCCACTCCGGCAGAAGGACCGTCTTTGGGAACCGCGCCTTCGGGCACATGCACGTGGATATCAATTTTCTGGTAAAATTTTTCCGGCAGTTTAAACAGCTTATAATGGCTGCGCACATAGGACACGGCTGCCTTGCAGGACTCCTGCATCACTTCTCCCAGCTGGCCGGTTAAAAGCAGGCTGCCTTTGCCGGGCATTAAGGCCACTTCAATAAACAAAACGTCTCCGCCTGCTTCGGTCCAGGCCAACCCTGTTGACATTCCCACCTCGTCTTTTTTCTCTGCCAAAGTTTCGCTGAATTTTCTCGGACCTAAATATTTATGCAGGTTGCGGGGGGTAATTTTTACTTTTCTTTTTTTACCCCTGGCAATGTTTTTTGCCACCTTTCGGCAAATAGCTGCCAGTTCTCTTTCCAGATTTCTTACTCCCGCTTCCCTGGTATATCGGTTAATAATCTCCCTTATACCGTTATTGGTTACTGTTAATTCGTTATTGTCCAAACCGTGGGCATCCTTTTGTTTTTTCCATAAATAACCGCCGGCGATATGAAATTTCTCCTCCTGAGTGTAACCGGGAAAATGTATTATCTCCAACCTGTCTCTTAAGGCCGGGGGGATAGTATCCAAAACATTGCAGGTTGTAATAAACATTACCGATGATAAATCAAAAGGCACTTCCAGATAATGGTCCGAGAAAGCATAATTTTGTTCCGGGTCCAAAGCCTCCAAAAGCGCGGAAGAAGGATCGCCGCGAAAATCTGTACCGACCTTGTCTATTTCATCCAGCATAAAAACCGGGTTTTTGGTTCCTGCCTGTCTTATCCCCTGAATAATTCTCCCCGGCAAAGCGCCAACATACGTACGTCTGTGCCCTCTGATTTCCGCTTCGTCTCTTATCCCGCCCAAAGACATTTTGACAAATTTTCTACCCAGAGCTTTGGCAATAGATTTGCCAATGGAAGTTTTACCAACGCCGGGCGGTCCGACAAAACAAAGAATAGTGGCCATTTTTTGTTTGCCTTCCTGATTGGGGCGGACAATATTTTCGGTTTTGGCCGCTTCGCCGTTTTGTTTATCCCCAGAGGCATTTTGTTCCTCTTCGTGTTCTCTCTGCTGATGCAGTTTTAACACTGCCAGGTATTCTAAAATCCGGTCCTTAATTTTCTCCAAACCGTAATGGTCTTTGTTCAAAGTTTTTTCGGCATCATTAATATCCACATTGTTCGGGCTTTTCACATTCCACGGGAGGGCCAATATCCAATCCAGATAGGTTCTTAAATATGACGCTTCGGGATTATAGGCAGACATCTGTTCCAGACGTTTTATCTCCTTGTCAATTTTTTCTTCGATGTCTTTGGGCATACCCAGTTTTTTCAGATTATCCCTAAGTTCTTTTATTTCCTTATTTTCATCCCCTTCTCCCAACTCTTTTTCAATGGCTTTCATGCGTTCCCGAAGCATGGCTTCACGCATGGATTTGTCAAAACGTTCCTGGGTCTTGCTGGAAATTTTTTTCTCCAGTTCCAAAACCCTTACTTCGTGCGTCAAAAGTTCATTGACTTTTAAAAGCCTTTCCTTAATATTGGTAATTTCTAAAAGTTCCTGTTTCTGTTCCGGTTTAACATCCAAAGTTGAGGCCACCTGATCTGCCAGTTCTCCCGGCAATAACCCGGCGACAATATTCATAAAAGTCAAAAAATCAATCTGTTTGCCTAAATTGGCAGCGGTTCGGAAAAGCTGGGTAATATGCTTGCTAAGTGCTATAACCTCGTCGCTCTCGTCCTTGATTTCATTAATTTCTTTAATTTTAACCAAAAAATACGGCTGGTCGCTTTCAAACTGCTCAATTTCCACTCGGGCCAAACCCTTTACCAGAGCATTAACGTTGTTGCCCGCCTCGTCCCTGATCATTCGTTCAATCTGGCATAAAGTGCCCTTACTGTTAATCTCTTCTGTTTTGGGATCATTTGCCCGGGTATTTTTTTGCAGAGCAAAAACAATCAGCCTGTCCTGACTAAAAGCAGCATCCATAGCGCTTACGGATTTGGAGCGGCCGAAAGTCAATACCGTTTCCGTATGCGGAAAAACCACGCCGTCCCGGATTGGAACTAACGGCAATGGCTTGTTTTGCGATGACGACCCAAGAAGAATTACCATGTTAGCAGTCTATAATATAAAGTGCTAAATGTCAACCCCGGTAATTGCCGGGTTTAATTTAAGACCAAGATAATTGCAGCTGTCGGAATTTATTTTCCAGCCGGGGATATAGCCTGACAATCAGATATGAAACTGATAAGCCTACCGCGGCTCCGATTACCACATCATGAAAATAATGCATTCCTGGTAAAACTCTTCCTATGGCTACAACAATTGCTCCCAAGATAAACCATTTCCCTGTTTTTTTCTTTTGCCAAAAAATTGAACCTGCCAGGGCAAAACTGATTGCCGCATGCCCGGAAAAAAAACTGCTGTCTTTTTCCATAGCCGGATACAATAAAACCTTGGGATTAGCCATAAAAGGTCTTGGTTCAAACCAAATGTGTCCCGCGATTTTACGAATCAAATCAGCAATAACTACTGCCAGAACAATCTGAATTACTAATTTAAAATTCCTTTTCCAAAGATAATATGGCAAAGATAAAAGAAGAATGTAAATCAGATATTCAGAAATAAACCTAACCGCTAAAACATACATAACAAATATCTTAGAAGTTTCGGGTCGCTGCTGTCAATGTGTAATTGATGATACATCTTGTCTTAGCTGTTCCTGCATTTTTTCAAGAGAAGAAAAATTTTTTGGCGCTCTTATGAAACTTGTCGGTCTCCAGTAAATTGTTTCTCCGTATATTTCCTTATTAAAGTTTAAAATATATATTTCTAAAACTTTTTTTGTCTCTTTTAATACTAAACGCGGACCATAATAAAGTGCCCCATTGTGTTGTTCGTCTTTATATTTTACTATGCAGCAATAAACGCCCTCTTTTAGATTTTTTGGCAATGCTTTGGGATTAAGGTTAACAGTTGGAAATCCTAATTTTTGGCCTAATTTTTCACCAGCAAAAACCTTACTTTTATACCATTGTTTCATAGAATTATTTTTTATATTTGGTCACCTTATAAATGGCTAAAAGCAAAAGCGCAATACCAAATATCTGTGTTAAACTTAAGCTTTTATGGTAATAAAAATAATCGATTAAAACCGCCGAGGCCGGCCAGACCAGTTCACAAAGCGTTGTCACCCGCGCCGGAGTTCTTTTTAAACCATAATAGTAAATCACAACCGCCACCATACCCGTGGAAAAAGTTATAGCCAGCAAAGTTAGCCACTGGGCGGCGTTAAGTACAAACAGCGATGGCGTCTGACCAGAAGTTATTATAAATATCAGGGCAAAAATCGGAGCCAGATAAAACCTTAATACCGTCCCCGTCACCGCCGAAACTTTATTTAGAACGTATTTGGAAATCGCAGTAGAACTGCCCCACATAAGTCCTGCGGACAAGGCAAGCACTCCTGCCATAATTGTTCCTTGTCCTGTGGCTATGTTAATTGACAAATTCTTAAAAGTTACAAAATATGCCGCGATTAGAGCCACCAATGCCCAGACGATAAAATTCCTGTTAAGTTTTTCTTTTAAAAGAATGGCGGCGGCAGATATGGCCCAAATTGGCTGAAGCTGCTGCTGAAGTAAAACCACCACAGAATATTGCGAATAGTTAACAAATTGCAAGGCAGCGGTATAAAAAATAGTTCCTAAGGCGCCGGAGAACAGAGCCACAATTCCTATGGCTATCCACTCTTTTTTGGTCATGTTTTTTAAATCCGGCCACCACTTTTTTATTAAAAATAATAAAACCAAAGCGCCTAAAAAGTGTTCATAAAAGACGATCACTGCCGGAGGCAGGGCGTATAGGCTTATTCTTAAAACTCCGTCAAGACTCCAAAGAAGGGCGGCAATAATGACAAACAACGGACCGAAAGTTTTAATCTTTTTCAACATATATTTCCTTTTAATACTATTTACTAAATATCTAATACTATTACTAAACAAAAAAATCCCCTTTTCGGGGATACAGTACAACACTACTTTTATACCTTGTCATTCCCGCGTAGGCGGGAATCTATATCAATAGATTATTTATAGATCCTCCGGTCAGGCCGGAGGATGACAGGTATAATTTTAGCGTTGTTTCTTTCTTTTCTCCCGACTATACGGTCGCTGTCGGAGTTTCACCGGCTCATGTCCCTTTAAACGAGACTCGTAGAGTTTTACTACCGATCTTGACTTGCCCGCCGTATCCGCCGGCTGGCGGAGAAGGAGGGATTACACAAAAGCCCCGAAAGAATTATTATTTATAACTTAACAGCAAATAATATCTGTGTCAATATCTGTACAGTATCAGAGTTTCGTTTACATCCTCCTTGTACAGAATGGGTGTAGTTTTATTTAATATCCAATCCTCAATTTTTTGTTGAGGGGTTCTGCCTTCCATTTG
>JAMDAL010000009.1:9296-31840 GCA_023484305.1 Patescibacteria group bacterium | reverse complement strand
AAGTAGTTAAAAATAAAAAGTTATGGAATTATTCTTCGAACGAAGTGAGAAGTTTACTTCGATTTTAAGAGAAGTTCTCGCTATGCTCGAACAATAAAACTTTTGGCCTTTGACTTTTGAGTTTTGAATTTTTATTGAACCACTTCCCCTTCTTCCACATGATCTTTTGCCTGACCGTTGGGACCGCTGCCTTGCTGCTGATTATTATCATCGGCCGAGTCTTGCTGGCCAGGCTGTCCTTGATCAGCCGGTCCGGTTTGGCCCGGCTGTCCTTGACCTGATCCGCCTTCGCCAGGGGCTCCGGATGTGTACATGGCGCTGCCGATTTTTTGCAAGACATCAGAGAGATCTTTGCTTTTTGCCTCCAAATCTTCCTTTGTCCCGCTGTCTAAAATGGCCTTTAGGGCAGCAGTTTTGTCTTCAACTTCCTTCTTAAGGTCTGCCGGAACTTTATCGCCTGCATCCTTCAGACTTTTTTCAGCTGTAAAAACCAAAGTGTCCGCCTGATTACGGGATTCAACTTTTTCTTTCTTGGCCTTATCTTCGTCCGCATGCATCTCTGCTTCTTTGGTCATCTTGTCTATCTCGTCTTTAGAAAGACCTGTTGAGCCGGTGATTTTAATGCTTTGGACTTTACCGGTGGCCTTATCTTTGGCGGTCACGTTTAAGATGCCGTTGGCGTCAATGTCAAACGTCACCTCAACTTGCGGAACGCCTCTTGGGGCCGGAGGAATACCGTCTAAAATAAAACGTCCCAGCGATTTATTGTCCGAGGCCATCGGCCTCTCGCCCTGCAAAACATTAATTTCCACCGAAGTCTGGTTGTCAGCAGCGGTGGAAAAAACCTGGCTTTTGGAAGTCGGGACCGTTGTATTTCTGTTAATTAAAGGCGTAGCCACTTGTCCCAAAGTTTCAATTCCCAAAGTTAAGGGCGTAACGTCCAAAAGCAGAACGTCTTTAACTTCTCCGCCCAAAACTCCTGCCTGAACCGCAGCCCCCACCGCCACGACTTCGTCAGGATTAACGGATTTGTTGGGCTCCTTGCCGAAAAATTTCTGGACGGCTTCCACAACTTTTGGCATTCTGGTCATGCCGCCAACCAAAACCACTTCGTCAATATCGCCAACTTTAATCTTGGCATCGGCCAGACATTTTTTTACAGGTTCTATGGATTTTTGGATTAAATCATCAACAATCTGCTCCAGTTTTGCCCTTGTCAGTTTGGTCGCAAGATGCAGCGGGCCGTTGGCGCCCTGGGTGACAAACGGCAGATTAATTTCCGCTTCCGTGGAACTACTTAGTTCAATTTTGGCTTTTTCTGCCGCATCTCTAAGCCTTTGCAGGCTTTGCGGGTCTTTTCTTAAATCAACATTGTTTTCTTTCTTAAACTCATCAGCCAGATAGTCCAGAATCTTTTTATCAAAATCGTCTCCGCCCAGATGCGTATCGCCGTTGGTGGATTTAACTTCGTAAACTCCTTCTCCTAATTCCAGAACGGAAATATCAAAGGTGCCGCCTCCCAAGTCGTAAACAGCTATCGTATGGGCATTTTTCTTATCAAGTCCATAAGCCAAAGCCGCAGCCGTCGGTTCGTTAATAATTCGCATAACTTCCAAACCGGCGATTTCTCCTGCCTGTTTGGTGGCCTGTCTCTGCGAATCATCAAAATAGGCCGGGACGGTAATAACCGCCTTGTCAACTTTTGTACCCAAATAACTTTCGGCGTCGGCTTTAATTTTTTGTAAAATCATCGCAGAAATCTCCTGGGGAGTAAAAGTTCTTCCTTCCACTTCCACCACAGCCATGCCGTCTCTGCCGGATTTAATCGCATAAGGCAGCCACTTCATATCAAACTGCACGGAACTGTCAGAAAATTTTCTTCCCATCAGTCTTTTAATGCTAAAGACTGTGGATTTGGGCTTTAAAACCAATTGTCTTTTGGCCACGTCTCCGACCACGCGCGAAATCGGATCAACCACAGAGGGAATAACGTTTCTTCCTTCCCGGCTGTAAATAACTTTGGGGCTGCCGCCCTCCATAACTGCCACACAGGAATTAGTGGTTCCTAAATCAATACCAATTATTTTTGACATAAATACCTCCTAATTTTTTTGTCATTCCCGCGCAAGCGGGAATCTATATAAATTATTTCGCTAGAAAGAGCTTGCTCCTTTTATGGATTCGTCCCCGCGCGGGCGGGGGTTAGATCGGGAACGACAGGCGCTGTCTTTTTACCGACTTTAACTTGAGCCGGACGCAAAATCTTATCTTTAAACATATATCCGGCTCTAATTTCTTCAACTACAACGTCTTCCTTTTCGCCCTGAACAACTTCCACACATTCCATCAAATTCGGATCAAATTTTTTTCCGACCACTTCAATTTTGACAACTCCGTTTTCTTCTAAAACTTTCAAAAAGTTAGACACTGCTAAACTTAAACCCTGGTCTTGTAAATGCTCCTCCGCTTTTTTAAGAATGTCGAGTGGTTCTAATACTTCGCGCAGAATTTGCTCGCCAGCATATTTTGCCAACTCGTCACTATTTTCTCTTATCCTTTTCTCCAGATTTTGATAATCAGCCAGCGCTCTTTTCCAGGAGTTGTTCAGTTCTTCGTTTTTTTCTTCCAGCTGTTTGATTTTTTCCTCATATATTTTTTTTTGTTCATCGTCAGTTTTTCCCATCCCCCTCCTACCACTGTCCGGCCATTTCGTTAATTAAATTTCCCAGATATCTGATTACGGGTATTACATAGGGATAATTAAGTCTGGAGGGTCCGATAACGCCCAGGCTTCCCGCATGCCGGGTTCCGGTCTGGAAGCGGGAAAAAACGAATCCGAAAGGCGCCAGGTTTTTTTCCTCCAAATCTTCGCCGAAGACCACATGGATATCATCTTCTTCCGGGTTTTCTTCCCTCAAAAAAATCTCCTGCAGTCTGGCCACCTCATCCAGCAGGCTAAGCATATTTCTGGTCATTTCAATATCATAAAATTCCGGCATGGATAAAATATTGGCTGCCCCGCTGACATATATATCTCCCATATCTGTGGTGGCCACGGCCACGGTTTTGGTCCTTTGAGCCAAATCGCAGGTTGCCTGTCTTAAAAGCCTGTCCAACCTGTCTTTGGCCTCCCAGACCTTGCCCTTTACCGCAACTTCTTCCGCCGTGGACAAACTTTTTTCCTTCATCAGCTGGTCCACATAAAATCTCATTCCCTGCGAAGTCGGAATTCTGCCGGCGGAAGTATGGGGCTGTACCAAATACTTCATTTTAGTCAGCTTAACCATCTCGTTTCTTATGGTGGCCGGAGAAACCCCCAAAGAAGGATATTCTTTTTCAATTGTTTCCGAACCAACCGGCAGGGCAGAATCAATATATTTTTCAATGATGATTTTCAGAAGCTGTATTTGTCTGTCAGATAAAGTCGGCATATTAGCACTAAAATACCACGAGTGCCAACCTTTTGTCAAGAGGTCACAATTTTAAAAAGCGTGATGGTCAAAATTAACGAAACAAAGGCGGCGGTCCAGATTAAAATCCGTGATAAAATAGCCAGTTCTTTAGCCAATTTTCCTGCCAGAAGAAGATTAACGGTAAAAACAATAAGCGCCAAAACCGGCAAAAACCAAAGCCAAAACCGAACTGCCAATACGGGCTTTCCCCAAGGCCGGCTGTAAAAAAACGGGATCTTTGGCGGTAAATTCCGATATACCAGTAACAGAAACAGACTGGAAAGAAAAATTAAGGTTATAGATATCAGGCTTCCCCAGACAAAAAACCTATCGGAAGACAGGGAGGCTGAGACTAAATCCTCCGTCTTCCTGGACGAAAAAAACTCGTCTATCCTGGGGAACTTGCGAAACGACATCTTCATCGGGAATTAAAACCTTTCCTACATAAAACGGGACTGTTTTGTCCCGGGAATAAATTTTAACCGGAACTGTCATAGTATATCTATCTTGGGTAAATTTAGCAAAGTAGTAGCTTGTTTCAAAATAATTCAAAGATGTAGTTAAAATTAAATCTTCCGGTTTAACAGAAAAGGCAATTGTACTGACGGTTTTTCTAATATCCGTTTTAAGCCGGTAGGGATAAAGCAAAAAGTTTAAGTAAACCGACAGACAAAGCAAAAAAACAACGACGCCGATTTTAATAATCTTTCTTTTTTTATCTGCTACCAAAGCTAATAATAAAACCAGAGGTACAACTAAAAAACTCAGGTAGCGAACCAGAAATACCGAACTGCCAAAAATCGAAAGAATAAGGACAAACAATACCGGAATTAGAAACCATAAAAACAAATACAGCCAGATTTGACGGTTTTTTTTACTAAAGGAGATAAGGACAAGAATTATTAAAATTACTGACAAAACGGCAAAAAGATTAAACAGGGCGGAAGGGTCGCCGTCGTATCCGGCAAAAACTCCGGACACCAGAGGCAAAACACCGGTAAAACTGACAGGGCTTATCCAAAAACCCGATTCCACGTTATGCGTTTGCTGCCAAACCACAGGCAGCCAGGGCAAATATAAAAGAACCGCAAGAATAATTTCTTTTTTCAGTCCGGCCAAAATCCTGCGGTTAAAAACCAGCCATAAAAACTGCGCCGCCAGGGCAAAAATCATAAAATTGTGCGTGTATAAGGCCAAAACGCTGGATAAAACCCATGATTTTTTCTTTTGATTCCAAAGGCTATAAAAGGACCAGGAAACCAAAAAGATAAAAAGCATATACATTCTGGCCTCAAAAGCATAGTAAATAAGAAGAGGATTAAGCATTAACAACAGGGCAACTGCAACAGAATATTTTGTTTTAGGTAAAATTTTCTCGCCGAATTTGTAACCGATAAAAACCGTAAGTTCAAAAAAAATTAAAGACAGGGCCCTGGTGGCAATTTCCGTATCACCAAACAGTTTTATCCAGAAGTGAAGAACAAAATAATAAAAGGGGGGCTGGGCATCAAAAGGGGCCAGCTGAATAATTTTAAGAAGAGGCTCTCTGGCCATAAAAATCCGAAAAACTTCATCGCGCCAGTAACTTTGAGTTAAAAGAGTCCAAATCATATTTTTTCAGTTACCCGGTATTCGAGTCTTTTACCCAATAATAACCTTGTATGGGCGTCAAGGCCGGGAAGAGAACTTAGAAAAAACCCTATTACCGGCAAAGACAGCCACTGTAAATATAATATGGCAACTTTCCATCCTTTAAAAGAGGATGGTTTGGGAGGACGAAGCCGCATATCCACCACGACGACCGCAATCAGAAAAATGGCGCAAGTTGTTAAAATAATCGATGACATTAATGGCAGGGTATGCCCCAAAATTGTCCTGGCAAAAACCGGATTAAGAAGCGGCGGAATATTGCTGCCCAAAGTTAAAATAAACCAGTTGGTAGGCCAAATTAAATGGTTGTCCACTAAAACATAAAATAGTTTTTGCGCCCGGTCCCAAAGGGGGATTTCCTTGTGCAAAATAAAATTCTTAATCAGCCAGGGATCGTCTGAAACTCCCCAGGCCCAGCGTTTAACCTGCTCATACTGGTTTATTATGGTTTTTTTAAAAGAAGTTGATTCTGCCGCATCGGCCAAAGTAGGCAAAAAAATTGGCTTGGTCCCAACCTTATCCCCAAATTTAAAATAGGTCTTAAAAAACATATGGTAATCTTCGGGAATCACTGCCCTGCCCCAAAAATTAACCTCTTTGGCTGTTGCCAAACTTAAAGAATAGGTAGAAAAATTAATCAGCCGTTTTTCCAAAACCAGCTGGGCCAAAGACCAAATACTGCCCAGAGTGTTTAGAACCCGACCAGGAAGCGGAATTTTCCAAATGTTACTGTAAAACATAATGGCGGATTGGTAAAAATGGAATTTTCTGTCAGGATCGGTTAAAAAAGCATAAGCCAGATAAGAACAGTATTTGGGATGCAAAAGCGCATCCGCATCGCAGGAAGTCACAGTGACAAAATCCAAATCGACTCCCTGTCCTTCCAGTTTTCTGGTCGCCTGCTTGGCAGCATAAGCCATATTAGATGATTTCCCCTTAACCTCACCGATGGCGTCCGGATGTTGTGTGATATAAAACTGACCAAAATTTCGCCCAAACTCTTTTTTTAATAATGCGGCTGTTTCTGCGCTTTCTTCGTCTCTCTTTTCCGTGGCCAAAACTACAATCAACCTTTCTTTAGGAAAATCCTGTTTGGTGAGATTACTAATGGTATCACGCAACACGCTATATGGTTCATTGTATTCAGGGATAACTACCATGTGATATGTTTTGTTATACCCCAAAAGTTCTTGCGCTTCTTTTCTCCAATCAACCCTAATGTGAGCAGAAACTTTCAAATATGATTTAACGGCATTAAAACCCAAAACAAAGGATTTGTATAACCAATAAAGATCAAAGGCCAGAACAAAATAAGCCACTACAGCCGGATGCCAAAAAGACAGCCAAACCGGCATAGTGATAATTAACCAAGTGGTTAGGCCAATAGCAATTTCTAAAGAGCGCAGGAATTTCTTTTCGTGCAAATTAAGAATTTTTTCTAACATGATGCATCTTCTCCTCTTTTAAAAGGAGAAGGTATTATTGAAAAATAATTTAAGGGCATTTTTGGTTGTTATTTTTTCTATTTCTTCTAATCTAATACCTTTAATTTCTGCTATTTTTCGCGCTATTATTTTAACATTTTTAGGCTCATTGCGCTTTCCTCGAAACGGTTCCGGAGACAGATATGGCGCGTCTGTTTCTGTTAAAATTCTATCTAGGGGTGTCAATTTTACCAGATTTTGCAAGCTGTAAGCGTTTTTAAAGGTGATATTGCCGTCAAAACCAATATAAAAACCCATATCTAATACTCTTTTTAAATCCTTTTCGTTTCCGCCAAAACAATGAAAAACCCCCCGCAATACACTACGCGATACACCTTCCAGGTGGCCGAATGGACTCCTGGAAGGTGGGCGCAAATACTGCAAAACTATTGGTAACATATCCTCAAAGGCCTCCCGGCAATGAAGAATTATTGGTAAATTACATTCTCTGGCAACTTCTAGATGAATTTTTAAAAGTTCTTTCTGTTTTTGTTTAATCTCTGCGGTAATTTTGTTTTCTTGATGCACAGTTTGCTGATATTCGTAGTAATCTAATCCGAACTCTCCAATGGCCACTACCTTTTTATTTTTAGCCAACTCTACAAGTTTTTTCTTAATATCGTAATATCCTAATATCCCGGTATCACTCTCGTGGTGTGGATGAACCCCTATTGCCGCATAACAATTATCATATTTACCAGCAATCTCAATGGCCTTTTGGCTTGAGTCAATTTTGGCGCCGGGGATAATGATTTTTTCTACACCTTCGCTTTTTGCCCGGGTAATTACTTCTTCTAAATCTTTTTCAAAGGCCTGAAAATTAAGATGACAATGGGTGTCTATCAGCATATATTCTTTTGTTAAGGTGGCACCTTGATAAGGTGCCACCTTGTAAAAGTACTATTAAATCCGTGGAAAAAGCGGTTTTTGTGCTTTTATTTTTGGCCCCTTAAACTGCTCTAAAATCTTTGCAGCGGTTTCCGGCAAAAAGGGTTGTAAGGCAAAAGCTATATTTAATAATTTCCTAACATAATTTTTTAATAAAGGAATGGCACTATCTTTTGACAAAGACCAGGGTTTATCATGCTCAAGTTCACCGTCCAAGTTTTTTATATCTCTCCATAATTCTTCTAATGCAAAATTAAACTCGAATCGTTTTAAATGTTCGTGATAACCTCCGGTTATTGACGAGTAAGGCGTGTACGTGTTGTCAGATGAATATTCTACGTTATTAGTTTCGCATAATTTGGCTATCCTCGCCACTAAATTTCCCAACCCGTTGGCCAAATCAGAATTATAAGCATTAATAAATTTTTCTTCCGAAAAATCTCCGTCCTTAAAAGGATCAACCTTGGCCAGACAATAATAACGCAAGGGGTCTGCCCCGTATTTTTCTAAAAGCGGAACTGGGTCATAAACATTTCCCACGGTTTTGCTCATCTTCTGACCATTGACAGTAAAATATCCGTGAACAAAAATTTTTTTGGGAAGCTCTAAACCAGCTGACAACAAAAACGCCGGCCAATAAACCGCATGGAATCTGGTAATGCCTTTGCCAATAACGTGCAGGTCTGCCGGCCACCATTTTTGATAAAGTTTGTCGTTCCAGCCAAAACCGACTCCGCTTTGATAAATATTTAAGGCATCAAACCAAACATAAATTCGCTGTGTGGAATCGCCGGGCACTGGAATTCCCCAATTTTTGGCTCTTTCGTTTGATCGGGAAATGCTTAGATCGTGAAGTCCTGACTTTAGAAAAGACAACACTTCGTTTTTTCTAAATTCCGGTATAATCTCAAGTTTTTTGCTTTCAATTAACTCAATTAATTTATCCTGATATTTAGATAGTTTGAAAAAATAATTTTCTTCTGAAACTTTATCCAGTTTCTTCCCCGGGTGTTCAAAACATTCACCCTTTTCGTCAAGTTCGTCCAAAGAATAAAAAGTTTCACAGCCAACGCAATATAAACCTTCATAGGATTTTTTGTAGATATCGCCGTTTTTTGCGCAAAGCTCCCAAAGTTTTTGACTGGACGGAAAATGCGTTTTTTGATCGCTGCCTTTTTGCCAAATATCATACTGGGTGTTCAACTTAAGAGTTAACTGATGAAAAACTTCAGAATTTTTATCAACAAAACTTTGAATGGGAGTTTTGGCTTTTTCTGCTGCCTGCACATTTTTTAAAGCATTCTCGTCTCCACCGGATAAAAGCAAAACTTCTTCTTTTAGAAGTTTATGGTATCTGGCCACAACGTCCGCCTGAATAAACTCCAATACATGACCCACATGGGGACGTGAATTTACGTATGGAATAGCAGCAGTAATATAAAATTTGTCCATAGCCTTAAAAATACACTAATTTACCTCTGACTGCAATTTAACCTTTGCTTTGATATAAACCCAAAGAAACTGTCAGAGCCAACAAAAGCACCAGGTTTAAATGATTGTCCATATGAAAGTAGCGAAGCAGTAAGAAACCCAAAATTGCTATAGATAAAGTAAAAGCCACTGGCAAAAACAAAGAAAGCAAGAAATAAACCGCTAAAAAGGCAAGCAGAAAAAACAAGGGAACAAAAAAACCGGAAGGGGAAAAAGCAAAAACCAAGACCAGTAATGAAACCCAAAAAACTATGGTTAATAATAATCTAACAAGCCGTTTCTTAGATCGTTTCATAATTTTTAGTTATAAATTTTTTCATTTCTTAATTTATAAAGGGTTACCTTAGTGAAGGCAACATAGTAAAACTGTTTGAGTTTTAGCAGGGAAACAGAAGATATTCGAGGGCTCCCGCTAAAACGAAAACTTAGTTTTACTGTTGCCGAACTAGGGTGTCCTTCTTTTGCTTCGTTTTCTTGGACAAGCAAGAAAATGAAGATTTAGTTGCTCTGAAAAAGCAAAAATCTAACTTTATTTTATTCTTTTTATTGCTATAATTACACAGTTATTGTTCGAGACCGAGGGTCGAGAACTTCTCGCCTTGCTCGAAGAATAAACTCTATATGCCAAACGAGTTATATTTACTAGTCGCTTTTGTTCTTCTTGCTCTTTTAGTCATGGTTTTTTGGCTTAATAAAAAACTTTCTGAACTTAAGGACCAAAACAAACCCGACAATACCTTATTAGAATGGACCAAATCCACCCAAAGCTCCATAGACAACTTAAATAAAACTTTAAACGAAGCGCTTCGTTCCACCAATAAAGACATCAATCAAACACTGGCCCAAAACACCAAAGCTTTAAATGACAGATTGGACAAAGCCGCACAGGTCATTGGCTCGGTCAGCCGCGAAATTGGCCAGATGAGCGAAATTGGCCGTAGCATGAAAGACCTGCAGGAATTTTTAAAATCACCAAAACTGCGCGGTGAAATCGGCGAAGAAGTTTTATCGGATTTAATCGGGCAAATGTTTCCCAAAAATAATTTCTTTTTGCAATACGGTTTTCGCTCCGGAGAAAAAGTCGATGCCGCCATTAAAACCGAGGCGGGGATTTTGCCGATTGACTCCAAGTTTCCTATGGAAAACTATCAAAAATCCGTTAAGGCAGAAAGCGAAGAAGAACGAAAGTCCGCCAAAAAGGAATTTATTAGAGATGTTAAAAAACATATTGAAACCATTGCCAAAAAATACATTTTGCCGGAAGAAGGCACGATGGATTTTGCCCTGATGTACATTCCCTCCGAGTCAGTTTTTTACGAAATTGTGCAGGAAACAGAATTAACTTCCTTTGCCCGCAAAAGCAGGGTGTATCCGGTTTCCCCATCAACTTTGTATGCCCATCTTCAGATGATTCTTCTTTCTTTTGAAGGCAAAAAGCTGGAAAGCAAAACCCGGGAAGTTTTTAAACTCTTAAGGGCAATTTCCGGCGACTATGAAAAAGTGGAGGGAAATCTTTCCGTTTTGGGCAAACACGTTAATAATGCCTATGCCCAAATGGGCAATGTTTCCAATTCTTTTATGTCTCTGGGCCAAAAAATCTCCGCCACCAAACATCTGGGAGAAGAAGCAGAAGAAAAATTAACTGATAGCGGAGAAACTAAACAGCTTGAAATATAAAATTTTTCGATTTTGTCATTGCGAGGTAGTTTACCCTGAATAAAGTCGAATGGGCGGCTATCTATACTTTTTATTTACTTGACAACCTTATAATGCAGTTGAATTGTTTTTCCTTCTGATTTTTTAATATCCAAAAATTTCAGTTTTAAATCAAATTGGTCCGGATGAAAAAGCGCGATTCCTTTGCCAACAATTATGGGTTCTACATTTAAAACAACCTCGTCTATTAAATTCAATTTTGCAAACGAGCTGTTAAGCGTGGAACCGCCTGTAAGAACTACATTTTTAAAACCCTCTTTATTTAGTTTACCAAGCGCTTCTTGAGGCGATTTTGCCAATTCAACGTTTTTTCCTATAACAAAATTAGGATTGCCGCTCACAACAATAATTTTAATTCCGTTAAGATCGTTAATATATTTTTTATCCCAAGTCAATAAATTTTCGTAGGTTTTTCTTCCAAAAATAACACAGCCTGTCTCTTTTAAGGAGTTTACCCATAACAGCCAACAATTATCAGAAATAAAATCTTCTTCGTTGTTTTCTCTGGCAATAAATCCATTTAGAGAAATTCCCATCCATAAAATTGTTTTCATAGAGAATATAAATCTAAAATTAATTTACTAAGCAATACTTATCAATGGCGCTGAGGCTGGTAGTTTTTGTTCTGCTGCAACAAGTTTTTTATAATGATAGCCGGGATCAATAACCGTTACTGTTGATCTAACGTCCTCTTTTCCTTGGTCAACAATATTTAAATAGCGCATATTAAAGGCAGCTTTCGGAATAACAGCTTTTGGAATTCCTACCCATTTGGTTGGCAAGTTAGAAATAACTAGAGTACCTTGTCCAACTCTTACTGAAACAATATCTTTAGCAGAAGTAAGATATCCATTGCCGTCTGTTCTTTCTTGGATTTTGGTTGCGATCAACAATCTTGCCGGAGTTGTACCGGTTCCTAAAATTACTTCTGTTGCATTGTCGTGTTGTCCAAAATCGTTTCCTTCTCCTTCCGGATCTACAACTGCCGGATAAAGAGCGTCATCTCTAACAAAATATGTTATACCGCCTATTGTTACCTTTCTTTCCACAACATATTCTGTTCTTCTTCCTAGATTATCTTTTTCAGGACCTTTTTTTGTGATCTTTCCTTTTTTTCTGGTGTACTCTTTTGAGAGCAATCGGTTTAGTGTTTGAGGGTCAATACTATTCTTTTCACAAGCCTCTGCGATTACCGGCATTACGGCTTGATCGCTTTCAATATCACCGCTTAAATGTACAACTGTAAGTCCACTGTGGTCGGTGTAGATAACTTCTGGTTTCATTTTAAGTCCTTCAGAAAAAGCTCTCCTTGCAATTGTAAGTGCATCTCTGGGCATTTGTCCAATAAAGTCTACTATTTCGCGAGCCATACGCGCTTATAATACTCTAGATAATTTAAAAATCAAACTCGCTAGTTTTTGTGCTAAACTACAGTTTATCTTTAAGCATTTTTGCTTTTTCCAGTAGTCTTGTTTTATCGTTTGCAGTTCTATTCAGCTGGCGCTAGAAGACAGACTGCGCGGCAGAATTATGGCCTATTATACTCTCCTTTTTTTCGGCTCTATGCCCTTTGGCAGTCTCTGTGATGGTGTGGCGGCACAATATTTGGCGCGCCATTGACGGTTGTTGTTGGAACCGTGGCGGGACTTTTAAGCAGACGTTGTATAATGTCTCAAATGAAAATTAATCCTCAACAAAAACAAGCGATCCGGCATGGTAAAGGTCCTCTTTTAATTGTGGCCGGCGCGGGAACGGGAAAAACAACTGTTATTACCGAAAGAATACGCTTTTTAATAAACGACAAAAAGGTTAAGCCTAAAGAAATCCTGGCTTTGGCTTTTACGGAAAAAGCGGCCGGAGAAATGCTCAACCGGGTAGATGAAGTCATGCCTTTGGGATACGAAGAACCCTGGCTTTCCACTTTTCATTCTTTTTGTCAAAGAATTTTGGAAAGCGAAGCCTTGGAAATCGGGCTTGATCCTTCTTTTAAAATTCTTTCCGAACCCCAGCAATGGCTTTTAATCCGCAAGCATCTATTTGAGTTTGATTTGAAATATTACCGGCCCTTGGGAAATCCGACCAAATTTATTTCCGCTTTACTACAGCTATTTTCAAGAGCCAAAGATGAAGTGGTCAGCGCCGATGATTTCTTAAAATATGCGCAGGGGCAGAAAACAGTAAACAGCAAACAGTTAACAGAAAATGACAACGCCGAGGAAGAAGAAAAGAAAAAATTATTAGAGTTAGCCAATGCCTATAAAAAATACCAGGAACTGCTCATTTCGGAAAACGCTATGGATTTTGGTGATTTGCTTCTGTGGGTGATTAAACTTTTTAAAACCAGGCCGTCTGTTTTAAAAAAATATCAGGAGCAATTTAAGTATATTCTGGTGGATGAATTTCAGGACACTAACATTGCCCAGTTTGAAATTATTAAACTTTTAGCCCCTTCTGGAAATAATCCCAATTTAGTAGTCGTTGCAGATGATGATCAGTCAATTTTTAAGTTTAGGGGCGCCGCTATCTCTAATGTCTTGGAATTTAAAAAAGAGTACCAAAAAGCAAAAATTATAGCGCTCACCCAAAACTATCGTTCCACTCAAAAGATATTAGACAGTGCTTACAAACTTATTCAAAATAACAATCCCGATCGTTTGGAAAATAAATTAAAAATTAACAAACATCTTATTAGTCTTGATAAAAAAGATGGTTCGCTTCCTTTGGTTTTAACCAATCAAACAGGCGAAGAAGAAGCAGACGCTGTTGCCGAACAAATTATAAATTTGGTTCACTCTAATAAATTTTCCTATGCCGATTTTGCCATTTTAGCCCGGGCCAACAGCCATCTGGATGCTTTTGTGGCCAGTCTTCGCCGCAAAGGAATTCCCTATTCTCTGGTCGGAAACAGAGGTCTTTTTGACCAGGAAGAAATCCGCAGCCTAATTAGTTTCCTGCGTTTTTTGGTTAATCACGAGGACAATGTTTCTTTGTACCAGCTTCTTCTTTCTCCGGTTTTTTCTTTTACGCCAAACGAAATTACCCGTGTTCTAACCGAGTCTCATAAAAATAAAGTTTCCCTTTGGCAGATTGTCAACGAGTCTGAAAAAACAAATAAATCAGCCTCTACGCTTATTAATATGATCAAAACGCTGGAAGAAAAAGTGCACAGTAAAACCGTTACTCAAATACTTTACGAATTTTTAGCCAGCACCGGTTTTATCAAATCCCTTTTGACCGACGAAACAGTGGAAAACGCTTTAAAAATCAATAATATTAATTTATTTTTTGAAAAGGTTAAAAATTTTGAAAGTCAATCGGATAACCCTACAGTTTTTGAATTTGTCGACTATCTGGAACTTCTAATAGAGGCCGGAGAAAACCCTGCTCAGGCCGAAATAGAAGATATAGATACTGTTAAATTGTTAACCGTTCATTCCGCTAAGGGACTGGAGTTTACGGCAGTGTTTATAGTTAATCTTGTTGTTGATCGTTTCCCATCCCGGGAAAGAAAAGAGGCGCTGCCGCTTCCGGATGATTTAGTTAAAGAAAACATACCAACGGGCGATTACCATCTGCAGGAAGAAAGGCGCTTGTTTTACGTTGGCCTAACCAGGGCAAAAGATTTCCTATTTCTCACCTGGGCAAAAAATTACGGCGGCGTGCGGGAAAAAAGACCCTCAGGATTTTTGGAGGAAGTTATCACAGAAAATCCCCTTTCGCCAAGGCTTCAGGAGACAAGCAACCAGGATTTTCAGTTATCGCTTCTTACAAACACAGAGGAAGATATTTTGCCGTCACCAAAAAAGCTTGATTTAAAACCGTTGTCATCGTCCCGCATTAGTTTTTCACAACTGGAAACCTATCGGACTTGCCCCCTAAAGTATTACTATAAGTATGTTTTGCATGTGACAGGAATTCCCAATTCTGCCTTAAATTTTGGTCAGGCTCTGCATCGAACTTTGCGGGATTTTCATAAGGCTGACCTTTTTTCTCAAAACAAATCTCTGGATGATCTTTTACGGTTTTATAAAAACCACTTCACCGAAATGGGACAAGGATATGCCTCCGTTGAGCATCGTCTGGAAAGATTTAAACAGGGTCAGGAAATTATGGAAAAGTATTATAAAAAATACCAAACCCTTTTTGGCAAACCGGTGTTTTTGGAACAAAGATTCACGGTTAAGGTCGGTGAAATACTTTTAATCGGCGCTATAGACCGCATTGACCAATACGAAGACAGGAGTTTTGAAGTTATTGATTATAAAACAGGAGAAAGCGAGCAAAAAGAAAAAAAGATTGATAAAGACGAACAGCTGACTATTTATGCTTTGGCTGCCCATGAAGCCCTCGGTATTGATCCTAAGAAATATACATTGTATTTTCTGGAAAATGATGTCAAGGCTACAACACAAAGAAATGAAGAGCAAATTGTAAAACAAAAAGAAGAGATTAATAAAATTGTCAGTGAAATTAAAACCAATAAGTTTCCGGCCAAAATCGGCATCTGGTGCAAATGGTGCGAATTTAACAAAATCTGCCCTGCCTACCGGATCGGCCAAAATAATTTTTGAATGGGACTGGCAAAAGAGATTTCTTTTCCGCCAAAACCATTTTTGAATTTGGAAAAACCGGCCCAGGATTTTGTTTCGGGAAATCGGCTGTCTTTTACTCCTTCAAAATCAAAAGTCGTACAACTTTTTTTCTTACTAAGCTTTAATGCTTCCCAAACCAAAAGGCTGGGTGCAAAAAGGGTTTTTCCTTCAGTGGTAGAACTGGCTAGCCAATAATAGGAAATTTTGTCGTGAAATAATAGTAAAACCCCGGCTAAAACTTCTGTGTCATTGCGAGCGGGCCCGCTTGGCGGGCGATGCGTGGCAATCTCTTTCTTAGCTGAGATTGCTTCGTCGTTCATTTTATTCTCTCCTGGCAATGACAAATTTATATTGTTTTTATATGCCAACAATAAAACAGTTTTTTTAGCAGGCTTAAACACTTCCCATAACTTTTTTATTTCATTAGATAGCAAAAAACCAAACGGCCATAACTGCTTATTTTTTAAGTCAATAAATTCATTAATATTGTTTGATTTTTTAACAACAACCTTGTTTTTTATTGCCCGGCGTATTGCCCGTCTTTTTTCCGGACTAAAACTATTAAAAATTTCTTCTTCGTTGGATTTTAAATCGATAAAAATAGTTTTTGTTGGAGCAAGAGAAGCTTTGGCCAATTGATAACCATTTGTCAAATTAGACAAATTTGACTTATTGGTCCAATTGGAATCCGTATCTGGTTCAATCTGAACTTTAAACGCCCGGGATTTTTTGGCAATTTTTTCTATGGCTTGAAAAGGTATTGGTGGAATAATGCGTAGTGTTTTTATAAACGACCCTATCAGAGGAAATTTTCTAATAAAAACATAAATTATTTTCTGCTTGCCCGCCGTAGTTTTAACGAAGGCAGATTCTACTTTCCATCCCAACGTTTCCATAAAAAGGCTGTATTCTTTGGACTGACGGATATTAACCATATTTCTCCACTATCATCCTCGGGCTTGACCCGGGGATCTATTTTATAGATTCCCGCTCCGCCATCTAACGGACGCGGGAATGACAATTTAAAAAGGCAGCTTTTGACGAAGTTTTAAAAATCTCCACCGCACACTGTCAACTGTATGAAAAAGCTGATACATGGGCTGATTTAAAATTAGATCATAACTGCCCACAAACTCGACCAGCCTTGGCCCATAACCTTCTTTAAAACGGTGAAAGCCGTAAAAGGGGTCGCGGGTGTCGGGGTTTGGACCCAAAGCCCCCCATAAATCAAACGTTGTCAGTCCCATATTTTTACCCAGCTTACAGGCCTGGTAATACATCAGGTTTGAAGCCATAACTTCCCGGTGCAACGAGGACGAAGCGCCATAGGCATAATATAAAAACTTTTTCCAGACAAACATTACCCAGGCCACTAATATCTGATTGTCAAAACTTGCTGTAAACAGTCTGGCAATGCCGGGCTGGCGCATAATTTCCCACATTTTTCTGTGGTAATTTTCATCGTGCGCATAAAATTTGTCACGTCTGGCAGTCTCTTTTAAAAGCTGCAAATATTTTTCAAAGGCTTGCGCGCTATTATCTTCTTTAACAGTCACGCCCTTTTTTTGAGCTAAACGAACGTTATAGCGGGTTTTTTCCTTCATTTGCGACAGCAGTTCGTTTTCGTCTTTGGTTAAATCCAGATAAAAGGTGTACTTGGTAAAAAGCGGGTGTTTGGCGGCAACTAAATTAGGATAGGAAGAAAGCGTGTTTGCTGTTTCTTCGTTTTCTCCAATTTCTATATTTGGCTCCAGTTTAACAAAAGCGCAACCCTGGCTTAAGCAGGCTCCTTTAACTGCCTCCATAACCTTTGCGGTTAAACCCGGCCCTTTGGGCAAATACGCCACCTTAATTCCCAGTCCCGGAACGCGGTGCAGAGAAAACTGAAAAGCGCTGACCAGTTTTCCCTCTGAAAACGTTCCCAGCCTGATAACGTTAATTCCCATGCTTTTGCGAAACTCCCCCCATTCATAACTTTGCAAGGGATGGTTAACAAACTGGTTGTATCGGTCTTTATCCTCAAAAAGTATCTCTCTTGTTACCATAAATTAATAGTAACATAAATTAAAACAGTTCTTCCGGTGGTTTAAAATTAATAATCTGCGCGCTGGTTTGCGGTATATCAATTAAAAACCGTGAAGGAACGCTTTGGCTGCGGGAACCGAAATACAAACGGCTTTGGGTTAGTGTCAGATACAATTTTTCTTTCGCCCGGGTAATCCCCACATAACAAAGCCTTCTTTCCTCTTCCAGACCGCTATTATCCAGAAAACTTCGCGAATGGGGAAACAGCCCTTCTTCCATACCCACCATAAAAACAACGGGAAATTCCAAGCCTTTGGCCGCATGCAGAGTCATTAACGTCACGGCATCCTTATCGTTTTTGCGGTCTGTTAAATCTGGATAATATTCGTTCTCCACCAGGGCCACATTCTCCAGAAAATCTGACAGGTCGGGAAAATTTTGCGCCACTGAACGCAGCTCTTTGATATTTTCCAGTCGTTCCAAATCCTCCGGCAAATCCTTGTTAAACAAATCCAGATATCCTGTTTTTTCCAGTATTTTGTCCAAAATATCCCTGGTTTTAAGAGAACTGAAATTTTCCTTCTCTAAAACGCCTTTTATTTTTTCAAACCTTCGCACCCCGAGTTTTTCCATTCTTTTTAAGGAAACGCTGTCCCGGGAATTTTGAATTAACCGCAACATTGACAAAACATCCTTAATTTCCTTCCTTTCGTAAAACCTGGTGCCGCCCACCAGAACATAAGGCAGTCCGAAACGCAAAAAAACTTCTTCCAAAACCCGGGATTGCGCGTTAGTCCTGTATAAAACGCAAAAATCCCGATAGCTGTGGCCGCCGGATCTGCCCTCCAAAATATTATTGGCCACAAATCCCGCCTCTTCTGTTTCGTTGCCGGCTTGAAAAACGTTTAAATGCTCTCCGGTGGAGTTTTTTGTCCAGAGTTTTAAAACGGGATGCGACCGGTTATGAGAAATAACGGCATAAGCTGCGTCCAAAATTTTTTGGGTAGAACGGTAGTTTTGTTCCAGATAAAAAATTTTCAGGGAAGGAAAATCGTTTCTAAAAACGGTTAAGTTGCGCAAATCCGCGCCCCGCCAGGAATAAATGGACTGCGAAGCGTCTCCCACCACGCAAATATTTTTATGTCTTTGGCAAAGCATTCTGGCCAGCATATACTGGGCTTTATTCGTGTCCTGAAATTCGTCAACTAATATGTATAAAAATTTCTCCTGGTATTTTGCCAAAACTTCCGGGTGTTTACTGAAAAGCTCAACGGTTTTAAGAAGCAGATCGTCAAAATCCAGAGCCAGGTTGTCTCTTAGTATTTGTTCATATTTAAGATAAATTTTGGCAACTGTTTCCTGAAATTGGCCTTTGGCAAATTGCGGATATTCCAGATAACTAATCAGTTCGTTTTTTGCCTGGGAAATAGTATTTAAAACAGAGGGAGGGGAAAAGCTTTTAACCGATATATCCAATGCAGCCATCGCCTGCCTGACAGCAGAAGTCTGGTCCTGTTCGTCATAAATAACGTAGTTGGCCGGCAAACCGATATTTTTACCTTCGCGCCGCAGCAGCCTTGCGCATAAACTATGGAAAGTTGCCGCCGTTGGTTTTGCCCCGATAACATTGTTTTCCGTCAGCAGTTTGTCTGCCCTTTCTTTCATCTGGCCGGCAGCCTTATTGGTAAAAGTTACCAGCAAAATGCGTTCGGGTGAAACTTTTTTAACCAAAATTAGGTAAACAACTTTATAGACCAGAACTCTGGTTTTGCCCGAACCTGCCCCGGCCAATATTAAAACCGGCCCGTCGGACTGTTCCACAGCCTGTTGCTGCTGGCTATTTAATTCCTTTAAAAAATCGGTCATAGATGTTAGTATAAAGAATATAACCCGACTAAAAAAGTAGTACCTTTGTCATTCCCGATCTAATCGGGAATCCATAAAATAATTATTAGTATAGATTCCCGCATTCGCGGGAATGACAGGAGAAAATTATGGGAAAGAAATTAATTGTAGCAAATTGGAAATCCAATAAAAATCCCCAGGAAGCGGTCGGGTGGCTGGACGAATTTATTAAACTAGCCAACAGCCAACAACTAAAGACTAATGACTTTGAAATTGTTATCTGTCCACCGTTTGTAGATTTACCTGTGTTACACGGTAAATTAAAAATTTCAAATTTCAAATTTCAAATTTCTCTTGGTTCCCAAAATGTTTCCCCGTTCCCCGACGGTTCTTATACCGGCGAAATATCAGCCGGACAACTTTCCGGTCTGGTAAAATACGGTTTAATCGGACATTCGGAAAGAAGAAAATATTTCGGAGACACCACAGGGCTGGTGGATAAAAAACTTGCCCAGCTGGTAAAATTCCAAATTAAACCTATTGTCTGCGCCCAAAGCCTGGATGACATACCACTGAGCATAAAGAGTTTTTCTTTTGAACAGGTTATTATTATGTTTGAACCTGCCAGCGCCATCAGCGTTAACGGCGTCTACCAGTCCGAGCAACCCAGCGTTATTAAAGCAACTATAGAACGGTGGAAAAAACAGCTGGGACCCTATATCTTTTTATACGGAGGAAGCGTTAACCCGCAAAATGCCGCGCCGCTTTTGGCAACCGGAGCCAATGGCTTTGTCATAGGCCATGCCAGTTTGACTCCTGACAGCTTTTTTGAAATTTTAAAAAATGTTTGATAAATTTTTCCACAGCCGTTTAAAAAGAAGGCTTTCGCCTTATGCTTGGGCCGTTAAAATCTGCAGCTGGTTAACTCTGGTTCTTTTTTCCCTGCTGTTAATCGTTTTTGTTTTCGGGCCGATTATTAACAAAATAGGCGCGGCCGGCCGGTTTATCCTTTTTGTTTCCGGCCATCTTGATTCCTCCTTAAGGCAAACCGACAACCGGACCAATATTTTGCTTATGGGAGTTGCCGGCGGCAACCATGACGGCCCGTTGCTAACTGACACAATTATGCTGGTTAGCCTGGATATTAAAAATCACGATGCGGCACTAATCACTGTTCCCCGCGACATCTGGATTAACGCCTTAAACGGAAAAATTAACGAAGCTTATACTCTGGGCGAAGAAAAAAGAAAGGGTGCAGGTCTGGTTTTATCTAAGGCTTCCGTAGGCGATATTTTAAATATTCCGATACATTACGCGTTTGTTATCGATTTTAAGGCTTTTTCCGATGCCGTTAATCTGGTCGGCGGCGTTGATGTCTATGTGGAAAATGCTTTTGACGATTATCAATATCCCATTACCGGCAGGGAAAACGACGATTGCAACGGCGACCCGGCTTTTGCCTGCCGCTTCGAACATATTCACTTTAACAAAGGCTTACAACACATGGATGGAAAAACTGCTTTGCAGTTTGTGCGCAGCCGGCATGCCCAAGGCGCCGAAGGAACAGATTTTGCACGCTCCAGGCGGCAAATTAAAGTTATTGAGGCTTTAAAAAATAAAATCACCGAACCGAAAGTTTTTTTAAATCCGGCAAAGCTGGCTCAGCTGTCGCAACAGTTTAAAAATGACACCAATACGGATTTAACGCCGGGCCAGGAATTGTTCTTAGCCAAAAATCTTATCAACTTTAATCCCAACAAAATCCGGACTATGTCTCTGGATACGGGAACCGAAGAAAAACCCGGATTATTAATAAATCCGCCGATTTCAGACCAGTATGGTGGCGCCTGGGTTTTAATTCCCAGAAGCGGCAATTGGCGGGAAATACAAAATAAAATTAAAGAGTTTTTGCAGCTGTAAGAAATTATTGTTCGAGCAAAGCGAGAACTATCTTTGACGGATTTAGACGTCTCACTTCGTTCGAAGAAAATTGTGTTTTAACTCTAACGCCTTATTGAGTTCATTTACGGCAAAACCCCAATTATGAGAAATACGTACGGCCGTCTCATAATAATTAATGGCCTCATCAAGTTTACCTTGTTGTTTAGAAACCTCTCCCAAGTGTAACCAAACCCCGGGTCCGCTGCTATTTAATGATCGTTCTTTCAAAAAAGCACTTCTGGCCTGATTTAGATCTCCCACATTTAAATACACCAGCCCCAGCATATCCCAAGACATATAATCGCTTGGCGCCATATGTACCAGTTTTACGGATTCCGGTATATTTTCCTTCTGGTAGGTTTTGTTTAAATTCACTCCGGCATAGTAATTAACAAGAACCAGCTGCCTTTGGTTTCTGATATCCAACGGTGAGATTGCAAGCGCTTTGTCTATGGCTTCTTTTCCCTGCAGGTATTTTTTCAAAGCCAGGTTTTTGTTATTGTCTTTAAGACTTAGCATCTCCAGCATATATAATTTGGACAGGTTTCTCTGGTATGCATCAATAATGGGATTGAGTTTAACCGCCTGCAAAAAATTTTGCTCGGAAGGATAACTGCTGCCATAATAATCCGCCACTGCCGCACAGCCCAAACCGTAAAATAAAAATGGGGCCAGAACAATAAATAAAATCCCTAATAATTTTCCACTATAATGATATATATTATTAAAGTGAATTTTGCCTCCGGACAAACTAACTCCTGCCAAAACCCAAAACAGGGGCAAAACCGATTCTGTCTGATAGTAAAAAAAACTGTACAGGGCAATGGCCAAAAGAGAGAAAAAAATACCCGTGTCTAAAATATTATCCCGGCTGTTTTTGTAACTTCTCCTAAGAATTTTGAAATATATCCATAAATATAAAATTAAACCTATTAATCCGATGCCGCTTAAAAGATGCAGATAATAATTGCGGATTTGGTTAGGTCCGACGATTTGTTCTTGAGCGCTGTAATTATAAACCGCTGGCCGGTATTTAAAAAATGTATAATAAACCGTCTCCGGGCCGTAACCTGCCAACTGTCTCCACCAGGGCCGGTTAATAACGGCGCTCCAGCTTCCCTGCCATTCGGCCAAACGTAAAGAAAGGCTGCTTTGGGAAAAATTAGAAACTGTAGAAGGAATGCTTCTTAAAAAGATTGCTCCAAAAATAATAAATCCAAAAATAATAATTATTAATAAAATTTTAGAAATAATTCTTTCGTCATTCTGGCTTGTCCAGAATCCGTCTTTGATTAGATTCTGGAGTCGCCCTTTGGGCTCCCCAGAATGACGTTTTAACAAAATTAAAACCGTCAATAACGTAGTTATCAATAATACAATATACGCACTTCTGGAAAAAGTGAGGAAGAAAGCCAATAAAGTAATCACTGTTCCCAAACCGTCTGGCATTTTTTTTATTA
>JAMDAL010000009.1:0-9286 GCA_023484305.1 Patescibacteria group bacterium | reverse complement strand
CTTCTACAGTTTCTAATTTTTCCCAAACCGTAGAAAGTTTTTAAAAGGTTCTTTTTTTCTTCCCAAAATAGAAAAAAACTAATTGGCACAACTGCTAATAAAAAAAATGCCAGACGGTTTGGCTGGCCGATGGTTGAATAGATACGATAAACAAACTGGTGTGTCGCCAGAAAATTCTGCCCATATTGCCATAAACCATAAAGACCGACCAAAACTCCGGAAAGAAAAATAGTCTGCAAAATAACTTTTTTTTCTTCCTTTAAAACATAAGCACTGTAAAGATAAATTAATAGAAATAAAACATAAATCAGTCCTCCGCTAAAACTGCCAAAATAGCCAAAAAAAGAAACTAAGGGGTTAATGGAAAAAATGCTGGAAATGGTATAAATTGTTAAAAAGGAAATTAATGGTAAAAAAATAAATTTTGGTAAGGTTTCTACGCTGTTAGTCTTTATTAAATAGATTCCTGATAAAAAAAGAAGGCAGATGCCAAAAAAATAAAAAACCAGAATTTTAGAAAACTCAAAATTAAATAAAAAAATAGAAGAATTGGCAAGCGGCAATACCGCCAGCGACAGAAGCAGTATAAAAAGCCATAAAAAACGTCCAAAAGACATGCCCTGATTTTACACTAAAGCGCAAGTAAAATCCCGCCCAAAAGAAGAGCAGCCCCGCCAATTACACTTAAGATAGTTGGTCCTATGTCTCCTGATTTGGGAACCTGAGGAACAACGGCTTTAGGCTGGCAATCCACGTCGGTCTGACACTCATCTGATCCGGAACCAACCACTCTTTGACAGGAATTGTTAACGCAAACCAGCCGGGAATTACAGTCAACTTCTCCGGAACAGCTGCTGCTGCATGGCTGGTTGGCCGGACTGCAAAGCTGACTGACGCAGGAACGGTTAACGCAGGTATTATGGGAATAGGTTATTCCCGTTGGCGTTGGCGTTGGCGAACCTGTTATGGTCGGCGTCGGAGTTTGAGTTGGGGTTAGGGTTGACGTTGGCGTTGAAGTTGGCGTTAAAGTTCCGGTCGGTGTAACCGTCGGCGTAGGCGTTGATGTATTTGTTGGAGTTGGAGTATTAGTTGGAGTCGGCGTTGAACACGGTTGTGTATTGCAAGACTGGGTGGTGCTATTGCAGCCGTCGCTGCAGGTTTGCGTTCCTCCTCCGCAGGAAACCGAACAGGAGCCGCAGGTTGTAGCCCCGGGGGTACAGGAAGGAGTGGAAGTTGTCTGTTGAGGCCTATCGCTGGGATCAGGCGACTCTGCAGCAGATGTAAAACCATAACTACCGTCCGGAAGTTGGTGCAAATTCCAAGTTCCCGTACCTGAGCCGGGAAGAGAATCGGCATAATGCTGACAAACAGAATTGCTCATATCCGGCTGGCCGTTTACCGCAGGACATGCTTCTGCCGCCGCCGGTTTAGGAGGAATATATTTCCTCTTTTCCAATTCTCTGGATGTCAAAATCGTCACTCCTGATAAAACCAGGGTAACAACAAAGACTAAAACCGGAATATATTGTTTAATGTTTTTCATTAAATGTTACTTTTGTCATCCCGCGCAGGCGGAAAATTTTTTATTTATAAATATAAGTGAATAGTTTTTTAGCCGGTAACGTTTGTAAATAACCCACTTGTTCCATGCCTATATCATAATAGGGAGTTTTAGAATCGGTTTTGGTTTGAATATACAAGTAATATGTTTGTCCGGGAATCAGATCGGAAAAAGTATAGGAATTTTTGGGTGTAAATTTTCCGATACTGACCGGATTGACCGAATTCATCCAGTTGGGTTTTGGAAAAGGAATTTCCGTATTTTTGGGACCAAAATAAACATAATAACCTATGATTTTTACTCCAGGTTCCACCGTCTTATCCCCGCTCCAGGTAAATGTTATTTCCGGATAGCTGTATTCTTTACCGGAGGTTAAAATTTTAATATTGTTTTGTGCAGATGCCGTTGCTAAAACCTGCGTGGGATTAAGAGGCACGTTGTCCAAAATTTTCTGCCATTTGGCGGCAATTTCCGGACGGACTTTAAAATTATCCGTAACCTTAACTGTTTTTTGCGCTTCCAGTTCGTTTTCTGCAGCTTTGGTTAATAAATCCTGAGGCACCGGGCTTACCACGGTATAAACCGAATAAACCATCGCCACAGCCAGAAGAGAAGGTCCGAAAATCAAAAATACCAGCTCGGAAACTTTGAAAAAAGGAATTTTTTGCCCGGAGGAAACAATCTGGGCGTCAGGATATGCCTGTTTATGCAGGTCTTCAAATTTTCTTTCCACCAGCTTGTCTATGATGTATTTAATCACTACAAACATCACCACTGCAAACTGGAGAAACAAAAATATTAAAAAGAGAATTTCCGGTTTAAATAATGGCATAAAAAGTAAAACCTATAATTATTATGACCATACCTGCCAACAAAAGTAAATATGTAGGCAAAGTTGTGCCGGTAACGGGAATGGCGGTTGAGCTGGCAGAAAGAGTCGGGACGGGCGTAAAAGTCGGCGTCAAAGTGGCAGACGGCGTGGCAGATTCTGTCACCGAAGTGCCGCTGGCCAAAACTGTAAAATTTTGCGTAGCACTGTTGGCATTTTGCCCGTTGGTATTGGCGGAAGCAATTGTGACCGTATGATCGCCGGGTGAAAGATTGCCCGGAGGCGTCCAACTCCATCTGCCGTCCGGCCCAACTACAACCGTGGCGCTGTAAGCCGTATCGGAATGTACCGTTATTGTTATAGTCTGTCCCGGAACTCCCACTCCGGTAAAGGTGGGCCGGGTATCGTTTAAAACCGAGTTTTCTCCCGGCGAAATCAAAGTGGCGGAAGATGTGGCCGTCTGCTCTGAAATAAAACCAGAGGAAGAGGCAGAGGAAAATACGGTCGGGGTGGGAGTAATTGTATTAGAAACCAAAGGAGCAGGCGTTGGACTTGGAGTTGCCGAAGATGTGGCGCTATTTTCAGTTAATACTGCCTTTGGCTGGCCGCTGGTAAAATTATAGGTTTGTCCCAAAGTAATGGCCGGTACCGGCGCGTCATTTCCCGTTACTGTCTGGGCAGTTGCCACCCCGTCAAAACCTCCCTGAACGAAAATATTTTCCGGATCGCCGTTAGGCTTAACAGTCAAATAACTTGACAAATCAGCCGTCCGGACATTGTTAAGAGTTATCAGCCAGCTGCCGGAAGATTTGACTAAGGCAGACAAAGGCGAAGAATTATTAACGGTCAGATAAACAATCGCGCCCACAGCCGGGCTTTTATCCGTTTTCAAAACCGTACCGTAAACAGGGTTGCCGGCGGAATTAACCGTAGCCAGGCCGGGCGCCGTAACAACGCTGTATGGCACGCCCTGATTGTCGTAAGTCTGGGTTCCGGAAATTATTTTAAAAAAGTATTTAGTGGACGCCTTTAAAAAACGCAGGGTAATATGGTGCGTGGTATACCTGTCCTGTGTGGCGCCGGCCTGAACCCGATCGTCATTGGCGGTATTTCCCAACGAGGCGCTTTCTCCGTATGAAACGGCTGCGGAAACCGGAGCGTCAGGCGTGGTAAAGGAAACAGAAAAAGACGTATCGGAAATATTGGTTATTTTAACATCCTTGGGCGCCGCGCTTGGTCCGGCTTTAAGAAAAAAACGCTGGGCCGAACCAACCAAAAAGGCCGTTGCCACTAAACCTATTAGTATGAGAAATAATCCGAGGAGGGTAGGAATTCGAAATTCTTTTTTCATCGTTTGATATCCAAGTTAAACTTGGCCCTAATTTATCCTAACCCAAAATTAAAGCTTTATGCAAGATGCTATTTCAATTTTTAACGATTTTTTAACTGGTTAAGAACAGCTGTATCAAAATTTGGCACAATAGGCTTAATCTGTTCCTGTAAAACGGGAGTTATTGTGGAAGTTTTTGAGGTGTTGACAAACTGGGAAACCATCCAAAATACTACGGTTAAAAAGGTTAAGATTGAAATGATTAATAATTCTTTGCTTTTCATATCTTTATTGGCTGGTTGCCTTTCCGCTCTGATAATAATAGGCGTTCATTCTGATAGTGGCCGCTGGACTGCTGGAGGCAGAATCGAAATTAACATTTTCAATACTGATAAGACGGGAAAGTTTTTTAATACTTTCTATAAAATTTACTATCTTAGCATAATCGCCGGCTTCGGTAATCTGAAAAGATACTGGTACCAGCCCGGAAGCGGCATCTTTTTTTTGCCTTTCCCCCACCAGGCTGACATCGCTAAATTGCACGGCTGATAAGGCCAGCTGATTGTCAGAAGAAGTCTTTTCCATCTGCTGTACCAACCCTGCCACGTCGGATACGGGCGGCAGAACCTGGGAGAGAAGCGGCAAATCCGGCTTAATGATTTCATATTGGGCCTGAATTTGCGAGAGAGCGTTAATTTTTTGGGTTAATTTGGCATCCACATCCATACTGTCGGAAATTTGCCGGCGCAAATTAATAATGGTATTTAAGGTTGGCCTGACGGCAAAAAAAAGAAAAAAGGCGCTGGTAAATATTGAAAGTATTAAAAAAGTATAACCCTTGACTCTGGGTTTATTTAACCAGGGTTCAAGAACGGTATAATATCTTTGGAAACGGTGTAAATTTTCGTTATGCTCCATTTAAGTTCCTTTCAAAATAAAATCCGGGGAATATTTGGCCGAAACCGTAAACCTGATGCCTGCCCCTTTATATTTATTTTTATCTACCGAATCAAGGCTGATATCGGTAAATTTAGCCGTGTTTAAATTGGAAAGAAAAACCCCCAGGCTGGCTTCTGAAGCGGTTACGGCGGTAACAGTTATTGACTGATTTGTAATATTAAGATTGTCGTAAACAATATCGGTGGGTGTAATTTGCGCCAGTATCATCAAAATTCCTTTGGCTCTGGTGTCCTGGGAAAGGATGGTTTTAACTGCCGACAGGCGCCCCTGAATTAATCTGGCCTGGGTTTCCAAATCGCTGGCGCTTTCCACTATGGCCTGTTTTTGGGCAATGGTTTCGTGCAGATCAGACAGTTTTCTGTCAAAATAAAAGCGGGAAAAAAACGCGGCCAAAACTATAAGTTCGGTAAAAATTACAATATAACGCCCTACAGAAAGCGCCCATTTTAAAAATTTTCCGGCGGGGGTTTTTTCGATGTTATCCGTGGGAAGCAAATTAAGGGAAAAACTGTTATTTTGGGCAGGCATAAAATTACCTTGTCATTCCCGACCTAATCGGGAATCCATATTAACTAATTATTGTTCGAGCGACAGCGAGAACTTCTCACTTCGTTCGAAGAATAGATTATATAGATTCCCGCACTTGCGGTAATGACAATAGGATTATTTTTTACTTTTTGTTGGTAATCTTGTTTTCTTAATTGTTCCTTCCTTGGCAGCTGCTTTATCCTTCTTGGCTAATTTTGCTAATCTTGACTTAATTCTGGCTGCTTTATTCCCGTGGATAACTTTCACCTTGATAAGTTTGTCAACGGCGCTTATTGCCAGAGAAATATTTTCCTTTGTCGGATTTTTGACAGCCTTATCCGTTAATTTTTTTACTTTTTCTTTGCGCAGCCGGTTAATGGCTGTCTTTTTTCTGTCCTGGCGCATTTTTTTCAGAGCTGATTTTATTATCGGCATAATGGTTACCTCTTTGCAAGGGCATTATATCAGAGTAAAATTAAGACCGCAATGGTAAAAAATATTTTTAAAAATGGCGTTTATCTTTTGTCAATGCGCCAGACTAGTATATTATCCGCCGCTTTTGTCATTATGTCCACAGTGGCGGTTTCCAAAATTCTGGGCGTGGTAAAACTGCGTATGCTTTCCGCCCGTTTCACTCCGTCGGAATTAGGCGTTTATCTGGCTGCCTTCCGGCTCCCCAATCTTCTGTTTGAACTGCTGGTTTTGGGAGCCTTGTCCGCCGCTTTTATTCCGGTTTTTACCGGCTATCTTAAAAACGATGACAAAGAAGATGCCTGGCATGTTGCCTCTGCGGTTATAAATATAGGTTTGGTTGTCGTGTTTATCTGCTCCTTGCCGGTTTTAATTTTTACCACGGAAATTTCCCGCCTCCTGGCTCCCGGTTTTTCTTCTTCTCAAATAGAACTGATGTCAGAATTTACCCGGCTTATGATTATCGGCCAGGTTTTTCCTCTGGTCGTGGGAAATTTTTTTACGGGAATGCTGCAGTCCTTTAAACACTTTCTTCTGCCGTCTCTGGCGCCGGTGTTATACGATTTAGGAATTATTGCCGGCATTTTTTTCCTGACTCCCTCCTACGGTCTTAGGGCTCCGGTTTACGGAGTAATTTTAGGAGCCATTCTTTTTATGCTGGTACAAATTCCCGCCTTATTTTCTTACCGCTGGCATCATAGTTTTACTTTTGACTACCGCCATCCCGGTGTAAGAGAAATTGGTAAATTAATGCTGCCAAGAACCATGGGGCTGGCTGTCGGGCAAATTGATACCACCACAGATTTAATACTGGCCTCTTTGTTGGGAGCCCGCAGTGTGACAATTTTTAATTTTGCCCAAACCCTTCAGCAGCTCCCTATCAGCTTATTCGGCGCCACTATCGCCCAGGCTTCCTTGCCGACTCTGTCAGAGGAGTTTGGCACACAGGATTTGGAAAAATTTAAAAGCACCCTTTTAACCAGTCTGCATCAGATTCTCTTTCTGGTTTTTCCCACCAGCGCGCTATTAATAGTTCTGCGCGTGCCTGTGGTCCGGCTGGCATTTGGCGCCAAACTGTTTGACTGGGACGCCACAATATTAACAGCCCAGACTCTGGCTTTTTTTTCTCTTTCTGTGTTTGCCCAAGCCATCGTTCAGCTTCTGGCCCGGGCTTTTTACGCCCTTCATGACAGCCGTACTCCGGTTATCATCGGCATCGTCTCAGTTTTAACCAATGTGTTTTTCAGCGTCTTGTTTATCGTTTTCTGGCGCCTGCCAATTTGGTCCCTGGGACTTTCCACCACCATTGCCAGCCTTGCCAACGCTCTTTTTCTTTTAACCTATTTGGATAAAAAGGTTTCGGGCTTTGACCGCATTAGGCTTTGGTCCTCTCCTTTAAAAATCACCCTGGCCTCCATAATTACCGGGCTTTTTCTCTATCTGCCCATGAAGTTGCTGGACGCTTTGGTTTTTGACACGACGCACACCGTTAATTTAATTCTTTTGACAGGCATTGCCTTTTTTATCGGCTTTAGCGTTTATCTGATTCTGGCAATTGCCCTGAAAATTCAGGAAGCCGGATTGTTTTTACAAATTCTGGGCAAACTAAGCCAGTTTGGCCAGGTAATTTCTAAGTCGCCAGAGGTTATTGATGGAGAAAAACCCAATCCGTAATTTTGCCATTATCGCCCACATCGACCACGGAAAATCCACCCTGGCAGATCGTATTTTGGAAATAACCGGTGCAATAAACGCCAGCGGGCATCTCGATCAGTTTTTAGACCAAAATCCCATTTCCAGAGAACGCGGCATTACCATTAAGCTTGCCCCTATCCGGTTAAACTATGCTTTAAACGGCGCTTTTTACACCCTAAATTTAATAGACACTCCCGGCCATGTGGATTTTTCCTACGAAGTATCCCGCTCTTTAGCCTGCTGTGAGGGCGCAATTCTTCTAGTTGATGCCACCAAAGGCATTCAGGCCCAAACCCTTTCTCACGGCAAACTGGCTCAAAAATTGGGATTAACGCTTATTCCCGTTGTTAATAAAATCGATTCTCCTCTGGCCCAAATTAACCAAACCAAAAAACAAATATATCAGATTTTTAAACTTGCCGAAAAAGATATTTTAGAGATTTCTGCCAAAACCGGAGCCGGCGTAAAACAACTGCTGGAAGAAGTCATAATAAAAATACCGCCCCCAAAACCATTAGCCGATGAGCCGTTTAAGGCCCTGGTCTTTGATTCTGTTTATGATAATTTTTCCGGAGTTATGACGTATCTGCGTATATTTTCCGGACAGGTCAAAAAGGATGACCGGCTGACATTTTTAAACAGCAAAACGTCCATAGCCGTCCGTAAGGTGGGAATTTTTAATCCCAGCCCCTGTGAAACAGAATTATTAGAAGCCGGTCAGGTCGGATTTGTTGCCACAGGATTAAAAGATATTTCTCTTTGCCGGGTTGGAGATACACTGGGCAAAACCGGTCAAAAAACAACTGCCTTCCCGGGATTTAATCCTCCCAAACCCATGGTATACGCCGGTCTTTATCCTGTTAACAATAATGATTTTCCCAAGGCTTTGGAAGCAGTTAAAAAACTGGCCCTGAATGATTCGTCTTTAACTTTTAGCGAAGAGTATTCCCAGGCTCTGGGGCGCGGTTTGCGTCTGGGTTTTCTGGGACTTTTGCATGCCGAGATTGTCAAGGAACGCCTGGAACGGGAATTTTCTTTGGAACTTTTCTTTGGCAAGGCCGATGTTGCCTATGAAGTGGTATCTGAAAATAACAAAATTCTTACGGTTCAAACTGCCGGTCAAATTCCTCAATCGTTTAAAGAAATTAGACAACCCTATATTCTTGCCACTATCTTTGTGCCGGAAAATTATTTCAATAATGTTTTAAAACTTTGTCAACAAAATAGTTTTTCAATAAACCAGGTCAATTATTTATCGCAAACGCTGGAACTGGAATTAACCATACCGCTGTCTGCCCTTTTGGGAGATTTTTTCAGCCAGCTAAAATCAGTTACGTCGGGTTTTGCCAGTTTAGATTATAGTTTTATGGGTTATAAACCGTTTAACGGGGCAAAAATGGACGTTCTCTTAAATAACCAGCCAAAGGATGTTCTTAGTCAAGTTGTGGAAAAAGACAAAGCAGAAATGCTTGGCCGCCAAATTGCAGAAAGATTAAAAAACGTAATACCGCGCCAACAATATAAAATTGTGATACAAACTGCTTTGGGCAGCCATATCTTAGCCAGGGCCGAAATTCCTCCGTTTAGAAAAGACGTTTTGGCTCATTTATACGGCGGCGACAGAACCAGAAAGGATAAACTCTTAGAGGCACAGAAAAAGGGCAAGAAAAGGATGAAATTGGTGGGACAGGTTGAACTTCCCCAGGAAGCTTTTGTCTCTCTTTGGCAAAAATAATCTTCACACCGTACCGTACACACCCGGTGTGTACTAGCTTGACACCTAAGTCTTAAAGTATCAGCGAATTAGTTTACATACGAGCTCTTTAAAAAAGCAGCGACCTTCTTGTACAGTTAAGAGATAACTTAACTTTTAACCGTACTTTACAGGAGGTCGCTATGACTGATTCTAGCA
>JAMDAL010000001.1 GCA_023484305.1 Patescibacteria group bacterium | reverse complement strand
GCCCAGGCCAAAAAGAGCCGCGGAAACTGAGGCCGAACCGCCAAAGTTGGCACCCAAGGGAACCTGGGAATTAATATTGATTTCCACGTCTTTTAAATCTTTCTTAAGATATGCCAGCGTTTCTCCTATAATGATTTTGACAAAACCGGCAGGCTCGGTAAGGGGTTTTATTAATTCAATGTTGTTAGTTTTTCCATACTCTTCCCAGCTCTTTTTGGCCTGGGCTGTAAAAGTTTTAATCTTTTTGTTCTCTAAAGTTAAAGCATCTTTAAAGATATTGCTGGAGATGATAATTTTTCCCTGATGGTTTTCGTTTTTTATTGAGACTGTCACGCGCAAATTTATGGCACAAAGAAGGGCGGGTTTGCCATAAACCACAATATGGGCAGAGGTTAAATGCACTTTTCCCGGGGCGGAAACTGTAATTTCTTTCATATAAAGACCTCATCCTGCCTTCTCCTAAAAGGAGAAGGTAAAAAAATAATTCCCTCTCCGAGAGGTGTGTGGTTAGGGTGAGGTTGGTCTGAATTTTATACCGTAATGAATGACGTCTTCTTTGTCTGTCTCTGCCAATTTGCGGTAAACTACTTCCACTTTTTGCCCGGTTTTTATTTCGGTTTCAAACACATCCACCATTTGGCCAATTAGCCGTTGCTTGCCTTGCCCGCCTTTGGCTGGGTTTTCCATATCCACAATCGCCACAAAATACGGCGCCTGATTAGAAAATCCCAAAGGAGGCACGCGCACCAAAGTCGCACTGACGACTTTTCCTTTTAAACCTAAAAAGTTTTTAATTTTTTTCTGTTCTCTCCAGATTTTTATTGGACTAGTCATAAATTTTCCTTATTTTTATCTCTAAAGCTTGCGGGGAGCTTAGACAATTTTTGAGGAGTCGCGGTCCTGAGCTTGTCGAAGGACTTTTGACGCCGGAAAAAATTGCTAAGCGACCTTAGCAAGCTGTTAATTTGTTAAAATAGTAACTACTGCTGTCGCGCCGGACCCTCCTACATTTTGACACAGCCCAACCTTGGCATTTTCCACTTGTTTTTTCTCTGCTTTGCCCCTAAGCTGCTTGGTAATCTCGGCAATTTGTTTAATGCCGGTTGCTCCCACCGGATGCCCGCAGGCCTTGAGCCCCCCTGATGTGTTAGTGATTAAGCCTTTGCTTCCCAATTTGGTTTCTCCTTGTAAAAATTTTTTTCCGGCTTCGCCTTTTTTAAAAAATCCTAAATCCTCAACTGCCATAATCTCGGCAATAGTAAAACAGTCATGAAGTTCTGCCACATCAATATCCTTGGGTGTGACACCGGCCTTTTTATAAGCCTTTTCTGCTGCCAGTTTGGTCGCTTTTAACTCTGTCAAACTTTCTCTTTGCGCCAGACCCAGAGTATCGGTTGCAGTCTCACAAGCATTAATGTAAACATGCCTGTTTACTGTTTTTTGTTTACTGTTTTCTGACGTAAGTACCACTGCTGCTGCCCCATCGGTAATCGGCGAACAGTCCAGAAGTTTTAAGGGGTCACAAATTTTTGTGCTTTTTAAAACTTGTTCTATGGTAATGGAAAAGCGAAACTGCGCCTGGCCGTTTAAGGAAGCATGGTAGTGATTTTTAACTGCCACGGCTGCCATTTCTTCTTCGCTGGTCCCGTATTTTTCCATATGCGCTTTGGCCAAAAGCGCATACAAACTGGGAAAAGTCGCTCCGGCCTGTCTTTCGGCATCAGAACCGGCTGCCATTAAACTGCTGGTGATTTTTTCCGCTGGTTTATCCGTCATTTTTTCCGCGCCTACGACCAAAACTGTTGTAAATCTTTGGGACAATAAACTGTTAACTGCTTCATAAATTGCCAGCCCCCCTGAGGCGCAAGCCGCCTCCACCCTTGTGGCAGAAACATTTATGCCCAACTCTTCTGTTACCACCGGCCCTAATTGTTCCTGACTGCCTAAAATTCCTGACAGCATATTGCCAACAAAAACCGCTTCCACATCCTTGGGGCTTAAATTGGCATCTTTTAGGGCTAAGAGGCTGGCTTCTCTAATTAAATCGCGCAAACTCTGATTCCAGAGTTCACCAAAATTAGTGGTAGAAGCGCCTAAAACAGTAATCGCCATATTTTTTATTAATTATTAACGGGTTATTTATTAACGCGTTAACCCGTTAACTCGTTAATATTTAATCGTTATCTTTTAAATTTTCTTTTCATTTTTTAATAATTGAATGTAGTCCAGATAATTTTTGTTGTTTATAAACCAGGAAATCTGCTTGGTTTTAGTTCTGGCTTTTGGCAATAAATTTGTCGTTTCTAAGGCAAAAGCGTCTGAACCTGCCCCGGAACCATAAGAAACCAGAAAGATTTTTTGTTTGGGTTTGGCAATTTCTAAAACCGACGCTAAAGATAAAAGCGAAGAAGCAGAATAAGGGTTGCCGATTTTATCAACAATAAATCCGGGTTTAAATTGCTCCGGTGTAAAGCCTAATCTGGAATAAATTGCCTGGGGAAATTTGCCGTTGGGGCTGTGAAAAACGCAATAATCATAATCGCTCGGTTTGGTTTTGGTTTTGGTCAAAAGCGCCTCTGCTGCCCCCAAAATATGAGTGTAATAGGCCGGTTCTCCGGTAAAGCGGCCGCCATGAGAAGGATAGCGCATGCCTTCCCGGCGCCAAAAATCCGGAGTGTCGGAAGAAAAAGAAGTGTAATCCAGAATGTTTGCCAAAATGTTTTTCGTGCCCAAAAGATATGCTCCTGCCCCTGCCCCTGCAGTGTATTCCAAAACATCATGAGGTTTGGCCTGTGCCGTGTCAGAACCAATGGCCATGCCTAAACTTATTTTTCCTGCTTCCACCAACCCGGCCACAAAAATTAACCCGGCGGTTCCGGCCTTGCAGGCAAACTCTAAATCCGCTGCCAAGTAGGAATTGGAAAATCCCAGGGCTTCAGCCACAATAGTACTGGAAGGATTAACCGCATACGGATGAGACTCGGAACCAACCAGCATGGCTTCAATTTCTTGCGGATTAACCCCGGACATAAAAATGGCATCCTTTCCCGCCTGGGTGGCCAAAGTGACCGCGTCTTCGTCAATTGCAGCCACTGCCTTTTCCAAAACGCCCAAAGAATGTTCTAAATCAGAGGCTTCTTTTTTCCAGACGCGGGCAATTTCGGAAGTTTTAATTCTTCCTTTTGGAATATAAACGCCGTAACCTACGATACCTGTTAGCATAATTTTTTACACAGATTTAAACAGATGACAAACTGATTTAAGCAGGTATTTATCTGTTTACATCTGCTTTTAATCCGCTTATATCTGTGTGCATCCTGCCTCTACCAAGTTTTTCATGTGCACTGGCTAACTGGCCTGCTGCAAGCGCACCCAATAAGGACAACTCTCCTGCTAAAACCGCAGAGCCAATAATTTCCGCCAGTTTTAAAACCTGTTGACCGCTTTTTAAAGAAGGATCTGGTATTTTTAACAAAGACAGGGCTTCTTTTTGCGCAGGAAGGCCGGTACCCCCGCCCACCGTACCTATCATTAAGTCCGGCAAGTAAATGCTGATATATAAATCTTTGTCTGAAATTTCAGTCGTAGTCACGCCTAAACTTCCTTCAGTAATATGGGCCAAATCCTGACCGGTGGCGGCAAATAAGGCGGCAATAATGTTGGCAAAGTGACTGTTAAAACCTAAAGAGCCGGACAAAATTGAACCATATAAAACTTTGGCCCTGCTTGTTTCAACCATCTTGTCCGGAGTGGTTTTTAAAACCTCCTGCGCTATTTCTCTAGAAATCACAGCTTCTGCCCAAACTTTTTTGCCTCTTCCTTCCAAAAAATTTATCCAGCTGGGTTTTTTATCAACATCTAAGTTGCCGGATACGGAAACGCATTTGCATCCTGTTTTTACTTCGATAATACGTATTATTAGAGTGGCAGCTGTTGTCGCCATATTCATACCCATCGCATCAGCGGTGTCAAAGTTAAGTCTTAACCACACGTTTCTTCCCATAAAATATGGTTTAAAGTTTAAAAGTTTAAGGTGTGACGAAGAATTTTCTGCCACCTTTTGTAATGCGGAAAAATTATTTTCTACCCACTTAATTAATTTTTTGCTTTCTGAAATTCCCTTGGTCTGAAAAACCGGGGCGCGGGTAGTACCAACATTTTCTACTAACACTGTTACTCCGCCAGACCGACTAATTGCCTTGCACCCGCGGGAAACCGAAGCCACCAAGGCCCCTTCTGTTGTGGCTAAAGGTAAATAAAACTCCCCTCTGGCAAACTGACCGTTAACAAGAATTGGTCCTGCCACACCCATGGGTATTTGTGTGGCTCCCACTAAATTTTCAATATTTTTGTTACGAACAGCATCCTCGGCAAAGGAAAATTCTCCCAAACCAGACAAGTTGATACCCAAAGTTTTCTCTAGAAACAACCGTCTTTTTTGGGCATGAGGATAATCTTTTAATTTAGTTCCTTTTAACATATTTTTCACACAGATATAAGCGGATTAAAAGCAGATGTAAACAGAAAAATATCTGCTTAAATCAGTTTTGCATCCGTTTAAATCTGTGTTTCACGCCAATGGTATTTTATAAAACCCCAGTCTGTTTAACAGTAAAAAATAACACGTTAAGGCCGGTACAATCACCAAACTGGCTCTTAGTATTTGCCATAAGTTCATTCGCAGGGCAAAACGCATGGTCAGATAGTACAGAATTATTTTCCAGAATAACAAACTTAAAGAAAAGGCCAGAAAAACCAAAGTAAAAATTTGGCCCAAAAAACTTTGGGTTCGGGGAGGAGGCAAAATCAAATATAAAATCGTGGTAGAAAAAAACCAGATTAAAGTCGGCAAATAGGAAAAAACCCAGCTGGCGGCAACTTCTTTAAGACTGCCCCTGCCATGGCACCAGGTCCCTGCCAGCCAAAAAAGCAGGGTCACCGCCATAAAAGAAACAACGGTGATGTTAAATAAGCGGTTTAAATTAAAAGTTAAAAACAAGGCTCCTGTGGCCAGGCCGTTTTTTACCACCACAGCCACAGACAGATATGCCCAAAGCAAAAAACCCCAAATAGCAATTTGTCCCAGGTCGCTTTCCTGTACCAGCCGGCGCCAGGTTTCATAGGGTTTATGAAAAACGCCGTAGGTATTGACAGAAAATCTGGCAAAAAGCCTTAGCAAAGACAGCGAAAGACTAATTAACATGGCAAAATCTTTAGTCGCGACCAGAAGAGTTTTTCCTTTACTAAAAAGCCTGCTGTAGAACCGAAACCAGTTTAACAGAAAACAGTCCGGTCATCTTTAAAACCAAAAGGGCCAAGATTAAAGAAATCGGTATAAGAATTTTCCAGGGATTAACTTTTAAACGGCTGGCGGCTTTTTTGTAAATTGGAGTTAACGGCCCCATGGTCTGAGGGGGAAGTTGGGACACTTCGTCTTGTTTAAAAGAAAGTTGCCTAAGAAGATTTTGAGAAAATTTTTGGGAAAGTTTTTTCTTTTTCATTTTTTGTCATCCTGGGGCTTCGCCGAAGGATCTCTCAACTTGTTTGAGCTACTCGCATTCGCGAGAGATTCTTCGCTTTGCTCAGAATGACATAACTATATTTGTGTATAGACTTTGATAAAGGCCTTTCTGGCGCGAAAAAGCGCTGACTCTATGCTTTTGACGGTTTCTTTTAAATCGCCGGCAATCTGCACAACCGTTAAACCCTCCACGTATTTTAGCCGCAAAATAGTCTGGTATCTTTGCGGCAAACTGGCCCAGCAGAGTTTTATTTTTTCTTTAAGCTCCGTTTTATTGTATCGCTCTTCGGGGCTTAACAGTTCGCTGATTAAATTTCCCAAATTCGGCATTTGGGAAAACAGCATTTGTCTAAGCTTTTTTTTGCGGTAAAAATCAACCACCTTATGGTTGGCGATGGCACAGAGAAATGTAAAGAGACTGCTTTTACCCTCATAGTCGCGCATGGCTTCCAGACCGGCAAAGAGGGTGTCCTGCAAAAGTTCCTGGCTGTCTTCTTCTTTGGCAACTTTTCTTAAAATATAGCTAAAAAGCCTGGGAGAATGGGTTTGATAAAATTCCCGCAGGGCTTTTTCGTTTCCTTTTAAAATCTCTGCTACCAGTTTTTGATCTTTTTCATAATTTGCCATATCCTAAAGTATACCACTTTCCTTTATTTATCATTGCGAAGATCCCAATACACATTGGGAACGTAGCTACCAAACAGTACCGTGTCATCCTGAACGAAGTGAAGGATCTCATACAAATCAGGTCTATGGAATAAGATTCCTCGCACAGTTTACACTGAGCTTGTCGAATGTGCTCAAAATGACAACGACTTTGTGGCTTTGTTACGAGCCATTGACTTTATTAAGAGAGATTGGTAGACTATGGGCTAAATTATAAAGGAGGAAAATATGGCACCAATTTTAGGAATTGTTAAAGGAGAAAGAATTATTGTAGGAAGCGGCGAAAACAAAAAAATACCCCTAGCAGGAGGCGCAACAGCAAACATACACGGTTGGGCAAAAGGTGGAACTGTACTAATAACTAATGAGCGCTTTGCCACAGATGTTAAACTTTCGCCTAAAGACAAAACGCCTGACATTTCCATTCAAGGTCACGGTTCGGTTTTTTTTGACTTGAAACCGGGACAAAAAATGGAGATTGGGGATGAAGATATTAAGTTAAAAGGTACTTAATTATTTTACTTTTGCATTTGTCTAAGAACCTCATAAACATCTTTTCTCTAACGGTTTATGCAAAAACAGACTCTGGCCTGCCCGCATACTGATGCAGGGCCGAGGCTATCAGTGTCTGATAGGGCAAACCAAGCTCAACCGCCTTGGCCTTAAGTTTTAAAAGGTCTTTTTGTGACAACCTGATATTAATATTTTTGGTCTTGGCTAGAGTTTCCCGAGCGTATTGTTCGTATTGCTTTTTCACCTTCGCAATATTTCCCGCGCTTTTTAATTTGCCTTTTTCCAAGGCCTGTAAAATTTCTTTTTCTTCCTGGTCTAAGTCAAAATATTTCATACTTTTCTCCTCTCTATTAAATATTTCTTTGTTGCTCTTCTGCTTGATATAATGGTTTTTAAAAATATTTTTTCCGTATCTTCCACAAAAGGAATTAAATACGCGTAAATGTTAATATTGACCACGAAAATTTTTTGTCCGGGATAGCGTTTTTGATTAGGATGATCAACTATATCTAAAATGCCTTCTGCCTCTATGGCAATAATTGCTTCCTCAAAAGAAATATCCCTTTCAGCCTTAAGTTTTCCGTTTTTCACCTCGTCCCAATCGAAATATTTCATCATCTAATGATATGACAAAAGATATGTAATGTCAATAGACGGCTAGAACTTCCACGTTGTCACCAAAGTTGAAGAACTGGTGGAGCTACAGTCCACACAAAAGCCGGTAAAAGCGTCTTTGACCACGGTGTGCATTTGCTCTTCCACGTTATCCGTCTGTCCGGGTTTGGCCAATCCTCCTGTGGTTTTATCAACTAAAACATTCTTTCTGCTATCGTCAACCTGGGTTGGTTCTGTGCCTTTGATAAAATATTCAAAACGCGCGGGACACCCGGTGTCTCCGGGCAACTTCCCCGACAGGCTGCAAATCTGCATACCAACAATATCAGACGGCATTAAGGGCCACTGGTCTTTGGAATCTTTTAGCAAATAGGTCATAATCTTATTCCAAATAGGCGCTGCCCCGGTAATACCGGATGACAAATACGGATTCATCGGCGTATTGTCATTGTTGCCAACCCAAACTGCCACGACATAGGAAGGGGTGTACCCGATGGTCCAGTTATCCCGCTTATCGTCAGTGGTGCCGGTTTTGACAGAAACAGCGCTGTGCCCTGAAACGCGCAGGGGGCTGTTGTCTCCAAACTCCATCGACCGGGCGTTATTATCCAAAAGAATGTGGGAAATTAAATAGGTGACATCCCAGGGTAAAACTCTTTTGCCGTTAATATCCAAAAGCGAATGGGTTTGTTTCTTGTCCCAGCTGTAAGCCTGTTTATTTTCTTCCAAAACCCTGCCCGAACTGTCCACCACTTTTAAGACCGGGTTAAGGTCAACCCTGGCCCCGGCGTTGGCAAAAACGCCGTAAACTGTAGCCATATCGGTCATACGCACTTCTGCCCCTCCCAAAGTTAGTGATAAACCAAAACGGCTTTCATCAGTCCAGGTACTAATCCCCATAGCCGAAGCCGTTGCCACCATGCTGTGTACTCCGTTTTCGGCCAGCATTTTGACAGCCGGAATATTAATGGAGTTGCCCAGGGCAAACCGCAGCTGCACCGGGCCATGAAATTTGCCGTCATAATTAACAGGACAATAGGGTTTTTGTCCGGCAATATTGGCAAAACAGGTTGGTTCATCAATAAAAAGGGTCGCCGGCGTGGCTCCTTTGAGAAGCCCCAGCGCATAATTAACCGGTTTAATAGAAGAGCCCGGTTGTCTTAAGGCCAAAGTGACATTAACATTGCCGTCGTGAGTGGTGTCAAAATAATTCCTTGAGCCCACCATGGCTAAAATTTCTCCGGTTGCCGGTTCTGTCACCAGGGCCGCGCCGTTACCAACGTCCAGGGTTTTTAACTTTGCCACTTCGCTGGCCACGGTTTGCTGGGCAAAATTTTGAATGGGCAAATCCAAGGTGGTGGTCACCTGAAGTCCGCCCCGCTCCACCAAATTTTCTCCGTATTTTTTCTCCAGCAAATCTTTGACATACATCACAAAATGAGGCGCCTTAATTTGCTGGCTGTTTAAGTTGTAGTGCAGAATTTCTTTTTCTGCCTCTTCTTCCTGCTGGCGGGTAATATAACCGTCTTCCCTCATGCGCCCCAAAACTTCCGCCTGGCGTTTTTTGGCCAATTCCGGGTGGCTGCCCAGAGGCGAATAAAGTGTCGGCGCGGCCGGAAGTCCGGCCAGCATACTACTCTCTGCCAAACCCAGCTGGCTGACTTTTTTATTAAAATATTTTTCGCTGGCGGCTTCTACCCCCCAGGCCGTACCGCCGTATGGCACTCTGTTTAAATACATAGCCAAAATCTGGTCTTTACTATAAATTTTATCGGTGATAACTGCCAGAACGACTTCTTTTATTTTCCGGATAATTGTCCGCTCCGGGGTTAAAAGCGAAGTTTTAACCAGTTGCTGCGTAATCGTTGATCCCCCCTGCAAGCCCTGCCGGTTAATCACCATCGCCTTAACGGCCCGAAGCATGCCGTTAACCACGTTAATGCCGCCGTGACGGTAAAAATCCTTATCTTCAATGGAAATTGTGGCTTCTCTTAAATAAAGAGGGATTTGCGACAGGGGAACAATGGTCCGGTTCTGGTTGACATAAATTTCATAAAGAAGTGCCCCGTGCCTGTCAAAAATTTTGGTGGTCTGGGAAGGGGTTTGGCTGGTAAGCTGGGTGGGAAAGGGCAAATCTTTTAAGATAAACCAGTAAAAGCTGGCCACTAAAAACAAAAATATTACGCCAACAGTAACGCTAATTTGTTTGTTACTGGCAAAAAGGAAAAACGAGTTTAACTTGCGTAAAAACGATAAATTATTGTTCGAGGCCAAGGGCCGAGAACTTCTCGCTTCGTTCGAAGAATAATTTCTATTTTGATTTTTGATTTTTGATTTTTGATTTTCCATATTATCCGCCATTTTACCACCAGCAGAATTAAACTTAAACTGTTATAGTATGGTATACTGTTTAACAAGACACATCCTGTCATTCCTGCGAAGGCAGGAATCTATACCAATATTCTTCGAGCCCAAGGCGAGAAGTTCTCACCGCCAGTTGGCGGTTCGAACAATAACATAGATTCCCTCCTGGCCGGGAATGACAAGGTAAAAATATAATTTATGTTACCACCTAACCTTCCTCTTCTTCACGGCAACTGGGTGGACCTTATTATAATACTGGTTCTCTTGTGGTTTGTCGTGGACGGAATCGGGCGCGGTTTTCTGTCTGGATTTCTGGAACTTCTGGTGTTTGGCGGCTCGTTTTTTCTGGCCCTTAAGTCCTACGGCCTGCTTTCCTATCTGCTGGTGGGAAATTTCTCACTGACCAAGGGCATTGCCGACGCCCTGGGATTTTTGCTGGCCGGCTTTCTATCCGAAGTTATCCTGGCCTTTTTAAGCCAGCTGCTTTTGGAAAAACTGCCCAAAAACATCCTGCTTTATCCGGGCAACAGGCTCCTGGGTTTTATCCCCTCTTTTTTAAACGGACTTATCGTTTTGGCATTTTTCTTAACCCTTTTAATTTCCCTGCCTATTTCTCCTGTTGTTAAAGCCGGCATTGAATCTTCAAGGCTGGGAAAACCCCTGGTTGATAAAACGCAAAGGCTGGAACAGACCTTAAATAATATTTTTGGCGGCGCGGTAAACGACACTCTGAACTTTTTAACGGTTAACCCGCAGGGCAGCGAAAACATCAACCTGCATTTTACCACCGCCAATTACAGTCCTGATTCGGCCGCGGAACAAACGATGTTTAACTATGTTAACCAACAAAGGGTTAGCCGCGGCATAAAACCCCTGGTTTTAGACGCTAAATTGCAAAATCTGGCCCGGGCGCACGACAAAGATATGTTTAATCGCGGTTATTTTTCCCACTATACGCCCGAAGGCCTGTCTCCTTTTGACCGGATGAAAAATGCCGGTATCAGTTTTGAGGCGGCCGGGGAAAATCTGGCCTATGCGCCCGGCGTGGATATTGCCGATACCGGACTGATGAACAGCCCCGGGCACCGCGCCAACATTTTAAATCCGGAGTTTGGCAAGGTGGGAATTGGAGTTATTAATGGCGGCATCTACGGCGAAATGTTTGCCCAGGAGTTTACCAATTAATCTCTTTTAATCGCTTATTGAATTCTTTTAAAACCCAATTGGTTCTGTCCAGAGGATGGAAGAATGCCCTTTTTCTTTCCACTGTTTCCCTGGTCATTCTGGATTTCATATAAATATACTGCAGTTTATAGGCTGTGTATTCAAGAAAATCTAAGATGATATTATGATATTTCGATATTACGATAATACGTGATTTATCTTTATTTCGCCTGGTATCATAATATCCTAATATCCTATTGTCGACTCCGTTTGGTAAATACTTCTTCGTCCATTTATTTGCCGACAGAAACTTTTCATACGTCTGCAGTTTGTTGTAAATTGGCATAATCTGGCAAACCTCGTGGGCTGTGTATAAATTTTGTTCTCTCCGGGGAATTTGCAGCTTTGATTCTTCTAAAAACATATTTAGACAAATTTTGTCCTGAAAGTTTGTATCTTTTGGCCTTCTTCTTTTTCCTAACACATCTAAGAAAATGGAAACTAAAAATCGGGAAATCCATAAACGGTTTTTTTCCGTCACAATTAATAAATCTATGTCGTCCTCCTGCGGACTGTTATACATAGATAAGGCACCGGTAATGGCAACCAGTTTTATAAAAGGAATTTTTTGTAAGAGTTGGACAGTTTTTTTTGCCAGATGAATTTTCTGCTGTGAATATTTTTTTCTTTGCTGACGAAGATTAATGATTTTTTCTCGGCCGTAAGGGCAGAAATAACCGTTCTTATAAGTATAAACTTTATAATTGTTATAATCATTATAATTTTTATACCTATCTTTTATCTGCCACCTTTCTAACTCATCCTTTTTTAACGGATAATCAAAAATATCCGCGTATAAAATTGCCAGAATTTGCGAGCTTGTTATTTTCATTATCCGTATGATAGCATAAGTTGTATGTTTAAAAATTTATCTGACCAAATCGGTTCTCTGCGTCTTCTCTCTATTATGCTTTCTGTTGTTGCGGCCCTGTTTTTGGCCAGTTATGTTTTAAAGTTTCTTTATCTTTTTTCTGACATTATTCTGGTCCTGCTTTTATCCTGGCTTATTTCTTTTTTGTTTGAACCGCTTTTGGAGCGTTTAATCAAAATGGGGGTTTCCCGTCTTGGCGCTGCTTTTGTTATATACGGTGTTTTTACGGTTTTTATTGTTGGGCTGTTTATTTTAGCCGTGCCAATTATTGTGGCCCAGATCAACAATTTGCTTACGCTGGCTCCCACTTTTAACCGCTACATTCCGGGCTGGGCCAACAGAATTCTGGACGTCAGTTTTTCGGTTCTGGAAAATTCTGTGACCATTGCCGGCAGGGTGGCATCTTTCCTTTTTTATTTTTTCTTTATTTTATTTTTATCTTTTTATCTTCTTTTGGACAAACAAAAAATCTGGCAGTGGTTTTTGCTTCTTGTACCAAACAATTACCATAAAGAGGTTGAGTATTTCCGGGGCGTTATTGACAACACTTTTGCCGGATTTATCAGGGTTCAGGTGGTTTTGGGAATTATTTTCGGGCTGATTGTTTTTATATTTTTGCAGATTTTTGTGCCCTCCTTTGCCCTGGTGGCCGGCTTTCTTTCTGCGGTACTGACAGTTATCCCGATAATTGGCCCTCTTTTGGGCCTTTTGCCGCCTTTTATCGCCGGTTTAACGCTCGGGCTGCCTTCGGCCTTATGGCTGACTTTTGTTATTTTTATTATTCAGCAGGTGGAACTTAATATTTTGGCTACCAAGCTTTGGGGCAGGGCTATGCGCATTCATCCTGTGGTGGTCCTTTTGTCTTTTTTGGTCGGCTTAAAAGTCGCCGGAGTCTGGGGATCGATTTTTGCCGTACCTCTGGCATCTATTCTTGTTATTATTGGCTCGGAGCTTGTCCGGCATTACCGGAGCTTAGACCATACTGAACCAAGAGAGCATTAACCCCTTTTTCCGCGGTTTCCAGGGCGCTTTTGGCCGTAGTTGTCTCTTTATAAACTCCGTTAACCGCATCGGCAAAATAGGCAATCATTTTGTCGTTTAAACCGTTATCAAAAGTGCGCGAGGCCAAATACCAGGATGTGGCATTTGGGGCTTGTTTGACAAAAGCTCCGGCAATAGGATCGCTGTTTATTAAAGACGCCATGCTGATATAAGGATAGGGTTCTCCAAACAGCCGCAGATTTGAAGACAGACTGTAAAACTTTTTCAGTTCTTCCTGTGAGGATAAAAATTTAAGAAAATCCCAGGCAGCCTGCTGGTTTTTGCTGCGCCGGGCAACGCCTTCCACCCAGTATGTGGCCCAGGTGATATTGGTTCCGGAAAGCTGCGGCACCGGCACCACTTCAAAATTAACGGAAGGATTAAGCGTTTTAATATCAAAGGCTTCCCAGGAAGGACCGAAAAACATCGCGGTTTTCCCGGAAGCAAAAGCATTCATGGAGTTATCCAGCGTATCGTCCCAAACCCGGCTGTCGCCCTTGGCAAAGGAAACATAATAATTTAAGGCGTCAACTCCGGCATTGCTGCCGTCGGATAAAACTGTGGCGCCGACTTTATTCATATCCGTACCGTTTTGCAGCATCATTAATCCTAAAATATCGCTCCAGTGTTCCACATTATTGGTTGTACCTATTGCCGCGCCGGCGGTCAGAATTTTTCCGCCGGCGTCCTTGACTGTCAGTTTTTGCGCCAAATTTTTAAAATCCTCCCAGGTTGCCGGCGGTTTTTCCCCGGCGGCATTTAAGATGTCCGTATTAATGTAAAGCCCCAAAGTATCAATTTCCAAAGGCAGGCCGTAATACTGGCTGCCGATTTTTAAATCTTTTTTCACCACGGGATAAAAACTGCTGTCCATTTGGGCCGCGCTCATTACCGAACTTGGCACCGGACTCAAATTGTTTTTTAACATCGCCAGCCAGGTATTATGAAAGCGGAAAATATCCGGACCGGTGCCTTCGGCCAAACGCGCGGTAATGGTTTCCCTGTAGCTTTGCGGCGACATTTTTTTATAAATTACGGTAACGTTGGGATGAAGCTTTTGATAATCGTTAATAAGAGACTGTATAACCTGCGGCTGTTCCCACAAGCCCCAATATTGCAGGGTAACTTTTTGCGGACTGCCCAACTGCCCCACCAGCGGCAAATTACATCCGGAAAGAAGAAAAACAGAAAACAGTAAACAGATAACAGAAAACAGTTTTTTCATTTTTACATTTGTCATTTCCGGTCTAATCGGGAATCCATAAATATATTCTTCGAACGCCTGCCTGCCGGACAGGCAGAAAGTGAGAAGTTCTCGCTGTTCGAACAATACTCATATAGATTCCCGCCTGCGCGGGAATGACAAGTGGTATTTCCAGTCTAGAAAAAATTAGCAAGAAGTGCAAGGGGTCAGTCAAAATAGTTTTTTTGTGGTATAAAATACATAATATTTATAATTTTAATATTTATAATTTTTTGCTGTGGCATTTTTTACAAAACTTCACGCATTAAAAAGTTTTATTTATCTTTATATAGCGCCATCAAGCCCTAAGTATATGCCTGTATTTTTCTGCCCACAGCTTACTTCTTCTTATCAATATCTTCCAGACACAACTGACACAAGCTGTAGCGTACGCGAAATTTTGTGCCGCTTAAATTATTTTGCCGCCGGTCTTCTATCTGTTAAAATTAAGCTATGGCCAAAAGCAAAAAACCCCGACGAAAAAAATATCAGCGCTCAACCCTTATCCGGGAAAAAGAAGGATTGATATATGAGGATAAAACCCAAAAGACAAAAACCTCTTTGAGTGTTTTGGTTTTCTTCTTTCTAGCCGGCTGTATATTGGGCCTTTTTATTCTTTTTTTGTTTTACTATTTGTCGTTTGAAAAAACATACCAGGGCAAAGTATATCCCGGCATAACCATTGCCGGAGTTGATTTGGGCGGAAAAAGCCCACAGGAGGTTCAAAAATATTTTATAGACCAAAACAATAAATTTAAAAATCTGCGTCTTACTTTCAGCTATGAAAATTTTGCCGCCACTGCCAGCGCCGCAGAGTTAAATTTGGGTTATAACGCAAAACTGCTTTCCGACCAGGCTTATCTGTTGGGCAGAAGCGGCAATTTTTTTTCCGATTTATACTTAAAATTATTTGCCAATAAAAACCCCTTGCAACTGTCCTTGTCCGTTTCCTATGACCAAAACCAACTGCAAAAAATATTAACACTATTGGCCGGACAAATTAATATCGCCCCGCAAAACGCTTTATTCCGATTTGAAAACAACCGCGTGGTCAGCTTCCAAATCTCAAAAAACGGCCGCAGATTAAATCAAAGTGAAAGCGAAAATTCCTTCCGAAAAAAGGCCGACGGCTTAACAGCCCTGTCTTTAACGCCAACTGAAATTGATATCCCTTTAACCGTTAATTTGGTTAAACCGGAAATTACCACGGATCGCGCCAACGATTACGGCATCAAAGAACTAATCGGTTCAGGAACTTCCACTTTTTATCATTCCATAGAAAACCGGGTTTACAATATATCTCTGGCCGCTTCGCGTTTAAACGGCGTTTTAATTGCTCCCGGAGAAACTTTTTCGTTTAACCGGGCGCTTGGAGATATTTCTGCTTTTACCGGCTATAAACAGGCGTATATTATTAAAGACGGCAAAACTATTTTGGGAGACGGCGGCGGAGTCTGCCAGGTTTCCACCACCCTTTTTCGCTCTGCCCTTAACGCCGGCCTGCCGATTGTGGAACGCTGGGCCCATGCTTACCGCGTCGGCTACTACGAACAGGACAGCCCGCCCGGAATTGATGCCACAGTTTACAGCCCGACCAACGATTTGAAAATTAAAAACGACACCGGACATTATATTTTAGTTCAGGCGATAACCGACACCGCCAACTACCGGCTCACCTTTGATCTTTATGGACAAAAGGACAACCGCCATGTAACCTTAACCAAGCCTGTGGTCTGGGACCAAACGCCTGCGCCGCCCGACCTGTATCAGGACGACCCGGCTTTGCCCAAAGGCGAAATCAAACAGGTTGATTTTAGCGCCTGGGGAGCCAAGGCTTCTTTTGATTATAAGGTGGAAAGAAACGGCCAGGTTATTTTTCAGAAAACTTTTTATTCCAACTATCAACCATGGCAGGCAGTATATCTTAGGGGAATAAAAGAGTAATTTTAAATTATAAATTTTTAATTTTAAATCAAATCTAAATGATTTAATTTTTAAAATTGTTCGCAAGCGAATTTTGCGTAGCAAAACAGACATTTGAAATTCATTTAAAATTTAAAATTGTAAATTAAAAATTAAACGCTTATGTCAAAAATAATTTCTTTAAATCAATTAGACTTTATTAAAAAGAGTGGTCGTAAGTTAGTGTTGTGCGGTGGTTGTTTTGATATTCTTCATATTGGCCATTTGCGGTTTTTAAAAGAGGCCAAAAAAACCGGAGATATTTTATTGGTGGCCCTGGAATCTGACAGTAGAACCAAAACTTTAAAAGGAATAAACAGGCCCATACACAATCAAAACGAGCGGGCAGAAATGCTGGCGGGGTTGGACGTGGTGGATTTTGTTTTGCTACTACCCGGTCTAAATAGCGATAGCGACTACACTGCCCTAATTAAAACTGTTAAACCGGATGTTATTACTGCCACTCAAGACGATCCTATTAAAGAAAAAAAACAACAACAGGCAAAAATGGTGGGCGCAAAACTAGTAGTTATTCCCAGAATTAAAACGCCGTCAACAACAGAACTAACTAAATTGTTGGGAATAGATTAAAATTACTAATTAACCTAATTATTCTAATTTCTAAATAATTTCTATTTTCTTAATAAGCAATTTTAGGAATTTTATTATTGAATAATTATTTAGGTTAATTAAAAATTAGGGCAATTAGAAATTTATGCGTATTCTGGCTCTTGAAACTTCCTGTGACGAAACAGCTGCGGCCGTAGTGGAAAACGGCACCAAAATTATTTCTCAGACTATTGCCTCTTCCCTAGATTTGCATCAAAAAACCGGCGGGGTAATTCCGGAGATAGCAGCCAGAGAACAGGTAAAATGCGTTATTCCGGTGATTGAAGAAGCCTTAAAAAATGCCGGGATACTAGGATATTATGATATTAGGAAAAATAAGGAAAAAGCGCCTAATATCGCAATATCGAAATATCGTAATATCGATAATTCTATTGACGCTCTTGCTGTTACTGTTGGTCCCGGCCTAATCGGTTCTCTTTTGGTCGGGGTTGAAACTGCCAAAACGCTGGCCTTGGTTTGGAAAAAACCAATCGTCCCGGTTAACCATCTGGTCGGCCATATTTATGCCAACTGGATTAATACCAATGTCGTTCCTGCGCAGGCAGGAATCCATAAAAATAATTATCATATAGATTCCCGCTTTCGCGGGAATGACAAAGAGGAAAAAATTAATAATAACCTGCCCCAGTTTCCAGCTCTCTGTCTGGTTGTTTCCGGCGGACACACAGATTTGGTGTTAATGAAAAACCACGGTCAATTAAAATATTTAGGCGGCACCAGAGACGATGCGGCCGGAGAATGTTTTGACAAATCTGCCAGGCTTTTAGGATTAAATGGTTATTTTGGGGGACCGGCCATTGCCGCAGCGGCACAACAGATAACAGATAACAGAAAACAGACAACAATTAGATTGCCCAGGCCATTGATAAACGAAGATAATTTAGACTTTTCATTTAGTGGTTTAAAAACGGCCGTCATGCGGGAAGTAGAAAAATTAAAAGCAATAAAACAATTTAACAATGAAACAATTAATGCCGTTTCCTATGAACTTCAGGAAGCCATTACTGATGTTTTAACGGCCAAAGTTATTAAGGCTGCAGAAATTTATCAACCAAAAACTATTTTGCTGGGTGGCGGAGTGGCAGCCAATCAAAGACTAAGAGAAAAATTAAAATTTGAAATTGAAAATTCATTAAAAATTAAAAATTTAAAATTTAAAATTTATCTGTATATTCCGCCTCCTAAACTTTGCAATGACAATGCCTTTTATATTGCTTCCTGCGCATTTTTTAATTATCACCCTGTTTCCTGGAAGAAAATATCTGCCAACCCGGGGTTAACAATTGTTTAAAAATTTCCAAAAGACCTAAAAGTTTTTGGCTATCTGCGGACCTTGATATTAAAAGCAAGGGGGCAAAGTTTGTTAAGAGGACATTGGCCGCATAACGGTTTTTTGGCGTCGCAAATTTCTCTTCCAAAATCAATCACCATATAATTCCATTTAAACCATTCCGTTTTTGGCAAAAGCTGCATTAAATCATTTTCGATTTTCACCGGATCGCTGTTTTTGGTTAATCCCAGTCTTTGGGAAACTCTCCCCACATGAGTGTCAACCGCAATCCCTTCCACAATGTTAAAAGCATTTCCCAAAATAATATTGGCGGTTTTTCTGGCGACTCCGGGAAGACTGATTAAGTCTGCCATTTTGTCGGGAACTTTTCCGCCAAATTTTTCTTTGACAATTTTTGCAGCTGCCAAAATATTTTTTGCTTTATTATGATAAAAACCAGTAGAGCGAATGTCGCTTTCAAAAACCTTTAAATCTGCCCTGACATAATCCTCAAATTTGGGATATTTTTGAAAAAGTTTAGCAGTTACTTCGTTGACTTTTTTATCCGTGCATTGTGCGGACAAAACCACTGCCACCAAAAGTTCCCAATGGTTGGAATAATTTAAAACAATTTTGGCATGGGGATATTTTTGGTGAAGAATTTTAAGAATTTCCGGGATGTGGTCTTTGGCTGGCATAACTAAATTATACCTCACCCTACCCTCTCCTGATAGGAGAGGGTATAAAATAAAGATACCTTCTCCTTTTAGGAGAAGGTTGGGATGAGGTCAAAAATTGCAAAAGTTCAGATACATATTGGACTATTCTAAGTAAACGCATTGGACAAAACCAGGTTTCTTTTTAAAGGGGTAGTAGGCTATGCTACCCTCATGAAATATTTTTCTTCTTCTCAACAATATTCTGTTAGTGATGTGGCCAAGTTCAGAATGAAAGTTTTGTCCTTCTATGATCAGTTTGGTTTTACTGCTACTAAGGAGGCCTATCAAGTAGGCAGAAGTACTCTCTTTTTGTGGAAGAGACAGTTAAAAAAGTCTGGTGGTAGCCTAATGTCTTTAGTCCCCTTATCAACCAAACCTAAAACTACTAGAAAGATGTTGGTAGACTCAAAGATACTAGAGTTTATTCATAACCTCAGACTACACAATGGCAGGTTTGGTAAACAAAAGATTAAAATACTTCTGGATGCTTACTGTGAAAAAGAAGGTTTACCTTTAGTTTCTGCTTCTAAAGTAGGCAGGATCATTAACAGAAACCATTGGTGTTATTTAAAACTGGGCAGGGTTTATCATGATGCCAGCTCTCAATGGGCAAAAACAAGAATTAGAAGGCACAAGGACAGAGTAAGCAAAAACTTTAAGTCCAAAAGCCCAGGAGAGCTTCTTCAGATTGATACCATCGTCAGATTTGATTTGGGTTTAAAAAGATATATTCTGACTTGTTTAGATGTCTATTCCAAGTTTTCTTTTGCCTTTTCCTACAAAGGGCTCAGTAGTGCCATAGCCTTAGACTTTTATCAAAAACTGGAGCTAGTAGCTCCTTTTAAAGTCAAGGCAGTTAAAACTGACAACGGATTGGAATTTCAAAAAGAACTTGATTCTTACCTGAAAAGAAAGAACATCACCCACTATTTTTCCTATCCTCATACTCCTAAGTCCAATGCTTTTATTGAAAGGTTTAACAGAACCATTCAAGAGGAATTTGTTGACTCTCACACAGAAGAACTTGAAGATATCCACAGTTTTAACCAGAAACTCATTAATTATCTGTTATACTACAATACAGTCAGACCACACCAAGCCTTGGGTTACTTAACACCCATGGCTTTTATGTTAAAGGAGGACTTAGAGTCCAAGAAGTACTGGACCAGTACAAGGACTTGACATTTAATTTGTCATGCTATATGATATTAACATATATGTGCAGAACTTGTGGCTGTTCTTTTCGGTCAAGGGATTTTGGCAATATTGAACGGTTTATTGAGCCGTGTATTTTACTTCTCCTTTCAAAAGGTTCCTCTCATGGATATGGACTTATGGAGGATTTAGAAAAACATTGCGGTGAAAAAGTGGATATTGGCGATTTATACAGGACTTTACGAAGAATGGAAAGAGATGATTGGGTAACATCCGATTGGGAGAAAAATGATTCAGGTCCAGACAGAAGGACTTATACCATTACTCAGGAAGGAAAAGACTTCTTAAAGTCAGCAGCAAGCTCCCTTACCCGAACAGATAAACTTATCCATAGGTTTTTAGAGGGTTACAAAAAGAGTCAACCGGTATGAAATTATCAATAATTCTTTCTACCAAAAATTTAGAAACCAACTGGAATGCTTTTAGGTTAGCAAATCTAGCCTTAACAAAAGGCGATGAAGTCAGAATGTTTCTTTTAGGTGAAGCGGTGGAGTATGACAAAGTAAATCAGGAACAATTTAATCTAAACGAACAGGTTGATAAGTTTTTACAGGCAGAAAAAGCTGAACTCATCGCATGTGGTACATGCATGAATATGCGCCACCAGCAAGACAGTAAAAGTTGTCCCAAAGGTGGGATTGCAGATTTATATTCTCTGGTTGCAACAAGCGATAAAGTATTAACATTTTAGTTTGAAAGGAGAATTTATGGATTTTGATTATACAGTAACTACGGAAAAATCATTTGAAGATGCGGTTGCCATAGTGGAGCAGGAAACAAAAAAGGCTGGATTTCGGGTGCTTTATACCCATGATGTTACGAAAACTTTGGCTGAAAAAGGTTTTACGATTGAGCCATTCAAAATTATTGAGATATGCAACGCTAAAAATGCCTACAATGCTTTACAGGCTGATCTAAAGATAGGTCTTTGTCTTCCTTGCAAGATAAATGTCTATCAAAAGGGCGGTAAAACTTATATTTCCGGTATGCGACCTATCATATTGCCTCAATTTTTCCCTAAGGCAAACTTAGGTTCTTTACCTAGAGAAGTTGATGAAATTATTAGAGGAATTATAGATAGAAGTAAAATATGAAGCTGTTAATGTTTCACACAAAAAGTTTTTGGTATAAGCCATATAGTTCAGACTCTCCTGAAACAGAAAAGGTGAGTTTTGATAACTCTCTAGTTATATTTATCCATGTAGAAGAAACCGACAAAGATAAGAACGATGTGGTCGATAAAGCTGTCGGGAACATTAAATGGCTAGCAAATAAAAATAATACGAGTACAGTAATTCTCCATTCTTTTGCTCACCTTTCAAATAGTAAATCCGATCCGGAAACCGCAAATGATCTGATACAGAAAATGGGCGAAAAGCTAAAAATGAATTTAACTGTGCACATTGTGCCTTTTGGCCAGTTTTATGAGTTTTCAATTCAAGTGCTTGGTCCATCGTTAGCAAAAGTGTTTAAAGATTTATAGTTTAAAACCTATGAAAAAAATGGTTTTGTTTTTAGTTCTGTTTACTAGTTTGACAATTTTACCATCCTCTGTTTTTGCTCAAGGGATGATGGGTTTTTCAAGTTCATCTCCCGATAATGCCACAATCCAAAGCCAGCAGCAAGAAGAACAGGAGGGCAAAAGGTTTCTAGATGACTTAAACAACAAAAAAACTACTTGTTCACAGCTTAAAGACGTAGATTTTGAAAAAATTGGCGAATACTTTATGGGTCAAGCCATTGGAGATACCTCAAGACATATTGCCATGAATGAAATGATGAAGGGAATGATGGGAGAACAAGGCGAGGAACAAATGCATATTGCTTGGGGTAAACGTGGTAGTGGTTGCGATACTTCCTCACAGGGCACTGGCTTTATGCCGATGATGGGCATGATGCAGATGATGGGAGGAGGTGGAAATCCTATGATGGGTTATAGTGGTTGGAATAATATGATGGGTGGATGGGGAGGTTTTGGTCTTTTCGGATGGATATCTATGATTATTTTCTGGATTCTTCTCATTCTCGTAGTGGTTGTTTTAATTCGGTATTTATCCCGATCCGGACAAAGCAAAGACGATAAAACCCCTCTTGATATTCTCAAAGAGCGTTATGCTCGTGGGGAAATTGATAAAAAAGAATTTAGCGAACGAAGGAAAGACTTATAATATAAAACTAAAAAGACCTTCTTCTCCACGTTGCATTTTTCGACAGGCTTAAACACCCACTTTTTGATAGATGTTTTGAACCCCATATAATGAAAAAGCAGGACAGGACAAAAACGAACTAAATGTTTTTTCATTTTATTCCCATCTTCTATAAATAAAATAAAAGCATGAATACCAACAATCCCGTAATTGAGACGAAGTCTTTAAGTCATTCCTATAATTCCCACAATGCCTTAGACAATTTAGATCTAGAGGTGTATGAAGGAGAGATTTTTGGATTTTTAGGGCATAACGGCGCGGGGAAAACGACAACGATCAATATTCTTACCACCCTGATGCAACCATCTTCTGGTACAGCAACGGTTGCGGGATATGACACGGTCAAGCAAAGTATGCAGGTTCGACAACAAATTGGGTATCTGCCAGAGAACGTGACGTTTTACAATAATTTAACTGCATTTGAAAATCTAAGCTTCTTTGCAAGACTATCGGGTGTGCATGATGTCAGGAAACATATTGAAGAGGTTCTTGATTTTTTAGACTTTCACGGTATTGAGAATAAAAAACTCGGTGAGTTTTCCAAAGGAATGCGTCAACGGATTGGCATTGCGCAGGCAATTATTCACGAACCCAAAATCCTGTTTCTTGATGAACCAACCTCAGGACTTGATCCCCTTGGTATTAAAAATCTACGCGAGATTATTATCCGGCTCAATAAAGAAAAGCATTTAACCATCTTCATGAATACTCACTTGTTATCTGAAGTTGCAAAAACATGCACTTCAATTGGCGTTTTAAATCATGGAAAACTTATTTATAAAGATACCTTAGATAATACGCTCCGCCGATTTCCCAGCGAGGTTTCATTAGAAGAAATATACGTGCAGATGGAAATAAAAAGCGCATGGTAATCACAAAATATATGCTATGGCAAAACAACTTTCAGCTATTGTCGCAAACGAACTTCGCGTCTTGATCCGCGAACGCACCTTTATTCTTCTTTTGGGAGTATTCCTTTTAATGACCTTATTTTCAAGCTATATTGGCTGGACCACAAAAACTACCATTCTGGCCATCTATAAAGCATCCGTTCTGAGTTTACAACATGCGGGGGTAACCCAGATTCCTCCTAATCCGTTTATCGGGATTCCGGCTCTTGCCATTTTCCGTAATATGATTATCTATATTTTTCTGATCGGTTCGCTCATGGCAATTGTCATGGGACATCGAGCATTCATCAGGGAACGAAAATCAAGAGTCATCCAGTTAATTTTTTCCAAACCAGTCGAAAAAAAAACTTTCATCCTCGGGAAAATCATAGGGATTACTATCGCCCTTTTTTCAATTGTCCTCATCACGTTTCTCATCAGCGTTATTTCTTCATATTTTATCCCTCATCAACAATTGTCACTTCTGGAAACAGAGAAGTTAGCTTTGTTTTATTTTGTTTCGTTTTTTTATATGCTCATCTTTGCCATGATCGGCCTCTGGGCGGCAATTGTTTTTGATACGGAGTCGCTCGCATTACTGGTGCCGGTTATTGTTTGGATTGCAGTTACCTTCATTTTCCCTGAACTTACTACGGGCCAAAATCCAGTTGCTTTGTTAAACCCAACCAATATTGCGGTTGTCACTCCTACGGGTCCCTTTTTTACGCTCATGCACACGGCTCTTGCACCTATTTCTATCGAACAGCAATATACCGCACTTGCACAGTCTCTTTTGGAAACGCAAAAACAGTTTCAATCTCTTCCTCTTTCTACCACGATTATTAAAAATGCTTCGTCGGTTCTTTTGCTCCTTTTGTATTATCTCCTAGTTATGGTACTAAGTTTTTATGCATTCGTACGGTATGCCGTCACCAATGACAAAATCTATGAATAACAGAGCGGTTTGGATTATCGCCAAAAAAGAATATAGCGATGCCATAAAAAACGTATTGTTTGTAACGCTCGTCGTTTTTCTCCTGTTTTTGACTGCGGTTTCGCTTCTGGTAGCCGGATTTAATTTTCAGTCACAGGTGGCGCAATATAATGCGGCTATCGCGCAGCTCCATGCTTTAGGTCAAACAGGGGCGGTTTTGGAAAAACCACAATATTTTCCCCTCCAGATGCTTCGTGGCACCATTGAGTACCTTGAAATCATCGGTGCCATTATTGGTATTATCCTGGGTTACATTAGTATTGCCAAGGAAAAAGGGAATAATACTCTGCAACTTTTATTGAGTCGGCCGGTGAGCAAGTTATCATTCATCTTTGGCAAAATCCTGGGAAACAGCTTATTACTCGCCTCACTACTTGGATTGATTGTCCTTTTTATAATGATTGCCATTACCGGCGTCGGACACGTGGTGTTTTTACCTCTAGAACTCGTAAAACTTTTTCTGGCATTTATCTTTTCCTATATCTATCTCATGTTTTTCTATAGTCTTTCGGCGTTATTGTCGCTTCTTTTCAAAAATCTTCCGAATGCGCTTATTGTTGGATTTGTTATATGGTTACTGATCGTTCTTGTTATCCCGCAAATCGGCGATACTATGGATCCTGATAACCAAATTCCCGGAGGATTTTTTAATAGCATGCATATGACCAAAACCCAGCAACAAGGGGTTATCACAAAATTTAAAACCTATGAAACACTTCGAAATGCCTTGGAGGAAAGTTCGGTTGAGAAACATTATGAGCGACTTGCATTTGCAACATTAGGAATTAAGACCATGTACAATGACAAAAATCTATCCGTAATCTTTCAGGACAAATGGGGCGATCTCGTATGGATAATTGGTTACTACACCGGGGGTATTTTATTGTCCTTTGCGGTATTTAGTAATAAACGAATTCTAGAAAGGACGACATAGTCATTTTCATGTTATTCCCATGACGGATATTTTATAGTAAAGTAAGCATATGAATAAATTTATTATTCTTGGGGGCGTCGCGTTAGCGTTTATTGTAACGATATATCTTGTGTCAGGAACCCCATCTCCCAAAAAAACCGTAGCGCCACTTTCGACAACGCCTACTACTCAAACTACACCTTCTCAAATACCCAGTATTCAAACAGCATCCCAAGATCCGCAGGATGTCGTCCCTGGGCTCTACCCAAATCCTATTAAAAATACCGCAACAGCACCGGGATTTAAAATCACCTCGCTTGTGGTAGAAAATAACACGGACGCAGCAGGAAATCCGGTGAATGATCATTTACAATTAACCTTGCAAAATCTTACCTCAAAAGACCTGACGTCATTTGAAGTATATTACACGCTTACTGATACGGTCACCAACAAAAAAGAAGGATATTACAAGAAATTAAGCGACTTTGTATTACCCGCTGGAAAAACGCAGACCATCCATTTTGACAATAAATCCGGCGCCGATCACTTTACGGTCAATACCCACAGTCTCTACTTTACTTCAAGTAACAAGCTACAGTTTACTGTTATAGTCAGTACTCCTGATTACGCCATACAGACGGCACAAGTAACCAAAGCCGCAGGCGGTGCGGAAACAAAAGATTAAATACTGATAATAAACTTCATACGATAAGAATTAGGAAGGAGACATGATACACCTAAACCCCACATCATCTATTCCGGTTTTACTGGGAACAGGTTGTTCGTGATAAGTAAAGGCACCGCTGTCGTAACCGTGTCTCCAGTTTCCAGCACGAATAAAAGTATAGAGAGTTGGATCTATATTTCCATAATAACTATAATGGAAAACTCTTCCGACACCCTGGGCTGAATTCCAGTTGGGATTTGAGGGCATATTATTTGGATCGTATGGCACTGATTGGAATTCCTCCCAAACCCATTGTGCAAACTTGTTTTTAGCATTCAGTGAGAGTGGTTCATCTTTTAGAGGAATAGTAACGTCAATCCACTGCCACACATTTCCGGCAAAATCCCAGATGATATTTCCGTTGGATATCTGTAACGTTCTTTTTTGTGAAGAGACTCCACCACAGATGTTACTTCCATCGGCGGTCGTCCCAAAACAGGGTTGACTATCGTTTCCCGCCTGAAGGGCTCGGTAAGGAATACTGTCATTGTGACCATTCGCTAAAATTTTGCCGGGAGCTCCAGGAGAATTTTCACACCCGGTTCCGTCCTTATTACACCAGTTATTAGCTACCTGTTCCACATTTCTGCCTATCGTCATCCATTCGGGATTTGTGATCAAATGTCCCCCAGAACGCTCGCAATACTTTTTGGCTGAAATATTAGTACCATTGGCTTCCGGAATATAGGTGATTGGTGCTCCATTTGGTGTGGATACCACACGATAATTTCCGTCACAACGACATCCGGGAGCATCATTCCGGTAAACTCCTTCATAAGTAACACATTTCGGATCAGCGTTGGTACATTTTGCATCGTATTTCATCACACAAAAGTCAGCGGTATGGAAATACGTATTCCCAGGAACAAGAATGTATCCGGTTGGACAGGTTTGAGTCATGCGAGGCGCAGGAGATGGAGTTGGTACAACAGTGTGGTGTGGACCAAATAACGTACTGAAAAACAAAAGAAATAGTGACAACAATGCTTTCATATATGATTTCCTTGCTTGTTATATCACGTTGCAGATAATGGATTCCCTTTTGACCATACCTGGCTCACTATGGTCATCGCTTCAGTGGTGTTCGTGTATAACCGCAAATTTGGAATACTTTTTGCAGTTATTTCGTTTATAGTTGGATTCTCCCGGGTTTTGGCCGGAATACATCAAAAATCACTTAGTTATTTCCTCCCGCACCCGCGCCTGCCCCTTCGCCTGCTCCCCCTTGTCCAGGAACATCAGGACCTCCTTGTTGACTATTATCGTTTGTTTGCTGTTGGGTTGCTTTAACTGGTTGAGCCACTGTTTGATTTTGCCTTTTTAAAAAAAGCCGGCCTCCTAATATAACTATGATAAGAAGTAAAGCACCAACAAAAATAATAAAGATTGTTTTATTTTTCATTTCCGTCACCTCCATTCAAATAAAAATTGTAACTATTCATACCGCAACGCCTCAATTGGCGAAAGTGCCGCCGCCTTATATGCCGGGTATAATCCAAAAACAATGCCCATGAAACATGAAACTCCAAGCGAAAGAATAATTCCAGATAGAGAAATAACCAATAAGGTCTGAAGGAAAAACGAAATTGCTGTTGTGGTTAAAACGCCAATGACCATACCCGATATTCCTCCTAAAAATGTCAAAATTACGGTCTCCGACAAAAATTGAAAGATGATTTCACTCTCTGTTGCCCCCAACGCTTTTCGAAGCCCGATTTCCCGTGTCCGTTCAATCACCGCCATAAGCATGATATTCATAATGCCAATTCCCCCAACCACTAAAGAAATTCCAGCTATGCCGCCTAAAAGAGACGTCAGGGTTTGCGATGTTTGTGAGGCTACGTGCAAAACGTCTTTTTGCGAAATAATTGAAAAATCCGCGAAAGTCAGATTTATGATATGGTGGCGCGCCAGCAAGAAATATCCGAGGGCGTTTTGAGCTTCCGTCATAACTTTAGCGTTTTTCACCGATACGGAAATTGCGTTTAAGTAATGGATGCCAAAAACCTCATATTCTGCAACTGAAAGAGGGATATATACTAAATTATCCTGGTACTGTGCTATATTACCGCCTTTTGACTGGGTAACGCCGATTACGGTAAACGGTGTGTCGTTAATATGAACTGTCTGACCTATGGGATTAGCGTTTGCAAAAAGAGATGAGGCAACCTGTGGACCAATAACCGCCACCTTTCCCAGCTGTTTTTCGTCACTTTGAGTCAAAAACGCGCCTTGTTGCATGCCGACCATATGCACAAATTGGTAATCGGGCATTACCCCCAATACGGTCGTGCCAATATATGTCCGGGAGCTTGCCACATTCGTATCTTGAGAAAACTCAGGAGAAACGTTGGAGACAAAACGTCGTATGGAAGAATCATTTTGTATTGCCTTTGCATCGGAAAGAGTAAGGCTTGTGCTGCTCCCTGGCAGTTGCAGCGTGCCGCCCGGAATGATCGTCAGTAAATTTGCTCCCAGAGAGTTTACCTCCAATTTTATAGCCTGCTTACTGCCTTCTCCCAAAGAGAGTAGAGCAATGACCGAAGCAATGCCGATAATGATCCCGAGCGTCGCCAAAAACGACCGCAGTTTATTAAGGGTTAAAGCCTCTGAAGCGATAGCAATAAGGTCAGATATGTTCATAGAATTCCTCTTCGTTTCCCGTCATAGATAATTTTCCCGTCCTGAAGTTTAATAATCCTTTTTGCATAATGGGCAATAAGCGCGTCATGGGTAATGATAATGATGGTGTGACCTTGACCATTAAGCGTATTGAATATTTCCATAATTTCTTTTCCCTGTTGCGTGGAAATGTTGCCAGTTGGTTCATCGGCCAGAAGAATATCCGGATTCATAGCCAGCGCCCGCGCAATGGCCACCCGCTGCATTTCTCCACCTGAGAGTTCGTTACTGGTATTAAGCAAGCGGTTTTCCAGACCGATGCGGGTTAGAAGTGCCGCCGCCTGTTTTTGCCGTTCTTTCTCTTCTACTCCTCCATAAAGCATGGGAAGCATCACGTTTTTCAAGGCACTTGCCCTCGGAAGAAGATTAAAAGCCTGAAAAACAAAACCGATCTTTCTGTTTCTTAGTTTTGCCAGCTCATACTTTGAAAATGCTGCCACATTTTTCTTATCCAGCTCATATGTCCCGGACGTAGGACTATCCAATAGTCCTAAAATATGCATAAGTGTTGACTTTCCGCTTCCTGATGGCCCCATGACCGCCACATAGTCACCGGACTCTACATGGAAAGAAACGTTATTTAAAACGACTGTATCAGTTGTGCCGGTTTTATAAACTTTTGTAATATTTTTTATTTGAATCATAGATATTATTAATTATTCCCGCCTCCCGGGGCAGCCAGGTTTCCCGGGCTGGATAGTCCGCCAAAAGGCGACGTTATCCCATTTTGTGGTATTTGATTTGCTTGCGTTCCTGTCACCACCATATCGTTTTGTGAAAGACCGGAAAGAATTTCTGTTTGTGTATCGTTTGAAAGGCCAACCTGTACCGGAACCGGGAAGACTTTCCCATTTTTAATAACCTGAACGACAGAAGTCCCATTGGTATCTTGTATGGCGCTGGAAGGCAAAAGAAGTACATGATCTTTTTCCGAAAGAATAATCTTTACGTCAGCAGACATATTGGTCAAAAGCTCGGGCGTCGGATTATCTATGGTAACGGTAACCGGAAAATGGATAACTCCTGATTTTGCTAAGCCTGTTGTATCAATTGCAACAACGGTCCCGGTAAATGTTTTTCCGGGGATAGCGGGGATCGATAGCTGTGCCTTTTGTCCGACTTTGACCTTTGACATATCCATCTCTGATACCTGAAACTGCCCGAATACCTGCTTTTCGGATTGGATTGTAGCAATAACCACAGGAGCTGAATTTGCTCCGATACTGCCGGTAATCGGCATACCGGCAACCGCTTTTAGACCAACAACAGTTCCACTTATAGGAGCGGTGATTATTCCGGTTACATTTTGATAATCACGCCACGCGGTGGCAAGATCTGCTTCTGTCTGTTGAATAACGGTCTCTTGGTTTTTATACTGCGCTTCGCTGGATAACCACTGGGCATTTTGCTGCGCATAGGTGGGGTTGTACGAAGGAAAGTGGCTTGCTACCGCCCCGTTCATGAATGTCTGGTTGTCCAAAAACATTTGCGCCTGCAGCGCGTATTGTTTTGCTTTTGCGCTGTCCACCGCCGCTTTTGCCGTTAAATAGGTACTCCATAATTTATCCCTATTCTGTATCCCTTGTGAATCAAGCTGTATCTCGGCTACCTTATCTCCTGTATGCACATTCTGCCCTTCTGTAACATATATATGTATTACTGTGCCACTGGCTTGTGTTATTGCATTCGTGTTCCCGCCGGAAACAACGGAACCGGAAGCAGAAACGGTAACAAGCAGATTCCCTTTTTTTACAGATGCTGTTTGAAAAGAAACGGCTGAATTAGCTGGCTGAAAGGTTAACCAAAGCAAATAGATGATTATTCCAATCAACACTGTGATACCGATAAATAGGATTGATTTCTTTTGCATTATGGTGTGCATATCATTGTGAATAGTGTAGTGCTATGGACATGGGAATATAATGAGAATAAGGCTCATATACAGGTTTACTTTCTCGTTACATAGAAAAAATCTTTGTTGTATCCGGTAAAATACCGTTGGTTCGGCTCCATTTGCCAATTTACCGGTTTACCATGTATAACGCCTTTTCTGTACGTAAAGACAGAATATCTGGTCCAGGGGAAATTGATATCTAATTGCATGGCATTGATTGCCCCGGCTTTTTGAAGCGCTATTGCCAGGGTTTTGGGGGTAAGGGACGGTCCTGCCGCATAGATAAGATTTCCATTCCTGGTTACTCCTAATCCCGAACGCCAGGTAAACATCGAGTTGGTTATGGTTAATCCCCACGACTCCGTATTCCAGGCGGGAAGATTGGTTGTTATAACGGCATTTTCAATAAGCATAGGACAGTTCTGCCGTATGGCTTCGATTTCGTTTGGATTTAAACGTTGCCCGTTAAACTGTATTATCCTGGGCTGGCCGTGGTAAGGAATAACTAGGGTCGCCAGATTGTTTTTGAGAGGAAGATATGTTCGATTGTCGATGACAAATCCGTAATGGCCGTCTTTTTGTTGAAAGCCGCCATTAAATGCCGCAATAAGCTTGCCGTTTCTAATTATCGTGGATGGAATTTTTCCTTTTTCGGGGGCCAGATGAAGGTAAAGTTCATTCATATTCATCTTGACTATGGTAACTTCGCTTGTTGGCCTATGGGGATCTACCCGCAGAAATGTTTTTGCTAATAATATTGTGCCCGCATGCGTTTTTACCGTATCCCATACGCCCTCTCCTTGTACAGGGTAATCTGTTAAAAGTGGGCGGATGTTATCCAACCCAAAATGTGACGAACCATATGTTTGAGCAGGATTTATAATCCTTGCACTTTCTGCCTTGGTGTTAAGTAAACCGTTTTTTAACGTCTTGGTTTTGTCAACCGCATTCAAATATGCGGCTTCTATGGTGACTGTTTTTGTGTTGCCAATAAACGGGCGCAGCATATTATCGGCGATAAGAGCTTTTGCTTGGTCGCTAAAAACCAAAGAAAGGATGCAAAAACTGAATATTAAAAAAGCCGTAAAGATAACAATTGATTTTTGTCTATGTTTATATGAATTTCCTCTCATTTTTTAATTATCGTCATGTTGCGTGAAAATACGATGAAAACCGGTGTATAATAACAAAACAAGAGGTGTTACCCTCTTGTTTTGCCAGCATTACCACTGCTGTAGGCTTATTCGACGCCTTCAAACTGATGGTCGACGTTTGTGCCGTTGGCATCCTGGTGACCGCTTCCTGCTAGGTTTTTCTCCTGCGCCTGTTCGTTGGCCGGTTCACTGGTTTTCGCGCTTTCTTTTCCTTGCACTTCAACGACCTCCCCTTTTTCAGGAGCAGCCTGTTTAATTTGAGCTGACGGCGCTTGTGCATGGACCATGGACGGGCCAAGTGCACGCATACCTGTGACCGCTCCACCCAGAAGGACAAAAGCAGCTGCCATAAACGGAATGAGTTTTTGTTTGTTCATATTTTTTTCACCTCCTTTCGTAGTCTCACTATATATAACCAACCATGGAATGACGGTGAAAAATAAATGAGTATATTATTGAAAACAATGGACCGGAAATTTTTAAGATTTTCATCGTAAACGTCATGGCCTCTTTTTGAAAGTCCGGATCCGTAAGCAGGTTGTTGACCGTAAAGATTGTTGGCTCTTTTAAGTAAAGAGCTGTTTGGATAGTGTTTCTAAGGATATACTCAAAGCGTGCAACTTTACAACAAACTCGAACTTCTTATCAAAACTATTGACTTTTAGTAAAAACTTTTATAGTCTGAAGATAGAGGACAATTATAAAACCACTTTAATGAAAGACGACTCAAAAAAAACTAAAAAAGACACCAGTATAAAGTTGAAATATCTACTTCCTTTAATCATGTTGTCTATTCTTCTCTTAGGGGCAGTCACGGTTGTTCAAAACCAACATTCTACCCGCGTTTTAGGAGAACAGACCGAACAAAAAGGAAATCAAGAAAAC
>JAMDAL010000038.1 GCA_023484305.1 Patescibacteria group bacterium | reverse complement strand
CGGTGCTCAAAAACAAATCGCCATAGCAGAAAAGATTGCCAGAAGCGGTAAAAATCCGACGGGAGATCCTCTACGCCATCATGGCGCCAAAACTGCAGATGTAGCTGCCTCAATAACAAACCAGAGCGTCAAAAAAATAAGAAGAAACGCAGCTGCTGCTGTTGCCATAACAGAATCTTTGCAACGCTTACAGTCTAATTATGAACATTATTTACAACAAGCTCAAAATGGTAGAAGGATAAATATTCGCCAACTTGGAAGAGAAATGGGTGTTTTAGACAATGTTCTTTTCTTTTACGGTTCTGACGAACAGCATCCAACAACCTTAGGTAAATCTTTAAATAAGAGAAGACAGCAACTTGTTAAAACAGCTTTGGCTGCGGTTGACGCGCGTAATCATGTAATAAAATTTCAACAACAAACTAATATTGGTCCCCTGGAAGAAGGAAAAAAACTTATAGTTAAAGAAACAACAGATGGCACAGGTGACACAGGTAGTATTTTAACCGTACAGCCTAATATTATTGATAATAAAACTGTTCTGCAACCTAATTTAAAAACTCAGCTAAAGGCCTTGCTTAGATACTAATTAGATTCTCCTCATCGCATTAAACGCGCCGACTCCTATTTCTGTTATTGTTTCCAAAAACAGTCCGGCAGTAAACAGAGTTCCAAGGAATTTAATACTTTCTACCGGCGCTCCGGCAAGAAAAATAGTTGCTCCCACTGTAGCACTGCCGCCTTTTATGTAATTCTCTATGAACTCTGAAACTCCTGAAGCGCCAACTCCTGCAAGAGCATGGTGAATAGGCATCGGCGGTATAGGTACTCCGTGTTCATCTACTCTTCCCGGCTGCATTGCCGCTAAATGCGCCGGTATAGCTCCTATAAGTCCTCCCATTCCTCCAAGTACTCCGCTTAATGAAGCCACAGTAGTCACTGCTGCTTCTGGCTCATTTCTAAACCATGCTCCCCATCTGTCATATTGTGACACCGCAGTAGTCGTTGAGCCAACGTCAGGAACTGTTGCACAGGCAGCAGTTAAAATCATTCCTCCCATAACAAAGGCGTAGGCTAATTTTCTGGGATCAGTAAGAATATTTTTAGCCATTATTGCTGAACGTTCACTTGTTTGTCTCATAATTTTTTGAGGAACATCATAGTTAACAAGCGTATCAAAAGCATCTTTTAATGTTGCAGAGGATTTTATGGCTGCTAAAAAGGCTGTCTGTTGTTCGTCGGGAATAAATCTTAAAAATTTATTCTGCAGACTTTTTTCAAAAGCCTTGGTTGACGGCAGTTCAAATAATTTTGTCGGTTCTGTAGAATATATGGATCCGGCAACAGCTTCCCTCTCTGATAGCATTGTTAATCCGCCGCCAATCCAATCAGACCCCGCATTAGGATTTAAACCGTGACCAAGATTTTCAGAAACAGCTGTCATAAAGATTTTCTCCACAGGCAGAAAAAGTAATTGACAGCTAAAATACCACTTAATAGCACTATTGTCAAGCCTATAGGCTTATCTTTAAAATTAATCGTGCATAATTATTACTTTTTTGTTAAAATAGCAAAGAAGATAGGGGCGTAGTTAAACGGCATAACAGAGGTCTCCAAAACCTCTATTGAGGGTTCGATTCCTTCCGCCCCTGCAAATAAAAAGCCCTGTTTTATGCCCCAAAACCCACCTTCACTAAAGTTGCGGCGGGCAGGCAGGGTTCAACCCTGAAAATAGCCCTGCGAATTTGCAATAATTCTTAAACTGTTATAAACTTCTGTGGGCAGTAGCCCGCAGTTTTCTCTTGTCAAGTTTAAACTGCTTTGTACTCGAAAACCCGGAAGTTTTAACCTCTGCTTTGTCTTTGTCACCGGACTGATATTCTGGAGTTTTCGACAAAGCGGTTATAAACTGGCTATGGTTTATGAAGAAACTTTCTCTTCCCTTTATAGGTTTTCTTCAGGCCTTTGGCTTGGTTCTTTACTGCAGTCTGGTTGCCGTTGTTTTCTGGCAGGGAAATAACTGGTTTGGAAAAACGAACAATCTTCTGGGTCCGGCGGTTTTTCTTCTGATTTTTGTCACTTCGGCTTTGGTCTGCGCTTTAATTTCTCTGGGCTATCCTATCTTTATCTTTTGGGATAAGAAAAACACCAAAGCGGCCTTAACCATTGTGGGATACACTGCCGGCTGGCTGGTTTTTTTTGTTCTTCTTTTTCTGGGTCTTTTTCTTTTTCTCAGATTTTCTTAATAACTGTGTTAATAATTCCCGGCTGATAATTGCCAAGCCGGACAAAAAAGTATACTATTAAAAAATGGGTGCGCTATCCGGATTTTTTCGCAATATCTTAAACAGTTTCACTTCCGCCGGATTCTACCAAACTCTTCTTAAAACGCCTTTTTCCTTTTCGTTAAAATATTTTTTGTTTCTGACTTTCCTGCTCTCTTTTGTCACGGCAATTTTTGCAACCGCCGTTATTGGCGCCGGAGCCAAACTGCTTTTGCAAAAAGGGCCGGGCGTTTTGAAAGAAGTTTATCCAAACAATCTTAAAATAGAAATTAATAACGGCCGGGTTAAAACCAACGTCAAAGAACCTCTGATTATTCCCTCGCGGCTTATTTTTAACGCAAACGGGCAGGATACGGCCAATTTTCTTGTCATTGACACTAAAACCCCTTTCTCTTTAACCAAATTTAATTCCTACAATACTGATTTTTGGCTGACAAACGATTCGCTGGTTTTGGGCAACAGTCAAAATAACCTGCAGATGATTCCGCTCTCAAATTTTAACGGCTTTTCCCTAAACAAAAACGAGTTTGTTAATGCGGTTACAACATTAACCGGATTTTTACAGAAGTATTTGCTTTATATATTAATCGGGCTGGGGTCCTTTATTATTGTCAGCAGTTTAACCGGCCACTTCGCGGCTGTTTTAATTTTGGGGGTTTTTGCGTTTTTGCTTTTAAGATTGGCCCATTACAAGTTTAATTACGCTAAATCCCTTCAGCTTGTCATGCACGCGGCAACTTTGCCGTTAATTCTCTCCGCTTTCCCTTTGGGCATAATTTTTGCGCTTCCCGTTCCTTTTTGGCAGGGAATTTTGGCCTTAATTATCCTGTTTTATCTGCTTTCAAAAAATGAGCATTAGAACAACGTTTTTAAGACCCGACCCTATACCCTATAGTTTAAATTCGGATACCACAGACCAGTTTTGCTCTTTCTCTTTTCTTTTTAACAAAAAAATGCTTTCCGGAAAAAAACTGTAACCGATAAATCTGGCGCAAAGCTCCTGCAGTCTGATAAAATCTTTATCCGTGCCTTTTATGGCCAGAGTTATATGGGGTGTATAATTTTCGGGCAGTTTTTTATCAGGCAGATTGTCGGTTATAAACCGGGCCCGGGTTTTTAAGGCAAAAGTCAGTTTATTATGAAAAACCAAAAAAGGCTCCTTTGGCAAAACCGAAAGAAAGATAACCATCTTTTCTCCGGCATACCTTAGGTGTCTACCCAGCACACCCCCGGTGTGGGTTAGCTTGACACATTGGGATTTAACTTCCCTGCTAAAACTTTTAACTTCTGATACTTCTGCCTGAAAACTTTTCAGGGCGCTGCCAGCTTTGGCGATTTTTTTTATCAGTTCTTCCTCTTTGCCCGGCCACCAAAAAGGATAGGTTAAAGAAATATGGGGCGCAATTTTTTGGCTGACCCCCGGCTCAAACTGCTCCCTAATAGCTCTTAACGTGTAATTAATGGTGTCGGGAAGAAAAGCAACTAAGATATAGCGGGTCATACATTAGAAAACAGACAACAGTGAACAGTAAACATCGAAAGTTCTTTGTTTTCTGTTGTCTGTTTACTGTTTACTGGGTTTAACTTGATTAATAGGTTTAGTTTATATACAATCATACCATATGGAGAATTCTTTTCCCGGCCAGCAGACCGACGAACGGGTTCTTTATCACACGAGGCCACACCGCGGGGTTAAATATCTTTCCTTTTTAAAAGTTCTGGTTCTGGGATTTTTTGTTTTTTTTGCTTTTGGGATTGTTTCCTTTAATTTGCCTTTTCTGGGCGGGCAAATGGCGGCCCTTGGCTCAATTTTGTCAGCCTGTTTAATTTTGTTTGGTATGTGGTGGATAAACTCCACCCATGAAAAAACCGATATTTTTGTTACCGACCGCAGGATTGTTAAATTTGCTCCTGTTACCCCTTTTCACATAACCATGCGCACTCTTTTTTGGGACGAGGCAGTCAAAACCAAAACTTACTACAAAAACCCTGTCATGGAAAGAATTTTGGGCGTCGGTTCTTTGGAAATCCATGCCAGAAGCCAGGACAAGGACAACGTGGATTTAAACCATTTGCCATTTCATCAGGATTTAGCCAATTATATTGACAAAATCCTCTTTACCTTTAAAAACAAGCCTGATGACCTTAAGAATTTCAAGGAATTTGTGGCCAAACCAAAAGGACAAAGGGAATAATAACAGCAATAATCCAATACTACCAACTCCAATATATTCCAATTTCCAATATTACCAATCATCCAATTGAAAATTGATAATTGGATATTGGGCATTGCCTGCCTGCCGGCAGGCAGGGAAGTTGGATATTGTGTTTTTGATTTAATTGGTTTTATTGATTTACAGCTTTAACCCCTTGAGGTATTTTCGAAAATCCCCGTTTAAATCCTTGTGCCTTAAGGCAAACTGCACGACGGTTTTTAGATATTCCAGTTTATTTCCCGTGTCATAAAAAGTCCCGTTTTTAATTTCACAGGCAAAAATCGGCAAACGCTGTTTCAAAAGTATATTTAAGGCATCAATATACATCAGCTCCGATTCCGGTTTAATTTTGGCTTTAACTTCTTCAATCGCCTCAAAAATCTCCGGCGTAAAAATAAAGCCTGAGACGGTGGCCAAATTAGAAAGATTGTGTCCGGGCCCGGGCTTTTCCACCAGCCTTTCCACTTTCATTACAGACTTATCCAGCATTTTTCCGGCGGCAAAACCATAACGCCGGGCATCTTCTTCCTTATCAGTCCTAATCCCTCCTAAAACCGTACCGCCGTATTTATCAAACACATCAAGAAGCTGTCTGGTCCGGGAAGGGGAAGCTTCAATAAAATCATCGCCCCACAAAACCAGAAACGGTTCGTCGCCGATGACATGCCTGGCGTTTAAAATGGGCGTGGCGTTTCCCATCGGCCCTTTTTGACGGAGATAGATAAAGTTGGCCAAAGAGGCAATGCGCCGTACTTCTGCCAGCTCTTTTTCCTTATGGCTTTTAATTAAAAGCTGTTCCAGTTCAAAGGGATAATCAAAATGGTCTTCGATGGAGCGCTTGTGGGAACCGGTGACAATAATAACATCCTCAATTCCCGCCTCCACCGCCTCTTCCACAACATACTGGATGATGGGCTTATCCACCACCGGCAGCATTTCCTTGGGCATAGCTTTGGTGGCGGGCAAAAAGCGCGTCCCAAAACCTGCGGCAGGAATAAGAACTTTTTTTATTTTCATAGATCGCCGATAAACGCGGATTAAAACGCTGATAAACGCTTTTTTCCGCTCTTTTTTTTGTAAAACAGCTGCGAGCGGTACAAATTTTTCGCTGTCAGCAAGCGAAGCTGAAGCGAGCGACGATAACTATATGGTTAAATCTATTTCCCGACTCGCGAGCGATTTGCTGACTAGGAAAATTTTGTACCCGAGTAGCTTGCAGCTAATTTTACTTCCCTTTCTCTTTACAAGTCAAGAAACCTCTGTTAGAATACCAAAAGTTTATGCCAAACATTGCCTTGCCTAAAGCGGTTAAACCGCTTGGTTTTTTTCGTGAAGTAACAGACGAACTGAAAAAAGTTGTCTGGCCGACCAAAGACGAAACCGTTAGACTTACAGGAATAGTCATTGGTATAAGTATAATTGTTGCCTTATATATTGGCGCAGCCGATTATATTTTTACTTTGTTATTGGGATTAATTATTAAAAGATAAGGAACACCTTGTCATCCTCGCGAAAGCGGGGATCCATATAATAAATTATCAAATAGATTCCCGCCTGCGCGGGAATGACAGTTGTACTTTTATGACCGATCAGATTCCTAATCCAAAACAGATTCAAATACCGGAAGAAGTGAAAAACAGCGCGCCGGCCACGACTCCGTCTTGGTATGTTATCCATACCTATTCGGGGCATGAAAACAAGGTGGCCCAGGCCTTAAAACAAAGAACCCAGTCTATGAAACTGGCTGATTTTATTCTGGAAACGGTCGTTCCCACGCGCGAGGTTGTAACGGTCAAAGCCGGAAGATTGAGTTTAATGATTGTTTTAATTTTCCCCGGCTATATTTTGGTAAAAATGATCTTAAACGACGCCACCTGGCTGGCCGTACGCACCACTCCGGGAGTTACAGCCTTTGTGGGCGCCGGCAACAAACCCACTTCCATCTCCCAAAAAGAAGTTGACGCCATTATGAAGTTTATGAATTTAGAGGCCCAACCCAAATACAAGGCCACTTTTTCCGCCGGAGAAGCGGTTAAAATTACGGACGGCCCGTTTGCAGATTTTCTGGGAACGGTGGAATCAATTGACGATGAAAAAGGGAAAGTCAAAGTACTGGTCTCCATTTTTGGAAGGGAAACTCCTGTGGAGCTGGACTTTTTACAGGTAAGCAAGCTTTAACACAGATATAAGCAGATGCCAAGCAGATTTAAACAGATAAATTATCTGCTTTCATCAGCTTTTAATCAGCTTAAATCAGCGTATGAAAAAAATTAAAACAATCATTAAACTCAATCTTCCTGCCGGGGAAGCCACGGCTGCTCCTCCGGTCGGCCCGGCTTTGGGGCAGCACGGTTTGCCCATTATGGAGTTTATCAAGGCCTATAATGAAAAAACCAAAGATTTAAAAGGCCAGGTTATTCCTGCTGTTATTACTGCATATGAAGACAGGACTTTTTCCTTTATCACCAAACTTCCTCCGGTTTCGGAGATGATTAAAAAAGCGTTAAAAGCAGAAAAGGGCTCTGCCAAGCCCGGCCGCGACAGCGCCGGAAAATTAAATAAAAACCAGGTTAAAGAAATTGCCGAAAAGAAAATGCCGGATTTAAATACAGACAGCATTGAGGCAGCAGAAAAAGTTGTGGCAGGAACAGCCAGGAGCATGGGAATACAAACAGAGTAAAATATAAATCATAAATTCTAAGCTCTAAATTCTAAACAAATCACAAATGTTAAACTCGAAATTCCAAACTGTTTAGAATTTGAAAATTAGAATTTGTTTAGAGTTTAGAATTTAGTATTTAGAATTTGAAAATATATGGGAAAAATTAGAATTAAGGCTCTCGGAGACGAGAAAAAAGAAAAAGCGCAAAAACAGCGCGACCAGGCCCGGCGCGAAGGCAAAAAAATCGCCAAACTGAAAGACAAAGACGGCGGACGGGTTGTGGAAATGGAAGGAGTAGAAGTTCCGGAACAAGAAACCTTACCCCTTCCTTCTCAAACCTCACCCCAACCCTCTCCTACCAGGAAAGGGAGTACGCAGGGTGAGGTCAAAAAGAGAGAGCGTTCCCAACGTTACATTAAAGCCCGCTCTTTTATTGATAAAACCAAATCCTATACCCTTGCTGATGCTTTGGAATTGGTTAAAAAAACCGGCCTGGCCAAATTTGACCCGACCGTAGAGCTTCATATTAATACCGTTGAAAAAGGAATTAAGGGAAATGTGGTGGAAAAGCCCGGGCCCGGACACAATCTTTCTAATTTGGCCACCGTCTCAGGCTTTATTTTTACGCCGGAGATTTTTGAGGCGA
>JAMDAL010000047.1 GCA_023484305.1 Patescibacteria group bacterium | reverse complement strand
GTGCGTCTGGCGGCCAAACTCACAGGATGGAAAATTGATATTAAAGGACAAAAAAACCAGACAGGGGAAAAAGCAGCAATGGTAGAAAAAGTAGAAAAAATAGAAGAAGTAGAGACGGATAAAAAAACAACTTCCGCTAAGGTTTCCGCAAGTAAAACAAAAGTAGTTAAAATTAAAAAAGATATAGTTAAGAAAGCAAGTAAAACAAAAACTAAAAAAAGTGTATCCAAAAAAGAAGAAAAAGAATAGTATGAAGGCGCAAATAACCCTATTAAAATTCACGGCGCCAATATTTAAAAATCTTTTTTATGGTGAAAAAGAATTTCGATATAAATATACCGTCCGGCACAGAACAGAGAATTTGTCCTGTCGTGGCTGTTTTGGGACATGTTGACCACGGGAAAACCACGCTGTTAGATGCCATCAGAAAAACCAATGTTGTTGAAAAAGAAAAAGGCGGCATCACCCAAAAAATAGGAGCGTATCAGGTTGAAGTAGAAACAAAATCCTCCTCCGCTAAAGCCTCCTCCTTCGTTAAAACTTCGGAGGATAAATCGGGGGAGAAGCGAAAAATTACTTTTATTGACACTCCCGGACATGAAACCTTCACTAAAATCCGTTCCCGAGGCGCCAGCGTCACAGATATTGCACTTTTGGTGGTTTCTGCTGCAGACGGCGTGCAACCTCAGACTAAAGAATCAATCATGCATATCAAAAACGCGAAAATTCCCTATATTGTCGTTTTAACAAAAATTGATTTACCCAACGCGGGAGAAAAAAAGGTTCTAAGGCAACTGGCAGACAACGGAGTCTTAACGGAAAAAAATGGCGGCGATGTGGTGGCCATGTCTGTTTCCGCAAAAACAGGCCAAGGACTAAAAGAACTTTTGGAAATGATCATTTTATTGTCTGATATGAATGGCAAAAAAGAAGAAAATGATAATCTTCGTGCCAGTATCATAGAATCGTCTTTATCAAAGGTCAAGGGCCCGGTCGCCACAGCCATTATTAAAAACGGAACTTTAAAAATTAGAGACGAGATAGTTGTAGACAATCAGAAAGTTAAAATCCGCGCGCTTCTTAACGATAAAGGAAAAAACGTGGAAAAAGCAATAGCCGGGGACCCGGTTGAAATACTGGGATTTTCCCAGGTTCCGGCGGCTGGCGCTAAAATTTTTCACACAGGGGATACAGCCATTTTTCAGACACAACCCGAAACAGTAACAGAAGACTCTTCAAAAGAAACCAAGGCGCTTTCGGAAGAAGAAGCTGTCAGTATGCGTTTTAAAGTTATATTGAAAACCGATAATGCCAGTTCTTTGGAGGCCATAACATTAAGCTTAAGTAATAATATTATGGTTATTTATTCTGCTGTGGGAGAAATTAACGAGTCGGATATTTTAATGGCTAAAACCAGCAAGTCATTTGTGATAGGTTTTAATGTCGCAATATCCAAAACCGCACAGTTGTTGGCCCAGCGGGAAAACGTAAAAATTAAGATTTATCAGATTATTTATGAACTGTTAGATGAGATTGAGGAAGTGGCCGAAGCTATGCTGCAGGGGAGGTTGGAAGAAATTTTCGGACGGGCAAAAATCATTGCAGAGTTCCCTTTTGACAAAAAAAGGGTGGCCGGATGCAAAGTGGAAGAAGGAAGACTGGCAAAAGGGGATTTGGTGCGGCTGGAAAGAAACGGAGAAAATATCGGACAAACCAAAATTAAAAGCCTGCGCGAATTTAAAAAAGAAATCAACAAAGCCGAAGTCGGACAGGAATGTGGCTGTTTATTTGACAGCGAGATTGACTTTCAGCTTGGCGATATGATACTATCCATTCGACGCTAATATGCTACCAGAATTTAATCAGGAAATCGGTCAACTCCGCCAAATTTTAAATACTGCCCCGAATATTCTGTTACTCTTAAAGAAAGATCCTTCCTACGACGAAACGGCCGCATCTTTAGGGCTTTTTCTGGCACTAATTAACAATAATAAAAAAGCCGTGCTTTGCTCGCCCGGCGATTTAACTGTGGCTTATTCAGATTTGGTGGGGATTAATCAGATTAAAAAAGAAATCGGCGGAAAAAATTTTGTCATCTCCTTGGATTACCAGGAAGGAGCTATTGAAAAAGTTTCCTATAATATTGACAATAATAAATTTAACCTGGTAATTATTCCCCGCCAGGGAAGCAGCTGGGAAATTTCACCGGACAAAGTTCAATTTCTGCACCAGGCGGGAGATTTTGGATTAATAATAGCGTTAAATATATCCGGAAAAGAAGAATTGAATACAATTTATCCAAATGAACAATCTTTGTTTACAAAAATTCCGATATTCACAATCTCTAACTTAATAAATAACAATATTACGGAAAACGGAATAATAATGCCGCAAGCTGCAAGCCTAAGCGAAATTATTGTCCGGATATTACAGGAATTGTCTTTGAATTTTGATAACGACGCAGCCGGTAATTTTTTAAAGGGTATATATCAGGCTACTGATAATTTACTAGGCGATAAACTAAGTCCGGAAACTTTTGAAGCAGTGGCAGCCTGTCTTCGCTACGGAGGGCAGATTCCGGTTAAAAAAACAGCCGATTTTGATAAAAATGCCGGAGAAACGTTAAGCCATCTGGCTCATCCAAAAATTAATGTGAGTCAGGCAGACGGTGACGGAAACGGCGGAAACAAACCTCCGGAAGATTGGCTTAAGCCAAAAATCTTTAAGGGTTCAACTCTTCTCTAGAGCTTGATTTTTGCTCTTGCAGCAAAATTTTTTTTATGTTACAATGCGCCACAACAAAGAAGACGTTTTACTATCGCCCGGCCCTTTTTGACCCGGCTTGGTTAAACGAAACATATGCCTTTAAGCATTAACGAAAAGAAAAAAATCATCGGGCAATTTGCAACCACGAAAACTGATACGGGTTCTCCGGAAGTACAGATTGCACTGCTTACCCAACGAATTAAAAAGTTAACAGAGCATTTAAAAACGCATACTCATGATGTTCATAGCCGCAGGGGGCTTTTGTCCATGGTTTCTAAAAGAAGAAGGCTTTTAAATTATTTGTCTAAAAAGAGCCAAAAAAGGCACAAAGAAATTATTAATAAACTAGAATTAGGAAAATAAATGGAAATTCAATCGGTTTCCGCCCAGGTTGGAACACATACTCTCTCTTTTGAAGTCGGACGATTCGCCCAGCAAGCCACCAGCGCCGTTGTCGGCAGATACGGCGATACTATGGTTTTGGTAACTGTGGTGGAAAGCGCGCCCAGAGCCGATCTTGACTATTTTCCCTTAAGCGTTGAATACATGGAAAAACTTTATGCCGGAGGAAGAATTAAGGGTTCGCGCTGGGTTAAAAGAGAAGGCAGGCCTTCAGATGACGCAATTTTAAAAGCCAGAGTCATTGACCGTTCCATTAGGCCATTGTTTCCAAAAAGCTATAAAAACGAAGTGCAGGTCGTGGTAACGGTTTTGTCAGTGGACGGAGAAAACGATCCGGATATGGTGGCCTTAAACACGGTTTCTGCGGCGCTTTCTATTTCTCCGCTTCCTTGGAAGGGGCCTGTTGCCGGTATGCGGGTTGGTTTTATGCAGCAGGAGCAAAAAGACGGCGAAACCAAACCGGCCACTTCTTTTGTGACTAATCCCACTTTTGCCGAACTGGAATTTTCCGAGCTGGATTTAATTGTTTCTCAAACCAAGCAGCGCGTGGTTATGCTGGAGGCTGGTGCTAATCAAATTGGCGAAGACACTTTTCTTTCGGCTGTGGAATACGCCAAAAAAGAAGCCCAGACGGTTTTTGGCATGATTGATGAGCTGATGAAAAAGGTTGGCAAGACAAAAAATGAAGCCGCAGAGGAAGAAATAGATAAAACACTTTTGGCGCAGGTTGAGAAAGAATACAAAAAAGAATTGGAGGCTCTGGTTTTTCAACTGGCCGCCAAAGAAGGACAGGGAGAAGACTTGCCGATACTGGCTAAGAATTTTGCGGAAAAAAATCCGGATTACGAGGAAAAAACAGTCTTAAAAGCTCTGGATAAGATTTTTAAAAAGACGGTACGCCGGCTGGTGATGGAAAAAGACATGCGGGCCGACCATAGAAAATTAAATGAAATCAGGCCAATTTCTATAGAAATCGGGGTTTTGCCCAGAACGCATGGTTCTGCTGTTTTTACCCGCGGACAAACACAGGCTTTAACTGTTACAACTTTGGGTATTCCTTCCCTGGAGCAATATGTGGAAAAAATGGAAGGTGAAGAAACAAAAAGATATATGCACCACTATTTTATGCCGCCGTATTCGGTAGGCGAAACCGGAAGAATCGGCAGTCCTTCGCGAAGAGAAATAGGACATGGCGCTTTGGCAGAAAGAGCTTTAATACCGGTTTTGCCCTCCGACGAGGACTTTCCTTATGCTATCAGGGTTGTTTCAGAAATAACTTCTTCCAACGGTTCAACTTCGATGGCTTCAACCTGCGGTTCCACGCTGTCTTTAATGGATGCCGGCGTGCCGATTTCCGAACCGGTCGCAGGAATCGCTATGGGTCTTATGACAGAAGGGGAAAACTATAAAATTTTAACGGATATTGTGGGCATTGAAGATTTTGGCGGAGATATGGATTTTAAGGTTGCCGGAACAAAAAACGGAATTACGGCAGTTCAGCTGGACGTTAAAATTGAAGGGTTGACCCTGCCGATGATTAAAGAGACTTTAGAAAGGGGCAAAGAAGCAAGATTGTTTATTCTGGAAAAAATGCTCGCGGCAATTTCGGTTCCCAGAACGACCATTTCCCGCTTTGCGCCCAAGGTTAAAATGGTGCAGGTGCCGGTTGACAAAATCGGAGAAGTTATTGGCCCCGGAGGAAGAGTTATCCGCCAGATAATGGCAGAAACATCTACCCAGCTTGATGTTTCCGATGACGGCATAGTTTCCATTTCCGGAGTTGACCATGAGTCGGTTGATAAAGCAGTGGCCTGGGTGGAAATGCTAACCAGAGAAATCAAAGCCGGAGAAGAATTTGAGGGCGAGGTTAAAAGGATTTTAAATTTCGGCGCCTTTGTGCAGATTTTACCGGGCAGGGAAGGGATGGTGCATGTTTCCCAGATGAGCCAGGGATTTGTTAAAAACGCGACTGACGTTGTTGCTATAGGGCAAAAAGTAAAAGTTAAGGTTTTGGAAATTGACCAGCAGGGAAGAATTAATTTGACCATGATTTTAGACGGAGTTAAACAAAGCCCGCCGCGAAACGACAGACCGTTTGAGCATCGGGAACGCTCTTTCTCCAGGCCACCTTTTAGAAAACCAAGATTTTAAAACCAAAACTTATTTCAAAACTGTCATCCTGAACTTGTTTCAGGATCTATTAAAGACGTTTTTGTTAAAAAATCGGTTTGTGTATTTATGATTTGATTCTGGACAAGCCAGAATGACGATTAGATAATGACTTTATGAAAATTAATTACGACCCAGAAGCAGATGCCATATATATATATTTATCTAATAAAAAGAGTACGAAAACCGAAGAGATACGGGAGGACCTGCGGGTGGATTTTAATGGCAAAACTTTGGTAGGTATAGAAATATTGGATGCTTCCAAAAAGCTTCCCCAAAAAGAAATTGACAAAGTAAACTTAGTTCTGCCGGTTTTTAAAAGTCACAAACCATTTTTAAACTCCTGAAAAATCCTGACTAAAAAAACTATTTATAGTATCCAAGATACTGATTTATTTCCTCAATATAATCTTGTTTTGTTTTTTTAACTTTCTTATGATTAATAAGATCTTCAAAATTACCGATAATACTGTTTAATGCCCAATCTTGTTGGTAGTATTTTACTAACTGAATATCGTAACTATTTTCACTTGTTAACTGATAATATTTTTTTAATGAGAAATATGGGTGGTCAATTAAAAACATTAAGTCTCTTTCTTTGGGAGCAAAATAGGCTCCATCCCAATCAGTAAGTTTTAGTTCTGTTTTTGACCGAATAAGATTCAGTCCGGTAATATCACCGTGGGTTAAAACAAGTTTTGGTTTACTTATTTGATAAAGTTTAGCAATTTCATTGTGCTTGCTAATTAAGTTAAAAAGAACCGTTTTGTTATCTTGCAGTAATTGCCAGATATCTAAATCAAATTTTTCTTTGTTGTCAGATTTTATTAAAGACTCATATCTGTTGGTAAAATCGTATTTAAAGTTTTCCTTTACCAATAAAACTGAAACCTTGTTAGCAGAATTATGTATTTCAGCCACTATTTTAGTTAATCTGTCTACCAGCTCTTTATCAAATTGTTCATTTGATTGACTAATAATTTGACCAGCAATGTAGGGATAAACATAGGTTTTTCCTGCTCCTAGTTTGAATGAAGTTTTCTTGTTTACTTCAACCGGCGGAACAATAAAATCTAAATCTTTTAACTGTAATAGTAACCGGTTAATATTGTCAATGTTTTTAACCACGTTTCTATCTTGACAGTACTTAACAAAAAACTTTTGCCCAGACTGTAGTTGTACAAGGTAAGAAAGACTTTCTTCACCGATAGGTAAAAATTTAAGAGAAGAAATCTTAAAATTGTAATCTCGTTTTAGAATTTGCAAAATGTCGTTTTGGATATTTAGATTGTTATATCGCATAGTTATCAAAAATTTACCAATTCGGTGGTCTTGGTAAAACAATATCAGTTTCAGGATGAAATAATACTTTTTGCATAAAATCATCTTTTCCGTCTAAATAGACCACATGGTCATTCATCGTATTTGGTATCCTTTTATCATTTTTGTAATAAATAAATTGTTTTATGGAATTTTTATCAGTTTTAAATCCGCATTTTTTATAAAAAGGAACATTATATTCGCCACAAAAACCAACGCCAGTTATATTTTTTATCGTAAGATATTTTCTAATTGCCGTCATGATTTTCTTACCATAGCCTTTCCTTTTGATATTTGCGACTATTCCTCCAATACCAAGAACAGAAAATTTTTCTGCGTTAAAACTAATAAACGAAATAGGAATTAAAGCTCCTAATGCCAATATTTTTTTCTTGTTCTTTAACAGAAAGAAAATGTGATTTATTAAATCTTCTTTTTTATTTGGCCCGTCTTTAAATTCACGGAAATGTGATTCTTTAATTTGTAAAAATTCGGGATCAGTTAATTTTTGCCCGGATTTAATAAGTAGCTTCATAGAGTTCTAGTTTATAATAATAGTATAAGAGATTGCTTCATCACTCGCCAGAGGCGAGCGTCTCGCAATGACAGAAGAAATAAATCGTATTATACTTGGATAACTTTTATGTCAGTTTTATCTAAATTAGAAAAAATAGAAAAATTTTTGCCGGAAAAAGGCAGAAGCTTATATTTAAAACAGATCCAATATGCCATTTATAAAAGAGGCACAGTGGATTTTATGCAAATGACGACTATTCCTTTGGTTTTAAGACAAAAATTAAAGCAAGAAATCGGAGAGGTTTTAAGTTTAAAAAACATTTGGGAAGTTAGTGGCGGGCAGGCGCATAAAGTTTTGTTTGAAACAGAAAGCAAAGACAGAATTGAAGCAGTGCGCATGCTTTTTAAACCAGAGAGCGATGATTCCTATGAAAGCCTTTGTATTTCTTCTCAATCCGGCTGCGCTTTGGGTTGCAAATTTTGCGCCACCGGCGCCATCGGCTTTAAGAAAAATTTGACCAGCGAAGAGATTACAGACGAAGTTTTATATTTTAAATCTAAAAAATTTGCTGTGGACAGCATATCTTTTATGGGCATGGGAGAACCCCTGTCTAACGCCGAAAATGTTTTTGAGGCTTTAAAGATTTTGACAGACAAGGATTTTTTTAATTTGGGAGACAGACATATTAATGTTTCAACGGTTGGCATTGTGCCCCAGATAAGACGACTGACCAAAGAATTTCCGCAGGTGAATTTGGCTTTTTCTTTGCACTCTCCTTTTCCCGAACAAAGAGCGCAGTTAATGCCTGTTACCAATTCCTATCCAATTGACAAGGTGTTTGAGGCCTTGGATGAAAGAATAAAATTGACCAAGAGAAGAATTTTTTTGGCCTATCTTTTATTGGCCGGTGTTAACGACAGTCTGGAACAGGCCAAAGCCTTAGCGGATTTAATTAAAAAAAGAGGACCGCACAGTTATCTTTATCATGTCAATTTAATCAGGTTTAATCCGGGCCCGGAGGAAAAAGTTTTTAAAAAGGCGGAAAGAGAAACGGTGGATGGTTTTAAAAAATATTTGGAAGAAAACAAAATCAGTGTAAGTCTGCGCCAATCTTTTGGCTT
>JAMDAL010000016.1 GCA_023484305.1 Patescibacteria group bacterium | reverse complement strand
CAACTCGGGGCAGATATTGAACTGGTGTTGCAAGCGTCAAATTGGCCATGCTGATAGTATACAACGGTTATTGCAAATAGGCTAAATATGGCAAAAACGAGGCCAAAATTAAGGCCGCGGAGGAGATAATTAAAATGACTGTCCAAACCTTTTTGTGTTTTCTAAAGAAATTCATAAACCCCTCCCTGTCATTCCGAACGCAGTGAGGAATCTCTTGCGAATGCAAGTCTCAAATTAATTGAGAGATTCTTCGTTTCACTCAGAATGACATATTACTTAGTAAGTTTGTAAAATCCTCTTTTTCCCACTTTTAAAATTATATCATTTTTTAAATTTAATATTTCCCGGGGATTGGTAACTTTTTTTCCGTCTAATTCAACTCCGCCCTGTTCTATTAGTCTTTTGGCAGCCGAACGGCTATCAGTTATTTTGTTGTTAACCAACAGATCTATGATGTTTATATTACTTATAATTTTTATAACTTTTACACTTTCCGGTGTTTCTCCTTTTTGTACCACTCTTCAAATTCTTCCTGGGCATTGATTGTTGCGTCATCGCTATTTAGCATCGCAGTTAAAGTGAACGCTAATTTCTTTTTGAATGTCATAGGGTTTTCTCCGGAAGCAATTTTTTTCTCAATTTTTTTTATCTCCTCCATTGGCAAATCCGTGAGATATTCAAAACACTTCACAATCACATCGTCACCCAAACTCATGATCATGCCATAAAAATCATTTGGTGGTGCGGTTAGGGCAATAACGTTGCCTTCAGTCTTTCCAATTTTATTTCCCGAAGAATCAGTTAAAAGAGGCGTTGTTATGACAAACTTTTCTTTATGAAGATAATCTTTCACTAAGGAACGTCCGCAAAGCATATTAAAAGTTTGATCTTCTCCTCCTAGCTCCAGGTCAACCTGCATTGCTACGGAATCATATCCTTGCAGCAGTGGATACAAAAACTCGCGTAAATTAATCGGTTCTCCTCTTTTTTTTCGCTCAACGAACATATCTCTCTCTTCCATTTGTTGTAGCGAAAAATGACTGGCAATATCCAAAATATCGACCAAGGTAAGTTTATTTAGCCAATCACCGTTATAAAGAATTTTTGCAGGGTTTTTACCTTTAAAATCTACTATCTTTCCGGCTTGCAGGACATAATCCCTGGCGTTTTCCCGAAGTTCTTTATTGCTAAGATATTTTTCTCGAGCTCTTTTTTTACCTGATGGGTCTCCTGCTTGACCCGTTCCGTCACCGATAAGAAAAATCACCTCGTGTCCTAATTCTTGCCACTGGCGGAGTTTTTTTAAACCCGTCATGTGTCCAATATGAAGTTGAATACCAGAGGGATCAAACCCTTGGTAAAGCCTTAATTTTTTGCCGCTTCGCAAAACCCTTTCTAAGGCTTCTTTGGAAGGATAAATGTTGGCTACCCCTCTGGTTAATAGTTCATCTATTTTATCCATATACTTAGTATAGCAACAATTTATTAATTACTCCACTGCTTTATCAAGTATAAATTGGATTTTTTCTTCCAAGGTCATGTTTGATAAATTGCCGTTTAATTTTTCAAAAGCATGGACGATATTTGACAAATGGCGCATGGCGCCTCCGAAATTTGGATCCGGCCAACTCTGCAATGCAAAATGAATTTTAAAAGCGACGTCTTCCCCGGGCTCTAAAAGTATTCTTTGTTCATTTCTAACGGACAAGTATGGAGAAACTCTTTGCCTTTTTTTATCAAAAGTTCTGCCTGGTTTTAAATGCACAAAAGATAGTTCAGGAAAAAATCTTTTTATATCCTGATCAAAAAATCTTTCATCATGCCTGACCTCACTATTGTCTTTTTGCATCGTCCAGCCAAGTTTTACTTTTAGATTGTCTCGCTTTTGAAAGAATAGCGAATCAGCAATTTCCAGTCGTAAATACCCGTTGTCCATTTTGGGCAGATTATTTAGTATGGTTTGAAATTCCATTTGTTCAGAAATTTGCGAAGCTAATAAAAGCTCAAAGTTAGGTAAGTTAAAATTAGCGATTATTTTTTGTAATATACTTTTTGTTTTTGAACTCGCATTATTAATTTCTGTAGCAGAAAAAGTTTTATTAGATATTGCATGACTATCTGCAATCAAAACTATTACTTTTTTAAAATCTAAAGTCTGACGTAAAAGTTCACTAGTAAAAAACATGGACAAAATATCAAAAGGAACAGAAACAGAAATATTGTTTTTTGAGACGATACCTACACCAAAGAAAACACTGGCATTATTTTGTAATAGTAAATTTGGTTTTAAAGCCACAATGGTGGGTTCCACTTCAATGAGCGGCTCATTTTGTATAAAAGTTTTTAGTTGTTCAAAAGTTTGTATTTTTTCATAAGTGCCAAGAGAAGGATTTGAACCTTCGTAGCTCTTGCGAGCAGCAGATTTACAGTCTGCCCCGATTGGCCTCTCCGGCATCTTGGCGTTTGTCAATAAAAAACTCGTCCGCTAATCCCAAAATATTATTGTTCGAAACCGAAGGTTGAGAACTTCTCGCTTCGCTCGAAGAATAAATATTAGGATTAAGGGACGAGTTAATAAACCCGCGGTACCACCTTAATTGTTAGAAGCCATCAGTCATCTTCGCGTAAAGCTTCGATGACCAAAGAAAAACCGCCTTGAGGCGGTTAACTCCTAACCTCTTAAACGCTCTGTTTCTGTGTGACACGTTTTTATTCTGTAACGGGAATTCCCGGAAAAATCTACTTGTTAGATTCTGGACAGGCCAGAATGACGTTTGATTTTTCAGCTCCGGAGAGTATTTCAAAATTATTTATACGGTAGCTCTTGCATCAACCGGCTACTCTCTTATGTCACTAAATAACTTTTACTTCTTCTCCTTCTCAGCTTTTCTTAAATTGTAAAAGCTAATATACGCTTAAACTTGTTCTTTGTCAAACTTTTAAGTACAATTACTTCATATGTCATTCCCGCGAAAGCGGGAATCCATATTGATAACTAAGCAATTATATATTCGAAGAATATATTCTTCTCATTAATTCTTTGAGAAGAATTATAGATTCCCGATTAGACCGGGAATGACAAAAACAATTTTTTTATGTTGGAAATTTTTAATCAGAGGCAATTTAAAAGACTCCATCGTTCTGCTTTTTCTTCAACGAACAAAGCAAAACTTTATAGTACTTTGGCCACCCTGATTCTGATTGGCATTGCTGTGATGATTTTGGGCACAACTGCCCTTTTTGCCTGGTATGCCAGAGATTTGCCCCAGCCTGATAAAGTGGTGCGCCGGGAAGGATTTTCAACCATTATTTACGACCGAAACGGGCAGGTTCTGTATGACGTTTTTAACAATCAAAACAGGATTCCCGTCAACCTTTCTGAGATTCCTAAATATTTGCAGGAAGCCACAGTTTCAATTGAAGACAAGGACTTTTACAAGCATCAGGGGTTTGACCCATTGGGATATTTGCGAGCCGTAAAGCAAATTGTTATTAACCATAGTTTAGCCGGAGGGTCGACTTTGACTCAGCAATTGGTTAAAAACGTGCTTTTAACTTCGGAAAGAAGCATTCCCCGGAAAATTAAGGAATTTATTCTCGCAGTCCAGATTGAAAAGAAATACAGTAAAGACCAGATATTGCAAATGTATCTAAACGAAGCGCCGTATGGCGGAACGGCCTGGGGCGTAGAGTCTGCCAGCCAGCTTTATTTTGGTAAGCATGTTAAGGATTTAACTTTAACAGAATGCGCTTTTTTGGCAGGGCTTCCGCAGCTTCCCAGCGTTTATTCTCCATATGGCAGCGACCCAAAAGCGTATATCTGGAGAAGCGAGCAAGTGCTTCGCCGGATGCGCGAAGACGGCCATATCACATCCGCCCAGGAAAAAGAAAGCGATAAAGAGCTTCCCAACATGAAATTTCAGCAGGGCGGAGGAACCGATATTAAAGCCGCGCATTTTGTAATGTATATCAGGCAAAAACTGGTAGAGCAATTCGGGGAACAGATGGTTCAAAACGGCGGACTTAGAGTAACAACGACTTTGGACGAGAATATTCAAAAGCAGGCGGAACAAATTGTCAAAGAAGAAGCCGCCAAACTGGCGCCGTATAAGGCCAGTAACGCCGCAGCAGTAATATTAAATCCGCAAACCGGAGAAATTCTGGCAATGGTGGGTTCCAAAGATTATTTTGATAAAACTATTGACGGCAATGTTAATTTAGTGACTTCTCTTCGACAGCCGGGATCCGCGGGAAAACCAATTCTATATGCCCTGGCACTTAGAAACGGCTATACGCCGGCCAGTTTGTTAATGGATGTTAAAACCGATTTTCCCAGCGGTAACCCAGATAAACCCATTTATACGCCGGTTAACTATGACGGAAAATTCCACGGAGCCGTCCAGATCCGTTTTGCTCTTGGCAATTCCATCAATATTCCCGCAGTTAAAATGGCGGCTCTTTTGGGAGTTAAAAATGTGATGGAGCTTGGATACGAAATGGGAATAAGCACATGGGATCCGACTCCTGAAAATCTGAAAAATGTGGGATTGTCTTTGGCTTTGGGAGGAAGAGAAGTTAAAATGCTGGATTTGGCCGGCGCATACGGCGTTTTTGCCACCGGAGGAATAAGACATGATCCGGTTTCAATTATAAAAGTTACAAATTCAGGCGGACAGACATTATACGAGTATCACCAGACAGACGGTAAAAGAATTTTAAATCAGGATATAACTTTTTTAATTTCCCATATTTTAAGCGACAACAATGCCCGGACGATGGAATTTGGGCCTAATTCCTATCTGGTTGTGCCCGGAAAAACCGTGGCGGTTAAGACCGGAACCACAGACCAAAAAAGAGACAACTGGACTTTCGGTTATACGCCTAACGTGGTTGTGGGAACCTGGGTGGGAAACAATGACAATTCGGCTATGAATCAGGTGATAACTTCCGGGGTGACCGGCGCGGCACCCATTTGGAACAGGCTGATGCGTATGGTTTTAAAAGACAAACCGGATACGCAGTTTGCCAAACCGGATGACGTTAATGCCATGCAAATTGATGCTTTTGCGGGAGGCCTACCGGTTGGTGGTGAGCCAACCAGAAGTGAATATTTTATTAAAGGCACAGAACCAACTGGTCCTAGTCCAGTCTATCAAACTTTAAAGATTTCCAAAAACGACCCGACCAAACTGGCCAATCCCGTGGAAATTGCCGCCGGCGATTATACCGAGAAACAATTTTTTGTATTTAAGGAAAACGATCCGGTTTCAACGGACGGACAAAATCGTTGGCAACAGGGCATTGATGAGTGGGCCAATTCCCAAAGCGACGACAGATACCATGTTCCTAAAGAAACTTCAGGGGCAGCGGGAAACCGCGTGGTGATTAAAATTAAATCTCCTTCTGACCAGTCGCAGATAAACAGTAATGATGTGTCTTTTGACGCATCTTCTGTATCCAGCCATGATGTAATTAGGATGGAACTTTTGGTGGACGGAAACGTTAAAAACAGTGTTTCCGGTTCAACATATGGCCAAACCGTGCATTTGGATTCCGGTCCGCATGAAATTAAAATCAGGGGAACCGACAGCGCGGGCAACCAGGGGGATACTACTATCCGTATCGGTGTTAACGTTCCCTATAATTATGTGACCCCTTCCCCTACTCCAACGCCAACTTTAATTCCAACTGCCACGCCAACTCCTTAACCTAATTTTAATTTAGCTCCAAATTTTTCCTGAACCATTGATAAAAGTTTTTCTCTAATGGGTTTAACTTCTTTTTCCGTTAAAGTTTTACTGTCGCTTTGATAGACGACCCGTATGGTTCGGGTGCTTTGGTAACTATCTAGAAGACTCACTTCGCTAATAAGTTTATCGACTTGTTTTATAGAGTCTATAAGTTGTCCTACATAAGTTTGCGGTTTGACTATTAAAGCCAAATCCTGGACCAGAGAAGGATATAAAGGTACGGGTTTATATTTAATATTTGAAGAAAGCTTACCAAGAGCATCTATATCCAACCCGCAAACCCAAACTCTTTGGGAAATGCCAAATTTTTGACAAACTGAATCCTGCACTTCTCCCATAAAGCCAAGATCCGCATCGTTGCAAACTATTCTACTTGTTGTTGCAGTTTTTAAATACAAACGATAAGAGTTTATAACTGGTTCGAAACTATAGTTTAAAACTCCCAGTCTGTCCAGCAAGTTTTCAATAGTTCCTTTAAGTTCTTCCCAATTTTTTCCTGTTTGAGCTATGGCAGCATGAACAGGTTCTTTGGTTTGAGGAGGCCGTCCTTGATAGATACGTCCAAGTTCAAAAAGTTTAACGCTGTCAAAATTATCCAAATTCATTTTAATGGCTTCCAGCATATTCCCAATGATGGTTGGTCTTAAATATTCATAATCTTCGTTGACAGGATTTGTGACTTTGAGAGTTTTTTCAATAGGAAGTCCTAATTTTTCTAATTTATCTTTGGACAGCAAAGAGTAAGTATAAATTTCATTAAAACCGGAAGCATTTAAGAGATTTTTTATTTTTTCTTCTAATGAATAATCTTTATAATATGCCACCTTAGAGGCGGGAACGGCGCCGGTTGGTATGGTTTGCGGGTAATTGTTATAACCGTAAACCCTGGCCACTTCCTCAATTAAGTCTTCCTCAATTTTTAAATCCCCGCGATAAGTTGGGATGGTACAAGTGACGACCTCAAATGTGTCATCCTGAACTTGTTTCAGGATCTTATTATTATTGATAGATGCTGAAATAAGCAAAGCTTGCTTGCTTCGCAAATAAAATTCAGCATGACAGACAGGATTTAGGTTTAAATTATCTAAAATTTTCACAACTGTATTTGTTGATAAATTCATGCCGGTAACTTGTTTTAATCTAGACAGCCTTAAATTTAACGTCCAGGATTTAAATTCTTTCTGACTAATATCAATAATATCTGAGGCAACTTCACCGCCGCTAATTTCTAAAATTAACTGACCAGCCCTATTTAGGGCAATATGCAAGCTGCCCGGGTCCACACCTCTTTCAAAAATTGTCGAGGCATCAGAACGAAGCGCCAATGCATGTGAGGCTCGTCTGATAAGAAGCGGGTTATCAGCCGTAACCTGAAGATAAACAGTTTTTGTAGTAGATCTGATACCAGAATTAAAACCGCCTTTAATGCCGCATAAATCAATCAGTCTTTGACTATCCCTTATTATAATAGCGCCTTTGGGTAATTTGTAGGATAATTCATCAACGCTGGTAAACTCTTCTTGGCCGACAGCCTGAAGAACATTTATTTCCCGGCCTTTAATTTCATTATAATCAAAAGCATGCAGTGGGATCCCTGTTTCCCACATGACATAATTTGTAATATCAACAACATTATTAATCGGCCTAAGGCCCATAAGAATAAGCCTTTTTTGCAGCCAGTCGGGAGAAGGTTTAATCGTAATACTATCAATAATTACTCCGGTATAACGTGAAAAAAGTTTAAAATCATTATTAATTTTTAGCGGAAGCTTTTTAACCGGAGGCGGTAATTTAACGGCCGGTAATTTAATTTTGGTATCTTCAATTGCAGCAATTTCTCTGGCTATGCCAACAATGGAAAGTAAATCCGGTCGGTTTGGCGTTATTTCCAATTCCAAAACTTCTTCGCCATCAACTTTTTTTATAGATTCCACACCAAGTCCCAGCTCGGTTAGACGCCAAGCCAATTCTTTAATCGGCATTTTAATATCAACGTATTCTTTTAACCAAGAAACAGGTGCTAACATAATACCCGCCTGTCATCCTGAGCGAACGAAGTGAGTCGAAGGATCTTTCTCAAATCAAGTATGTTGAATGAGATTCCTCCACTCGTCTTTCAGGCCCGGTCAAAATGACAAGTAAATTATTAATTAAAATTGATTTAATATTCTTAAATCCGGCGTCACCAATAATCTTAAGTCTTCCATACCATAACGTAAAGTTACAGCTCTGGATAAGCCAATGGCAAAGGCAAATCCTTGCCATTTTTGCGGATCAATTTTGGCTGCTTTTAAGACATTGGGATGAATCATTCCGGCCGGCATAATTTCGCTCCAGCCGCTGTTTTTGCAAAAAGAACAACCCTTGCCCTGGCAGACTGTGCACTGCATATAAGTGTCAACTCCGGGTTCCACAAAAGGAAAATTAGTGCAGGCAAAGCGTAACTTGAAGTCTTCGCCCATTATTTTTTTTAACACATAGGAAATGGTGCCGAATAAATCAGTCATAGTGATATTTTTGTCCACACAAAATCCTTCCAGTTGCCAAAACTCAAAACCGTGCGAGGCGTCAACCTGGTCATAGCGGTAGCATTTGCCGGGGACAATAACGCGAAGAGGCGGCTCGGTTTTTTCCATCACTCGCACCTGCATGGCGGAAGTTTGGGTTCGCAAAATATACTCGCCGGGTTTAGATTGACCATTGGTGTCGATGTGTAAAGATTGCTGCGTATCGCG
>JAMDAL010000019.1 GCA_023484305.1 Patescibacteria group bacterium | reverse complement strand
ATCGTCAATCTAAACCCCGTTTCCTAACCGCGAACTCATTTTTCCCTGACCTTTTATGCTCATATAACCATAGGCAATATGGATATAATCTTCAACCTTGCCAATTCCCAGTTGTTGGCAAACGGCAAACATCTGTTTTAAGTCCAAGGATTGTTCCGGGCCTATAACCCAGTGTAATTTATCCGCCCTAAAAGTATCTTTTTTTAATTTAGTCAGAGCCAGGTCTTGGGTAATATACAGAGCTGTTCCGTCTGATTTAATTACGACCGTATCCGATAAACCGAACTTTTTTAAATCGGTTAAAATTGTGCCTTCAGATGTTTTACGGAATATACCAAGTTTCATTCCTTTTTCGACCAAGCTCTTCCCCGTTTTATAATGTTCGTGTTCGTGCCAAACTTTGTCCCATTTGTTTCCCAGTCTTTTTAAAGTTTGTTCCTGCCCATAATAAGAATATGACAAAACTTTTCTCCACAGTTCCCGATTAATTTTATCTTCGTTTTCCCAGTCAACAACCAACTGTCTAACCTGTGTTTCAACTTCTTTATCTTTTTCAAAATCCTGAGCGCCAAGAGTGTAAAGCTCGTCAACAAATCTATCAACCCGCATTTTTCTTTCTTCCGGAGTTTGCCACTCGCCTTGATGTTCGTACCAATAATTTATATCTACAACTTGTTTATCATCCTTTCTTGCAAATTTTAAAAATCCCCACATCAGTTTGGCAATGGCAATGCCTCTGTCGTTATCAATGCAGTCCCTAGTTGTATTAATACCAATAAATTCCCAACTATTGGCAATGGCCATACCCGTGACGTTGTTTCTTAAATGTCCAAGATGTAATGCTTTATTTGGGTTTGGTGAAGTGTGTTCAATAGACCATTTTTTACCCGTTCCCCACTTGGACGTCCCGTATAATTTATTTGTTTTTTCTATTCTGTCTAAATTTTGTAACAAATATTTTTCACTTAGCCAGAAATTGATAAACCCCGGTCCGGCAATTTCAATTTTATCTACGATATCGCTAAATTTATTGTTCGAGGTCAAAAACCGAGAATTGCCTTTTAGACTTCTCGCTTCGCTCGAAGAATATTTTTTTAACTCTTCCACTATTTTTTCTGCAATTTTTCTTGGACTTTCTGGATTAATAGGTTGTTGGTTTTGAGATTTAGTTTTGAGTTTTGAGTTTTGAGTTTTGAGTTTTAATGCGATATTTGTGGCATAATCCCCATGTGACTGTTCTACGGGGTTTTCCAGTTGAATGTCTTCAAGTTTTAAATCCGCGTTAGGATAAACTTTTTTCACTGCTTCATAAATTGCCGTAATAATCTGAAATGATACAAATTCTTTTGGTGGCAACGTCTTTAGGGGTTTAACCCCTAAAATAGATGATTGAGACGCTTTTTGCACACCCCCGGTGTGTGCTAGCTTGACACCCTGGGATTTTGTTTTAGTTATTTGATTTGTCATATTTTTATTTAGCTTCAGTAAATACCGCACACTGTAGCGCTGTATTTACTCCTTATAATTTAACCTGCCCTAACTCCATTAGGAACCGGTTTTTCCGGCATAGCTAAGACTGGAATAATCTTGTCAGAATAACCGATATCAAACAACATTCCTTCTGACTTTTCTCCCATCATTTCTCTGGGTTCCAGATTAACGACAAATAATGCCTGTTTTCCTTCAATTTCTTTGGGATTCTCTCTTTCTTTCTTCATCCCCACTAAAATCTTTCTTTGATGATCGCCAAAATCCACAGTCAGTCTGACCAACTTATCTGATTTTTCCACGTCTTCCACGGACAAAATTGTTCCCACACGAATATCCAATTTGTCTAGGTCTTCGTATTTAATTATAGGTTTTACAGGTGCAACTTTTATATTGTTCATATATGTTTCCTTTTTACTATTGTTTTCCACCTCGTAGGTGGATACTATTTAACTTCAGTAAATACTGCACACTGTAGCGCGGTAGTTACTTTGACCTTCATTTTTTAGTATATCAATTTTTTCACAAAAAAACCGTCTCCTTGAAGGGACGGTTAGATAAACCTACCGTGGTGCCACCCGACTTTATAGTTACTTAGTTAGTAACTACCTTATTTTTGTTTCTACTTGCCCTTGTTTTTACAAAGACTTTCTTCGAAACCGGCTCCGGGCCTCTAACCCATCATTGCCTATTAAGTTTTAAAATATTATACAGTACCTGTCAAATTTAAGATTCTGGACAAGCCAGAATGACGCATTTTGCAGTTTATTCTACTCTATAATCCGCAGTTTGCGCGTCCAATGTTGTGCCCCCCGCATTAAGATAGTTGAAATGCAAATTGACATCGCCTTTGGTTTTAGTATGAAGAATAAAAGAGGCAAAAACGCCGTTTTGAGAAAGCTCTCCTCTGCCTCCAATTCCCACCAGTCCCTTTTGGTTATCCACCAGCCGGCCCACATATTCATTAAACATAGTTCCGGGAACGACATTGCCCATAATTTCCGCAATATTGGGGTCAAAGGAAAGCACCAAGTCCAGACTGTCTGTTTTTTGATTGCTGTCCATTTTAACCTGGACGGTTAAGTTTTGCCCGCTTTTTAAACCGGTGCTGGAAGGCCAGATATAAATTTTAGCTCCTGCCGGCGCCGCCTGGGAACGGGTTTGGAAAACGCCGTTGTATCTGGTGATGGCGTAAACCGTGACCGGAACCAAAAACACCAAAAAGATAAAGCTTAGGAAAGCATTTTTAGAGAGGTTTTTCTTCATAGATTAATGATAAAAGTACTCTTGCCCCTTGTCAAGTGATTTTTGATACCATACAATAATTATATAGTTACAAGTTTCGCTTTAAATCACTTGTCATTCTGAACGAAGTGAAGAATCTCCCGCGTATACGGGACCGTACATTCGTGCGAGATTCCTCGCTACGCTTGGAATGACAATAAAGCGAAACTCATGATAGATTCCCGATTTAAACAGGAATGACATTATACATTTATAGTTTTGAATTTTGACTTTTGAATTTAAAATTTAAATAATATGGCTGCCCGAACTTTTTTTGGTTTGGATGTTGGCAAAACCAGCATAAAAATTGTTCAGTTAATTCCCGAGGGAAAAGGCAAAAAACTTTTTGCCTATGGATTGTTGCCTTCTCCTTTAGGGGATTTGGCCAGCGGTTCGGATACTGATATTGCCACATATGCGCAAGTAATAAAAAAACTTCTCAAAGATTTAAAAATCACCTCTAATTTAGTTAATATCTCTCTTCCTGAAAGCAAAATTTTTACCAGAGTAATTGAAATGCCGGTTATATCCGACGAGGAGCTGGAATCGGCCTTAAAATGGGAAGCCGAACAATATATTCCCGTGCCGCTGGAAGAAGTTAATATGGACTGGCAGGTTTTGGAAAGACCTAAAGAACAAAGTCCTGACGCCAAAATGTCTGTATTAATAGGGGCCGCGCCAAAAACCATCATTCAAAAATATATAAAACTGACTGAAAACAGCGGTTTGACGCCTTTAAGCTTTGAACCGGAAACTATAGCGTTATCCCGTTCCCTGATTACCGGTCAGCAAAAAATGCTGACTACCATAATTTTGGATATGGGTTCTGACGAAACCAATTTAATTATTACCAAAAACGGATTGCTGGCTTTTACCAGAACCATAAGCACGGGAGGCAATGCCATAACCAGGGCGATTGCCACCAATTTCGGGCTGGAGTTTGTACAGGCCGAGGAATATAAAAAAACTTACGGCATTGAAAAAGAACACTTTGACGGAAAACTTACGGAAGTAATTAAGCCCCTGTTAAACGTTTTAAGCAGCGAAGTGCAAAGGGCCGTGGCTTTTTATCAAAGCAAACATTCCAACGATCAGGTTCACCGTTTAATATTGTCCGGTTCCACCGCTCTATTGCCGGGAATTGTCCGGTTTTTTACGCAAACGCTTGGGCTGGAAACGCAAATTGCCGACCCGTGGCAGGATATTGTTAAAGACGCTAAGCTTAATACGCAAGAGGGCGGTTCAACCTATGCGGTGGCTTGCGGGCTGGCTTTAAAGGATATGTAATTATGAAAAACGGCATAAATTTATTGCCTGAACTTGAAGAGGAAAGCGAACAGCTAAAGAAATTTAAGAGATTGCTGCGGATTTTTACCCCCGTGGTGTTAATTGTTTACGGAGTGATTTTAGCAGGAACGTTGATTTATTGGAATATTCAGAATGTTTCGGCCAGTGATGTTAATGCCAAAATAAGCGGGGTGGAAAAAGCCATTTCAGACCAAAAGGAAACGGAAAGCCTCTTTCGCGGTTCCCAGTCAAAGCTGCTAGGAGTTTCCCAAATTCTTAAAGAACATGTTAATTACAGCCAGGTTATTGCCAGGATTGAAGATATTTTGCCGGCCGATATGTCCTTAACCAGTTTGGCCGTTAAAGAAGACGGAACCGTGGATATTTCACTTCAGGCTCCCAATTCGGCTATTTTAACAGAATCCATCAATGCGCTTTTAGATCAAAACCGGGGAGGAAAATATTTTGAACATGCCAGATTAACATCTTTGGTATTGGCCCGTGACGGTTCCTATTTATTCAGCTTAAATTTTCATATCAGGCAGAACTGATTTCGTTAATCTTATGAACGCAAATATTGTTATTAAAAAAAATATTCAGCGCTACCGGGATTATTTTTTGCCGTTTGCGGTACTTCTATTGATTATCGTTTTAACCATGTCTTTTTTGCAGCCTAAAATTTCTGATATTATCTTTGTTCAGAAAGATTTAAACAATGCGTCGCAACGGCTTTCCAAATTAACCGGCAAAGCAGCGGGCCTTTCTTCTTTGGATGTCAATCTTTTAAAAACCAAATATAAAATTTTAGAAGGCGCCCTGCCGTCGCAAAAAGACATTCCCGGTTTTTTAATAGAGATGCAAAGAATTGCCAATGAAGCTTCAATTTCAGTGGATAAAGTGGAACTGTCCGCCGGTTCTCTTTCCACCCCTTCCGCGTCCGCGGTTAATACTAATGTTGCCAACCGGGCGGCTGGTTCCGAAATTTTGCCGGATGCCATATCTGCCAAAGTAACCATCACCGGGACATTTGATTCAATAAGGCAATTTTTAGATAAAATAAGCATGGCCAGGAGGCTGGTTAATATCAGGGGTATAAATTTGGGCGGAGGCCAGTCGCAAAAAGCCAGCGGACCGATTTCCCTGGAGTTGATATTCTCGCTGTATTACAAGCCGCTTCCAAAAACTCTGGGGGAAATTTCCGACCCGTTGCCGGAAGGTACCCCCCAAGATGATAAAGTTTATCAGCAGATATCAGCATATCCCTTATACAGCAGTTTTGAAGGCGCGGGAAGCGTTTCGGTTCCTGTTGGAAAAACCGATTTGTTCCATTAATACAATAAATCCGGCCGCAGTTTTTTAGTGATTTTTACGGCTTGTTCATATCTCCACTGTACAATTTTTTTATGATTTCCTGCCAAAAGAATTTTTGGTACCGCCCAACGTTTATAAACCTGAGGTTTTGTATACTGCGGATATTCTAAGATAGGAAGTTGGAAAGATTCATTGGCTGTAGCTTCTAATTTTTTTAGCACTCCCGGTAATAATCTGGAAACGCTGTCAACAATAACCATGGCAGGAATTTCCCCGCCGGTTAAGACGTAATCGCCAACGGAAATACTTTCATCAACCAGTTTATTAACCCTGTTGTCAACTCCTTCGTAGTGCCCGCAGATAAGAATAAGGTGGTCATATTTTGACAGTCTTTTGGCAGCCGCCTGATTATATTTTTTTCCTCTGGGATCAAGTAAAATTATTCTTTCCTTTATTTTTGATTTTTGATTTTTAAATTTTGATTTTTCTATCGCTTTGTCAATTACGTCCACTCTCATCACCATGCCTGCTCCTCCTCCGTAGGGATGATCGTCAACGCTATGGTGTTTGTCGGTGGAAAAATCCCTGATATTGACAAAATTAATGCTAATCAGTTTTGAAGCGCGTGCGCGCTTAATTATTGAGTGGTCAAAAACTCCGGAAAAAACTTCGGGAAAAAGAGTTAACAGAGAAAACAACATGCTTGTTATGGCTGCGGTTCTTTTAAAGTTATTTCTACCCTTTTACCTTCTTTAATAGCTTTGATTTTCAGCACATTTCTTAAGGCCTGAATAATTTTTCCTTCTTTGCCGATAATTCTACCCATATCCTCTTTGGCGGCGGAAATTTCCAAAATAACCTCTCTGCCGTTATCAGTCTCGTTTATGCTGACTGCTTCCGGTTGGGAAACCAGGTTTTTTAACAGCGTTTCTAATACCTTTTTCATTTTTTGTAAAGATGGCCGACGGTATCGGTAAATTTTGCCCCGCGGCTTAACCAATATTCCACCCTGTCTTTCTTAAATTCCACCTGTGACGGGTTTACCATCGGATTGTATGTTCCGACAATTTCCGTGACCTTGCCGTCGCGTTTTTTTGCCTCATCGCAAACCACAATTCTGTAAAATGGTTTGTTTTTTTTGCCATACCGGCTAAGTCTTATTTTAACTGACATAAACAATTTCCTTCTGTCATTCCCGATTAGACCGGGAACGATAACGTATTGTATTTTACCAGATTCTAAGTGTAATTCTCAAGGGCCTTTTTGGCTGCCGCAAGTTCGCCCTTGTGTTTGGAAGGGCCGACACCTTTGGCCAAAAGCCTGTCGTTAAGATAAACTCCGATTTCAAAAGTCTTGGCATGGTCAGGCCCTGTCTGGTTTAAAACTCTATATAAGGGCGAATGTTTTTCCTTTTCCTGCGTCTTTTCCTGCAAAATGCTTTTAAAATCTTTTAAATTTTTTCCTCTCCCGTATTCTTCGGCCAGAGGCAGAAGGTGCGTTGTTAAAAAGCCGGCAACAATATCAAGCCCCTGGTCAAAAAACAGCGCTGCGATAAAAGCTTCAAAGGTGTTGGCCAAAAGCGCGTCGCTGTTTCTGCCGCCGCTTCTTTCTTCGCCCCTGCTCATTTTTAAATGTAAACCTAAGCCAAGCTTTCTGGCAACTTTAGCCAGTGTTTCCCGGTTAACCAGCGCTGTCCGCAAGTCGGTGAGTTTGCCCTCGCTGTAATAGGGGTATTTGCGGTATAGATATTGGGAAACCACAAAAGACAAAATGGCATCGCCAAAAAACTCCAGCCGTTCATTGGACTGTGAATTTTTTTTGTTTTCATTAAGAAATGACCGGTGCGTAAAGGCCGTTTCTCTTAGTTGCTGGTTTTTAATTTCCGGCAGGTTTAGGTTGATAGCTTTCATAGACTGTTCCTAAGACTCCGTTGATAAAAGAAGAACTTTGGTCTGCGCCAAACTCTTTCGCCAGCTCAACTGCCTCATCAATAGCCACTTTGGCCGGAACCTTTTTTTCAAAACATAATTCGTAAACTGCCAGACGCAAGATGGATAAATCTATTTTGGCAATTTTAGACAAAGGCCAGGCAGGTGCCGCGCTAATAATTATCCGGTCCACATCGCTTAAATTTTTTGCCAAACCTTTAGATAAATGGCTTTTCTGGTGCTGGAATTCCCAAGCAAAAAGCTGCCTCATCAGTCTTTTTCTCTTAAGATGTCTGGGGTCAAGCCTGGTTTTCACTTTTTTTCTTTTTAACTTTGGGCGCCCTTATTAACTTGCCCTGGTAAAATCCGCAGAAAGCGCAAACCTTATGCGGCAAAATAACAGCGCCGCAGTTGGAACATTTTACCGTAGTTGCGGTTTTTAAAATTATGCTTTTGCGCCGTTTGCCCTGTCTGCCACGGCTTAATTTTCGTTTAGGCAATGGTGTCATAGCTGGTATTTTACGTTAATTACTGGTTTGTTTCAAGGTTTAAAAATTTTTCTATTTTTTTTTGCAAAAGAGGGTGGAAATTCAATTTATGATTTTTTGCCACCAGCGCTTCTGCCTCCCTTTTTGCTTTAGCCATAAGAGCAAAATCAGAAAAGCTGGCAATTTTTAAAGTGCCAAAGCCGTGCTGTTTTACGCCAAAAAGTTCTCCCGGACCGCGCAGCTTCAAATCCTCCTCCGCCAATTTTTCCCCTATTTGGTATTTTTCCATATTTTTTAACCTTGTTAAGGCCTCTTTGTTGTTGTTTTCTGTAAACAGAAAACAATATGACTGTATATCCCCCCTGCCCACTCTGCCCCGAAGCTGGTGAAGCTGTGCCAAACCGAAACGATCCGCCCCTTCAATAAACATAACTGCGGCGTTGGCAATATCAATACCAACTTCCACTACGGGTGTGGAAACCAAAATATCCAATTTGTGTTGTCGAAACTGGTTAATCACGTTAGTTTTTTCCGCAGATTTTAGCTTGCCATGTAAAAGGCCAACCCGAAAATCCGGAAAATTTTTTTTAGTACGGTCAAATTCAGCTTTGGCGGCTTTAATTGTAACCAAATTTTCCGACCTGCCTGCCGGCATGGCAGGTTCCTCAATCAAAGGGCAAATGATAAAACACTGGCTGTTATTTTCTTTTAATTGTTTGCTAAGCCAGGCGTTGGCGGAATCCCTTTTTTCATTTGGCACTACCCAGGTTTTTATTTTAAGCCGGCCTGCGGGCATTTCGTCTAAATAAGACAGGTCCATATCGCCATAAACTGCCAAAGCAATCGTTCGGGGAATTGGTGTGGCTGTCATGCTAAGTAGATGGGGATTATTTCCTTTTCCCCAAAGTACGGCTCGTTGTTCCACGCCAAAACGGTGCTGTTCGTCAATGACAACCAGAGCTAAATTCTTAAATTTTGCCTTTTCATAAAGCAAACTATGTGTACCAATTAAAATATCAAAATCGCCGTCAAATTGTTTACTGTTATGTGGTTTCGCTTCGCGAAATTTGCTATCGCAAACTAT
>JAMDAL010000030.1 GCA_023484305.1 Patescibacteria group bacterium | reverse complement strand
ACTGCGCATCTTTTAAAGACTTACCGGTTTCTTTAATAATAATGCTGATTAAATCGCTTTTTCTCTCCGTCAGTCTTTCATAGATTTGACCAACATACTCCAGTCTTTTTTTAATTCCTAGTTCTTTCCAAAGCGTCTTTGCTTTTTGCGCTTCATCCACTTTCTGCTTAATTTCAGAAGAACTGGAAATATCAACAGAACCTATAACTTCATAATTTTTAGCGGGGTTTGTGGAAATGAGTTTATTTTTCATCATATTGATTATATCAAGTTGGATTCCCTTATTGAAGTCATCCGTCGTTTTTATCCCTTTTGCGAAGTCGTCCTAGTAAAACTGTCTGTCAAAAAGTGAGGAAAGCGGGAACTGACCGAGTGAAACGAGAGAATTCCCGAAGGGCTTCCAACTTTTTGCAGACTTAGTTTTACAGAACGACAAAGCACAGGGTGTATTTCTTTAGGTTCTTTTCTTTTGTACAAGCAAAGAAAAGAACAACCACTACTTATTCTGTTGATAAAAGAGGCTTTCTATTTGTTTTAAATCTGCCTTAGGCTCTTTGTCTGAAACGCTTTCCAAAATTTCTTTGTTATCCAAATCTTCAAAAACAATGGTCCATTTGCCTTGATGTTTGTTAAAAGTACAGAAAGGAAACAGCATGTGGTGATGCCAAAACTGTCCTTTGGCGTTCATGTCTTTGACCCGGGATAAAATTTTTTCCACGTCCGGGGAAACCAAAAGTTGTTCGCTTGCCTGTTGATTTTGTGAAACCACGTCCCTGCCTTGTAAAAGCTGTACCAGCTGTTTACCCGTATCCATTTCCGGTTGAGAACTATAACAAATAAAAACTTCTTCAGAGGTTTCCAAAACCAATGCGTATTGCTTTTCGCTGTTAAGCTGACAGTCAGGGGTTAAAATATGAAAATGCCAGTCTTTCCTAGACTTGGTCATCTCTTGGCCTTTATCAAGAATATCTTTGGCAGAAATCTTTTGCATAAGTTAAATTTAACACTTTGAGAAAAAAGATAAAAGCAATTAATTTCTTCCCTGTCTTAGAAACGCGGGTTTGCCTCGCCGGACTTCGTCAATTTCGTCCTTGACGAAGGAAGGCGGGTATGTCCCATTGGTCGTGTTCCGGCGGTTCCTCGGGAATTTCCTGCGGTTCAGAAGGTTTTGCGGGAGGTTCGGAAATTGGCTGGGATAAAACAGGTTGCTGCTGCTGTGTATATGGTTTGGCGCTCACCATATCCTTAAGTCTTCTTCTGCTTTCATCAAATCCTGTGGCAATCACCGTAATTTTAACCTGATCCACCATGGAATCATCAATAACAGCCCCAAAAATAATATTGGCGTCAGCATCTGCGGCCTGGGCGATAATCTTGGCAGCCTCATCAACCTCGGTCATGGTTAAGTCAGTACCGCCCGTAATGTTGAATAAAACTCCTTTTGCCCCGTCTATGGACAGTTCCAAAAGAGGCGAGGAAATGGCAGTTCGCGCGGCAATGGTGGAACGGTTTTCGCCGGTTCCGATTCCAATTCCCATCAAGGCTGACCCCGCATCCTGCATAATAGATTTAACATCTGCAAAATCCACGTTAATTAACCCCGGCATAGTAATCAGGTCGGAAATTCCGCCAACGGCATGACCCAAAACCGAGTCTGCCACCTTAAAGGCTTCAATCAAAGTCATCTTTTTATCAACCACATCTAAAAGCCTTTGGTTGGGAATAACAATAAGAGCGTCAACTTTGTCTCTTAAATTGGAAACGCCGCCTTCTGCAACCATCATCCGTCTGGTTCCTTCAAAAGTAAACGGCTTAGTTACAACCGCAACGGTAAGGGCCCCGAGTTCTTTTGCCACTTCGGCAATAATGGGCGCGCCTCCGGTTCCCGTTCCGCCGCCCATCCCTGCTGTTATAAAAACCATATCGGTTTCTGCCAAAACTTCTTTTATCTTTTCTTTGCTTTCCTCAACTGCCATTCTTCCCACTTCCGGATCTGCGCCCGCGCCCAAACCTTTGGTTAATTTTTCGCCGACCTGAACTTTAACCGAAGCCTGACAGGTCAAAAGAGCCTGAGCGTCGCAGTTAACGCCGATAAAATCAACTCCCTTAATCTGCTGGTTGATAATCATGGAGTTAAGAGCGTTGCATCCTCCGCCACCAACACCTAAAACTTTTATTTTGGCAAATTTAGCCAAATCGGGTTTAATTAGCATAAACTCCTTTGCTTTGGACAGAGGGCAGTAGTAGTAATTGTATTAAGTATATAGTAGTAAGTATTATGGCAGAAAAGATTTTAACAAATCTACAATTCGTTTTGCAATACCCTGCAATGGTATTTTTGAGACAAAACCCCCAACGCCTTTAAACGACGGAAAACCAACCCCGCGCTCTTCTTTTTCGTTTCTTGTCCCGTATAAAACCAAGCCTACGGCGCAGGCAGACGCCGGACCGCCCAATTCGTCAATAAGCCCCGTAATTCCGGACGGCGCTCCCAAACGGACCGGCAAAGACAATCGCTGTTTAGCCATTTCAACCACGCCGATTGTCTCCGAACCGGCCCCGGTTACAACCAAACCGGCCGGAGTTTGACCAATCATATTGCTCTTTTGCAGTTCTAATCCAACCAGAGTAAAAATTTCTGCCAGCCTGGGTTTAATTATACCGTCCACCAGTGTCCGGCGCGAGGCTTTCTTTAACTCTTCCGGAAGCCCCAATTCAGTTAAATCAAAATCATCCTTATCCTCTTTTTTACCTTTTTCTTCTGCCGGTGCTGGAAGTGCCGGTTTTCTGGAGGATAAAGCCAGCTTAATTTTTTCCGCGCTTTCCAGAGAAACTCTTAAACCAATAGCCAGATCGTTGGTAATGTTTTTTGCACCCACCGGTATAACTCCTGAATAAGACAGCGCGCCTTCGTTATAAATACAGACGTCGGATGTCCCTCCTCCAATATCCACCAGTATTACCCCCAGTTCTTTTTCCGTATCGGACAAAACAGAATAAGACGAAGCAAGTCCTGAAAAAACCATACCTTCAACGCTAATTCCTAATTCCTCTACGCATTTGGCCAGATTCCTGGCAGCAGTACTGGAGCAGGTAACGATATGTGTTTCAACTTCCAGGCGCACACCGGTCATACCGGCAGGGTCTATAATTCCTTCCTGGCTGTCAACGGTAAAATGTCTGGGCAATACATGTAAAATTTCTCGTGTAGAAGGAAGGCTGACCGCCTGGGCCGCCTCAATAACGCGCCTGACGTCATCAGCCGTAATTTCCTTTTCCGGATCTGAAACCGCCACTACGCCCTTACTGTTCTGGCAGGCAATATGGGTTCCGCCCAAACTGATAAAAGCGCCGCCCACGCTTGTCCCTGCCATTCTTTCTGCCCCTTCAACGCTTTGAGAAATGGCGCTGACCGCTTCTTCAATATTTACAACCTGGCCTTTCCTTAAACCTTTGGAGGCAACCATGGAAACGCCTATAACATTGGGCTGATTTTCGCCCGGCGTGGCAATAACGGTGGAAATTTTGGTGGTACCAACATCTATACCGACAATAATCCTGTCTTTGGCCATATTAATTTACAACTGCGTTATTAAAACGTAGGTCAATACGGTTAACCCGTCTCCCTTCTATTCTAAAACGGGCGAGAATTACTTGTAAAGTGGCAACCTGATTTGAAAAATCCTTGGTTAAGGAAAAAGTAACCTGAATATTTCCCGACAAAGACGCCTGCGCGCTGTTAATATCTATATTTTGCAGCGAGACAACCGGTAAATTTGCGCCGGAAAGAATTACGCCCAGTTTTGTCAGACTGTCTTCCCGGCTTACGGGCTTAAGCAGGGTGTTGTTCATAATTATGGAATATTTATTAATAACCGACGGCCCGTATTCCCAACCCTTTATCAATATAAAACCGAAGAATATTATAACCGCTATAAAAAGAAATATTTTGATAAAACTTTTAATTAGGCCGGCAATTTTAGTTTTTTTGTTTAACAGCATTGATAACCTCTTGCACAATTTTTTTAGCAGCATCGTTAAACTGTCTTGTTTCTTTTTTGGCTGCTTTCTTTTTTAACATCTCTCTTATGGCATTAAAAAATTCATCGTCAGTAAATTTTCCCTGTTCTAAAACCGCAGCCTGGCCGTTTTGTGCCGCAAATTGGGCGTTGGTATACTGTTCCTCCTTTTGACCGTAAGGCAAGGGAATAAATATGGCTTTTTTGCCAAGAGCCAGAAGTTCCCAAACCGTATTAACCCCAGAACGCCCTATAACTAAGTCGCAAGTTTGGTAAACAGTTCCTATGTCTTTTGGGAAAATATGCGTCAAAAGAAAATAGCGGTCTTTTAAATTTTCCGGCAAACTATTGGCTATACTCTTCAGCTTTTTGTAATCCTCTAAATTACCGGCGTTGCCGCACTGGTGGATTAAAACATACGAATTAAGAATGGCGGCCAAGTTTCTTTCAATAAGATTATTTATAAATCTGGAGCCCTGGCTGCCTCCGGTGATATAAATTACCGGCAGTCCGGATTGTCGCGCTTTTAAAAGAATAGACTTGCTGTTAAAATGAAAAATCTCCAAACGTAAAGGATTGCCTGTCAATACGGTTTTTTCCTTAGGGTATTCCTTAAAACTGCTTTCAGAGGAAATACATATTTTTTTTGCAAAAAGGGCAATAATTTTATTAGCCAGTCCCTTTTTAAAAGTTTGCTCGTGCGCCACAACCGGTATGCCTAACAGCCGGGCGGCAAAAACAACAGGCACTCCCAGATAGCCGCCAAACGTTAAAACCGCATCAGGTTTTTTATTATTAAGAAGTATGGCAGACTGGACAATTCCCACCGGAATTTTAAAAAATGAAACTATGGTATAAAACGACAGAAAACGCCGGTATCTTCCGGTTATTAAGTTAACAAAATATACCCGGGGAATTTTTGTTATCAATTGATATTCCCATGATAGCGAACTGTCATTTTCCGTGGTGGTTTTTCTTCCCGCAAAAATAATTTGGACGTCTGGCATTGTCTGTATAAGTTTTTCTATCACAGCCAAAGCCGGAGTAATATGTCCGCCGGTAATAAGAATTTTCATTTTTTTCTCCCCGCTCTTTCAATATTAAGCATAATGCCGCAGGCTGTAAGCATTACTACCAAAGAAGACCCGCCATAGGAAATAAACGGCAGTGGAATTCCGGTCAGAGGAACAATAGCAACCATGGAGCCGAGATTAACCAAAGTCTGTATGGCAATCCAGGTGATAATACCGCTTCCTAATAGCCTGCCGAAACTATCAGGAGCTTTCTGGGCAATCTGAAATCCGCGGTAAATTAAAAGAAAAAAAATACCGATGATAAAGATGCTGCCGATAAAGCCGAGTTCTTCGGCAATGATGGCAAAAATGGAATCGGTGGTTGCCTCCGGCAGATAAGCAAATTTTTGCCGCGATTTTCCCAATCCGACCCCAAACATTCCGCCGGAACCAAGACCGATTAAAATCTGTCTGATATGATAAGATGCCCCTAAAGGATCGCTGTTGGGATTAAGAAAAGTAGTCAGTCGGCGGAAACGGTATGGGGCGGAAAGAGCCAAACCGATTACGCCCAAAATGCTAACCGGCAAAAGAGCGGCAAAATGTTTCAAGGGAGCCCCTGATATAAAATAAACGGCTAAACTAACGGCGATTATGACAAAAGCCGTTCCCAAATCCGGCTCCAAAAGCACTAACCCAACCAAAGTTCCTGTCAATATCAAAAAAGCCGTAAAACGCCCTTTTTCCTTGAAAGACAACCAGGCGGAGAGATAATTAATCGCCGCCAGCTTGGTCAATTCTGAAGGCTGAAGAATAAATAAGCGGAAATTTATCCAGCGGTGCGCGCCTAAGGCCTTAACTCCCAGCCCCGGAATAAAAACCAAAAGCAAAAGTAAAATGGTAACCAAAAGAATCGGCACGGCTAACGAATAATATCTGCGGTAATCAATAAAGGCAGTTATTCCCATTGCTACGATACCCAAAAACGCCCATTTCAACTGTTCTTTTAAAAAATAATATTTATCTCCAAAATCAACCGCGGCGGAAACGGATGAGGCTTCGTAAACCATTAATATGCCAAAAAACAGCAGCATTAAAATACTGCCTAAAAACAACCAGTCAAACAAACGTTTGTTAGATTTTGACTTTTTCATAATTCTTAAACCTTGTTTGGCCTTTTGTTTATAAACTTTTTACTATTTTTTTAAACTGTTTACCCCTGTCAAACTCATTATAAAAACCGGCAAACGAGGTAAAGCCGGGAGAAAAAAGCACTGTCCAGCCTGCTTCTGCCAAAGAGTATGCTTTTTGCACTGCCTTATTAAAATCATCAAACCTGCCGGCTATTTTATTCTTAATTACCAAACTGCTGTTAAGAACAGGCCAGATACGATCTGTTCCCGAACCCGGCAAAAGTATGATTTTTTTAACCCGCGGCATTTTAACCGCTTCATAAAGCTTCCCCATCGGCAATTTTTTGTCATTTCCTCCCAGTAGTAAAATAATGTTTTTATCCTTAAACGTTTGAACCCCTGCCAAAAGCGCTACAGGCGTGGTAGAGGTCGTATCGTTAATAAAGGTAATCTTATTAACAATTCGCACTTTCTCTAACCGATCCGGCAAGCCCTTAAAGCTATTTAGACCTTCTATAATTGTATTGTACGGCACTCCCAAACTTTCAGTTGTTTTAAAAGCCGCAGCAGCATTTGACAAATTATGTTGGCCCAAAATTTGCAGGTGAACATCTTTTGGCAATTTGTTTTTGTCAAAATATACAACTTTTCCCTTGGCTTCTTTTCCTAACTGTAAAACAGACCTGTCGTTTTTATTCAGAACCAAAATGTCTCCGGCCTTCTGGTATAAATATATGGCTTTTTTATCATAAAGATATTCTTCCATATTCTTATAACGGTTTAAATGATCGGGATAAAAATTGGTCAAAACAGCTATGTGCGGACTGGTTCTGTCTTTATGAAAACCCGCCAGCTGCCAGCTGGAAAGCTCCATCACAACAATATGGTTTTTATTTATCTTATCCAATAACTCCAAAGTTGTGGAATCCGGAAGATTTCCTGCCAAAAAAACCTGTCTTTCCCCCCAAAGTTTAAGAATCTCAAATATCATGGCGCTGGTGGTGCTTTTTCCTCTGGTGCCGGTAACGGCAATAATGGGACAGGGACATCTTTTGGCAAACAGACTGCTTTCCATTTCCACGTTTTTGCCGTTTTTTAAGGCCAAAACAATAAACGGATTATCATAAGGCACACCGGGATTTTTAATAATCAAGTCTGCCTCCAAAAAATCTTTTTCTCGGTGTTTTCCCAGTACATAAGTAATGGGGTATTTATTAAGTTTATAAAGAGAGTAACCTAATTCTCTTTTACGGCGCAGGTCAGTAACTTTAACTTTGGCACCGTGTTTGGCAAAAAAGGCCGCCGCCGAAACGCCGCCCCCCAAAAGTCCCAAACCCATAACTAAAATTTTTTTGCCGAAGTAGGGAAAATTAGATTTTTTCATTTAATTACTGCCAGCCATAAACCAAAAATAGCAAGAAGAATTCCGGCGAGCCAAAACCGCATTACAATTTTCGGCTCTTCCCAGCCTTTATTTTGAAACCAAAGGTGCAGCGGAGCCACCGCAAAAACTTTTTTGGACAGAAATTTTTTTGACAAAAGCTGGATTAAAGAAGTCAGAACTTCGATTATAAATAGGCCTCCTATAACAACCAGGGCTGTAATTTTGCCGGTTAATAACCCCACCACCGCCAAAGTCGCGCCAAAAGATAGCGCCCCCACGTCTCCAAGCCAAATCCGCGCCGGATAGATATTAAAGTATAAAAAGGCCAGAAGACTTCCTATCCAGATGGCAATAAAAGCCGCCAGAGTCGGATCTAAAAGACTGCTTGCAATAACCCAAAAAGCGGCCAGACAAATCATCAAAATTCCACCGGATAAACCGTCAAGCCCGTCGGTAATATTGGCTGCATTGGCAAAAGATAAAACCGCAAAGGCTGCCAGAAAAATAAAAAATGGCCCAATGGACATTGTTCCAAACCAGTGGATATTGATAAAATCAAACTTCAGCTGGGTATAAAAAACCAGCCCGATAATTAAGGCCAATATTGTCTGAATAAGAAGTTTATGCCTAAGCCTTAAGCCGAAAAAACCGTCGTGGCGGTAGCCAAAAGTTTTTCGTACATCATCATACAGGCCCAGTGCCCCGAAAGACAAAAAAGTAAATAACAGCAAAAAAAGCTCCCAGGGTTTGGGAGAAAAGCCGAACAGACCGTATGACCATAAAGTCATAACCGTTACCACGGCAATAATTAATAATCCGCCGCCTACCGGCGTCCCTGCTTTCCAGGAATGCAGACGGTCAAAAATCGGGGTACGCTGGGAAAAAGCATCCAACGTATCCTGTTTTTTTCTCTGCAAATGCCATTTATAAAGCAGGTCTATAAAAGGCACGATAAGAATGGAGGTTATAAAAAAAGATAACAGCAATAATCCTAAAAGCTGAGCCATAAATTAACCGCGTCATTCTGGCTTGTCCAGAATCGATTCTGGAGTCGCTACGCTCCCCAGAATGACGAGAGTTTAGGTAAAAAAATTATTAAGCCAATGGCAAGGGCAAAAAAACTGGCCGACAGCACCATGCCTCCGGCCACGTCCTTGGCGATTTTGGCATCTTTATGCCATTGTTCTGTTACCAAATCGGTCACCGCTTCGACGCTGGTATTTATCATTTCTGTCACAAAAACCAAGGCAATGCTAAGAATCACGGCAAGCCATTCATTATAGGAAATATTTAATAGCAATCCGCAAAAAACCGTAAAAACCGCAGCTATCAGAATTATTTTCATGTTAATCTCTGTGGTGATGGCCAACTTTAAGCCGTTTATGGCAGAGTTAAAGGAAATGTGGTGATGGCGGTGCTTAAAATCAGTATTCATTCTATAATTATATAGCTATTTGTGTGATATAATCAATTTGCGTAGTGTAACAGAATTAGGGTAACACTTTTAGTAAGAACGATGAACTCTTTTAGACTAAGGTATGTGTGGCCTAAAATGCCACTCATGCATAACTGTATTAAATCCAGATGGGTAGAAGAAAAGAT
>JAMDAL010000027.1 GCA_023484305.1 Patescibacteria group bacterium | reverse complement strand
AAAATTTGTATCCGTGGTTGTTTCTCGTCTAAGTGACCTAGGTAACCTAGGCGACTTAGGTAACTTATTGCCCTTTGAAGGCGACGGTTTTTGCGTTAATTCAGATTTTCTCAACGGCCTTCCCACTGCGCAGGCCAAAGTTAAAATTATGGATTATTTTGAGCAAAAAGGTTGGGGGAAAAGAGTAGCGCATTTTAAATTAAGAGATTGGTGTATTAGCAGGCAAAGATATTGGGGTCCGCCGATACCAATGATTTATTGTAAGAAATGTGCAGAAAAAGGTGAATTTTTTCGTCATTCTGGGGAGGAGCCGAAGGCGACGACTCCAGAATCAGACCTGTCCGCCGAAGCCTTGGCGAAGGCGGATTCTGGATGCGCTTCGCATACCAGAATGACGGAGAAAATGCCCGGTTGGTTTCCGGTTCCTGAAGCTGATTTGCCTGTTCTTTTGCCCTATATTAAAGATTATAAACCCACAGGAGACGGAAAATCACCCCTGGCACGCGACGGGAAATTCTGTAAGGTAAAATGCCCAAATTGCAAAGGTTGGGCAGAGAGGGAAACAGATGTGTCTGATACGTTTTTAGACAGTGCGTGGTATTTTTTAAGATACCCCAGTGTGGGCTTAAATTCTAAACCACAAACCCTAAATTCTAAACAAATCACAAATCACAAATCACAAAATGATTTAGGATTTAGAATTTCGAATTTAGAAATTCCGTGGGACCCGCAGGTCACACGGCATTGGCTTCCCGTTGATATGTATATTGGCGGTCACGAACACGCGGTTTTGCATTTGATGTATGCCAGATTTGTCACTATGGCTTTAAAAGATATGGGTTTTATTGATTTTACCGAACCCTTTAAGAGATTTTTTGCCCACGGTTTAATGACTTCTGAAGGATTTAAAATGAGTAAATCCCGGGGCAATGTGGTTAACCCCAACCAGTATCTGGAAAAATACGGCGCCGATACGTTAAGAATGTACATCCTGTTTATGGGCCCCTATGATGCCGGAAGCGATTTTAGAATGACCGGAATTGCCGGCATGCACAGGTTTTTAAAAAAGGTCTGGAATTTGGTTAATGAGGCAGCGGTAAAGACACCTCGGGAGTGGGCGAAGCACTCTCCCGAGGTGGAGGAGTCAAAAAAGCATTTGTTATCCAAAATGCACCAAACCATTAAGAAAGTCGGGGAGGATATTGCCATTTTGCATTTTAATACGGCCATAGCAAGTATTATGGAATATTATAATTTTTTAGTAGAAGTAACGACTAAAGAGACGATAGATGGTAGAAAATTGAAGATAGGAGTAGAAGATAGAGAATCGAAGATAGAAAAAGAAACTCAATCTTCTAATTTCTATTCTCAACCCCTATCTTCTATCCTCCGTCATCCATCGTCAAGTTATTCTTTTGGCCTATGGCAAGAGGCTCTTAAAACCCTGCTTCTTCTTCTGGCTCCTTTTGCTCCGTTTATGACAGAGGAGCTCTACCAAGCGCTGATAAACGCTGATAATAACGCAGATAAACGCCGAAACAGCGTCGATCAGCGTCGATATCCGCGTTTTTCCGCGATTAATTCTATTCACAATCAGACCTGGCCTCGGTATGATACTCATTTTTTACAAAGTGACGAGGTTACTATTGTAGTTCAGGTTAACGGGAAAGTGCGGGATAAAATAAATCTCAAATCTCAAATCTCAAATCTCAAACCCGAAGTAGAAAAATTGGCCTGGGAAAGCGAAAAAGTCCGGCGATTTCTTTCCGGCCTTCCTAATCATCCCGGCAGTTTTAAAAAAGCCATCTTCGTGCCGGGAAAATTAATTAACTTCGTTTTGTAACAGCTTGTTCCAACGCCCAATTTAACACCCGACCTCTAGTCCTATAGTAAGTCCGGGTTTTTAAGCCACTTGCTTTTCCTCTTAATTTTTGTTTAACTTTTCTTACTAGCACAAGTTTCGCTTTAAAGTTTCAATTGTCATTCCTGATCCCTGCCTGCGGCAGGCAGGTAATCAGGAATCTATATTATATAAACAATTTATGGTATAGATTCCCGCTTGCGCGGGAATGACAGATAGGAACAGACAGAAAAATATGAGTGAGCCAGAATTTACAGACCAAACCCCTACCGACTCCCTGTATCAAAAACTTTGGCCGTACCGCGTTCCCGTTATTTTTTTTGCCCTCGGTATTATTTTTTTGGCAACCGCGGTTTTTCTTTTTTATCAGGAAACAATCCGCGGCCAGTCAGTCGTTATCTCTAATCCTTATAATTCTTCTAATCCCCCTAATCCTTCGGTAATTAAGGCCGATGTTGAGGGCGCCGTTGTTTCTCCCGGCGTTTATGAGCTTAAAGTCAATTCCCGCATTCAGGATCTTTTAATTAAGGCCGGCGGATTATCAATTGAAGCAGACAGAGAATATGTGTCTAAAAATATCAATCTGGCACAAAAACTATCAGATGGAGCAAAAATTTATATCCCAAGCGTTGGGGAATCTTCTTCCAATTTAAGTAACCTAAGTCACCTAATTAACATTAACCAAGCCTCTGCCCGGGATTTGGAATCTCTTCCCGGAGTTGGTCCGGCCACTTCTGCCAAAATCATCTCCGGCCGGCCGTATCAAACGACTGAAGAATTAATAAGCAAAAAAGCCGTAGGAAAGGCAGTGTTTGAAAAGATTAAGGACGAGATAACGGTGTATTAATATGATGAAAACTGAAAACTCAAATGTCAAATGTCAAAACCATAGTTTAGATCTTAAATCTAACATCAGATACCGCGCATACAAGTTTTCGTTAGATATTATTAACCTAGTTAAACAATTTCCGGAAAAACGGGTTTATTGGGTAATCGGTGACCAACTTTTAAGGTCCGCAACTTCTATAGGTGCTAATTTAATTGAAGCAAAAGCGGCCAGTTCGAAGCGGGATTTTATCAAGTTTTATGAGATAGCTTTAAAAAGTGGCAACGAGACAATTTATTGGCTTTATCTATTAAGAGATTCCTCTTTGACAGAAAATTCCGAACTGGAACGACTTATAAAAGAAACCAAAGAGATAACCAATATGTTAGGTTCAAGTTTGCTGACAATGAAAAAGAAGAAAGATTAAAAGTTTTAAGATCTGGCTTTGAGATATAAGTTTTGACATTTAAGTTATAAACATGTTTAAACTGTTTATTATTGTCGGTTGTGTTTTAACAGTCGTTACTTTTTACCGACTTTTTGCTTACCACCGGCCAAATCAAACCAGAGCTTATGTTTCTGCTTTTGTCAAACTTAATCAGCCTCAAAACCCGGTGGACAAAATGGTCAAAGAGCTTTATCCGGAACCGTACGCTTCGCTTCTGTCGGGAATTCTGGTCGGCACCAGAGCCAATATGCCCCCGGATTTTTATAACAGCCTGCAGAAAACCGGCACTTTGCATATGATTGCCTTGTCAGGCCAAAATATTTCGCTGGTTATTTCTATGGTGGCCTTTTTATTAAAAGGATTGGGTAAAAAGCTTTCAAGTTTTATAACAATTATAACGATTACAGCCTTTATAATCTTTGTCGGCCCTTCGGCCTCCGTTGTCAGGTCGGGTCTTATGGGAGGCTTTGCAATGCTCTCAATTGTGTTTGGCCGGCCTTATTTTGCCGCCGTTGGTCTGTTTATATCAGGCCTTTTAATGATTGTTATAAGCCCGACTATAGTTTTTGATATAGGCTGGCAGCTTTCCTTTGCCGCAACTTTTGGCATTATTGTTTTGGCCGGAAAAACCGAGTTGAAAAAGGGCAAAAACTTCCTTATCACTTTCAAAGACAATCTGCTATTTGATTTAAAAACAACCCTGTCTGCCCAGATTTTTACCATGCCCATAGTGTTATTTAATTTTCATAACCTCTCAATTATCGCGCCCTTATCAAACGTTTTAATACTCTGGAGTATTCCGTATTTAATGTACGGCGGTTTTGGTCTTATTGTTGTTTTTCTGATTATAAATTTTGTAACTGTTATAACTTCTATAAACTTTATATTTTTTCCCCGGGTTCTTTCCTGGCTGCTTTTTCCCCTTTTGGTTTGGTTTGTGAAAGCGGTTGATTACACCGGCTCTTTGCCCCTGTCTGCCTTAACCATTAAAAGTATTAGTTTAGGCTGGGTTTATTTGTATTATGGAGTGGTGTTTTTAATGTTAGGAGTATTTAACTGCAAAAAAATAAAACCAAAAAACCAATATCCAACTCCAATTTCCAATGTTCAATACCCAATTAACAAAATTGGAAATTGGTAGTATTGGTAATTGGTGTTCATTGGAGTTGGTCATTGGACTATTGTTGTAATTTTATGGCTGTGTCTTTTAAGCTCGCTGCTGTTATTTTCTGTAGCTTTTTGTTTTTAGGAATAAGTTTTATTTTTTCCCTTCCCGACGGTCGTCTTCATCTTGTTTTTTGTGACGTGGGGCAGGGAGACGCGGTTTATATTAGGGGCCCAAAGGGAAGCGATATTGTCATTGATGGCGGTCCGGATAATAGAGTGCTAAACTGTCTGGGAGAGAAGATGCCTTTTTGGGACAGAACCATAGAATTGGTTGTCCTGTCGCATCCGCAGGCTGATCATTTAACCGGTCTGATAGAAATTATCAAAAGATATCAAGTTAAAAAGATATTAGACTCAAGCGCTAAAAATAATTCTAAAGAGTATGAACTTTGGGAAAAACTGATTAATGAGAAGAAAATAAACAGGATTGAAGCAAAAGAGGGAGAAAAAATCCTGGTTGACAAACAAGCAGGCTTATCAGTGTTGTGGCCAAAAAGCGGCAAAGACACGCCAGATATTAATTCTTCTTCCACCGTTGTTTCTTTGTCTTTTGGTTCTTTTTCCTCTTTATTTACGGGAGATTTGGACGGTTTTTCTTTAAGCAACCTAAGCGGCTTAAGTTCCTTAGGCAACTTAACCATTCTCAAAATCCCTCATCATGGTTCAAAAACCGGCCTGTCCCAAAAGTTTTTGGAAGTTTTCAAGCCTTCCCTGGCCATAATTTCCGTGGGCAAAAATTCCTTTGGCCATCCATCTCCTGAAACACTTAAACTTTTAAACGACTTAAACATTAAGTATTTGAGAACAGACAAGGATAAGAGTATTGAGATAATTTCGGACGGAAAAACTTGGAAAATAAACAAATAATCAATAAAACCAAAAAAGCCAATATCCAACTCCAATTTCCAATGTTCAATACCCAATTAACAAAATTGGAAATTGGTAGTATTGGTAATTGGTGTCCATTGGAGTTGGCCATTGGATTATTGAATTATTGTTATATACTATTGTGATGTGTTAAAACTAGCCTTTATTGGAGATCTAACCGTTGATATCTATCCCGCGTTGAACAAGCGGGTTTTGGGCGGTTCTTCCTTAACCTCTGCCCTCTGGGCCAAAAAACTGGGAGCAAAAGTATCAATTATGGCTGCAGTAGGTGACGATTTGTTACGTATTCGTCATTCTGGGGAACCGCCAGTTGGCGGTGACTCCAGAATCAAAAACGGTTTCCGGACCCAACTACGCAAAAGCTACGCTGGGCAGGCAAGCCAGAATGACGTTGGAACGGAATTCATAGATTTTTGTAAGCAAGAAAAAATTAATACTGACTTTATCAAAGTTATTCCCGGTAAAACTTCTTCAATTGAAATTTTCTTAGATCAAAACGGCGAACGGACTTGGGGCAAGTGGAACCCCGGAGCATTAGCCGGATATCATCTGGATAAGAAAGATTACGATTTTTTAAAAACGCAGGATGCGGTTTCTATGCCGGTTTACTATAAAACCAGACATCTGCTGAAAGAATTATTGACTATAGCCGATAGAAAACCGTCCCCGTTAGTTGTCATTGACTTTGACGACCTTTCCCAATTCCAAAAGTCCACCAAAATAATCGAAGACAACTTGCCATATATTGATATAGTATTGTGTGGTTTGGATATGGTTTCTGACGCAAAGATTATTCGTAAATTGCAAAAACTGGCCTTAAAAAGGTGCGACTTTGTTCAAGGTCGCACCTTACAAAAAATATTTGTCGTCACTCTCAATAAAAACGGCAGTCTGGCATTTTTTGGCAATAAGGTTTTTAGGCAAAAAGCAGATAAGATAAAAACAATTAATTCCAACGGAGCGGGAGACGCCTTTTTGGCAGGGTTTTTAGTAGAATATCTTAAAAGCAAAAGTATCACCAAATCACTTAGAAAGGGAACTAGGGTTGCCACCATGGCAATTTCTTAACTTGTGTTTTGTTCTATAGCGCGTAGAAGCTGAGGAACAAACATGCGTAGACCGTGTACGCCATACTTTTCAGCCAACTTAGAGCCTTTAAAACAAAAATTATATCCACCTATAGGTTTAAAAACTTTGGCAAAATTGCTATCCGAGACTATACGTATAAGCGGAATACCAACAATACCGATATTGGTTAAAAAGTCCAGACCGGTTTTAAGCCGCGCAGACCCTCTTTCTATGAACAGGCTTGGGTAAGCCCATTGTGGTTTTTGTGCCGGTATAGCATAAACAATTTCGGTGCCATGGGGACCCAGGTGATAGTCAACAGAGGTTTTTGCCAGGCGATTAAGCGAGCTATAAGTATCGTTGCGAAAATAACTGTTTCTTTGCGACACCAGGTTTAATTGGAGACTACTAAGAAGTTTATCTTCGGCTAGCGACTCAGGCAGTTTTTTTAATGATGCAAGAACGCATCTATAGGCGGCATTTAGCCAGTCAAGGGCGAGAAAGTCAGAGGCTTTTATGTCGCGAACATCCCGGGCTAAAATTTCTTCCACAGCTCTTCTTACTGTTGGAGGTTGTTCTGTCAATTGGTCTAATGTTTTTATGCCAATTTCAGCCATGTAATCAGGAATTTGTTCCCTAACAGCCGGTGGTGCATGAGCGATTAATCCGGCCACGTATCCAATTTCGCCAAAGTGGTCTACGCTTTTAGTGCAAGCTAAATCAGAAAAACGCTGTAAGCGAACATAAGCATGAGCAGCATATCTTTGGTCAAAAGCGTCAGACAAAACCAAAAGCAGCTCTGTGTCCTTTGGACCTATAACATCATGAATAAAAGGAATAAGACCTGTAAAAGGAGGAGGAAGAGGTTTTGCCACATCAATTTTTTGCATTTCTGTTTTTTCTTGTGTTAGATCTTTTTCAGGAAATCGTTCAACACTCATGGCAATTTAAGTCTACAGGCTTGCGGCAAAAGAGGATATGCATCAACATGATGCATATAAAAATTATTTACTAAGCGATAACTTGAGTAAATTTATCTGTGCGAATTTTTTATTTCCCTTTCTATTAAGCGTCGCAGATATACCGATTTGGGAACCCGATAGCGTCTGGCCTGAGTTTCTAAAAAATTAGCCATTGACGGGGTCAGGTAGAAGGTAAAACGTCTGTCATTACTGCTTTGAGCATAAGTAAGAAATTCAAAAAGGATAGCCTTCAAGGTGCTTTTATTGTATTTTTCGCAAATAATGTTTTCGTCCTGGCTTTGCGCAAAAAGAGAAGGAGGGTTACCTTCGCTGTAAAGAATTAACACGGGTTTATTATAGGAACGGGCTAGAGAAATTTCATAACCCACACTGATGCTGGGAAACGATGCTTCGACAACCACGCAATTGCTACTGTTAATCCAAACTGCCAATTTTTTTAAAAAGGCCACTCTTTCCGCCTTGGTTTCTAACTTAATTTGGTCTTCGGTAGTTTGAATGATATGGTCGGAAAGAACTTTGTGCCCCAAATCTTTGATGTTTTTAATAACTTCCAAATAGTGTGGCAGCTGGTATCTTTTACCTATGACTGAAGCAGTAAAATAAACTATCATAATTCTCTCTAGATTGTAAAATGAGACGAAGTCTTTTTCAAGAGAGGAATTATTTATAAAAAAGTAAATTAACTATACAAAATATATCTGGTTTGACAGAAGGTTTTTCTGCAGATAAAATGGAGATGGTTTTAAAAGGAGGTGAAAATATATGAGTCAAGAGGAGGCAAAGACAGCAGATGCGGCTACTCTCAAGACAGCCCAAGAAAGAGCCGCAGCAGATGCTGCTTTGGTTAGGCCGGATAATACAACTGCAGATACACAAGCCGGAACTCCAGACCCTCATCCACAAGCAACAGGCCGTTCAGAATAGAAGTTAAAAACGTTTAGCCTTTTAAATTGATAGGCTTGAATCTATCATTTTTATCGTTCTTCATAGAAATCTCCTTGACTTATTTTTTAAAAATGCTAAAAAAGATAATTAAAAGAGGTATATTTATGTGTGAAAAAATTTCCGGGGCAAAAGAGGCTGAACCGATATTGCAGGCTAAGGAACAAATAATAATGCCCTTACCCGAAAGGCCGCCAGAAAACCAGGAAGAATTAGCCGACCGGATACCGCCGCCGTCAACTACCAAAGAATATATTGATAAAAATATATAACTAAACTGCAGGCGGCGGCGCGTTGCAAAGCCCTTTTTAACACCCGACCTTACACCCTATAGTCATTTTGCCTGCAGTTTGGGGATAATAGCTAAAAGCCAACAGCTGTGTTAAAATATCCTTTATGTTTCAAACTTCTAAACTTAAAAATGGCCTTAGACTTTTAACAATTCCCGTGGCTTCTGTTCCTTCCGTGTCTGTTTTGGTTTTGGTAAAGGTCGGCAGCCGTTATGAAAACGGGAAAACCAACGGCCTGGCCCATTTTACCGAACATATGGTTTTTCAGGGCAATGACAAATGGAAGAGCAAGTTTGATTTGTCTGTGGCCGTTGATCGGGTGGGAGCGGAATACAACGGCATGACGGCAAAAGAATATACCGGCTATTTTGTCAAAGCCCAAAAGCTGCATTTGGAACTGGCTCTTGATGTTTTATCCCAGATGCTTTGGCACTCCCACTTTTTGAGTGCTCAAGTTGAGAGGGAAAAGCCGGTTATTATTGAAGAAATTAATTATCGGGAAGATTCTCCTCAAATAGCAGCTTCTGATTTGATTATGGAAATGGTTTTTGCCGGCAACCCCTTGGGTCTTTCCGGGGCCGGAGAAAAAGAAAGCGTCAGAAAATTTGAGCGCCCGGATTTTTTGGATTTTCATAAAACCCATTATCATAGCAACAACACCATTGTTGTCGTGGCAGGAGAATTTATACAACAAGAAGTGGAAGAAAAAATTAATCAATATTTCTCACAAGTGGAAAGCGGGAAACAGATTGTTCCCGTACCATTTTATTCTTCGAACGAAGTGAGAAGAACGAGCGAAGCGTCTTCTTCGAGCGAAGCGAGAAGTCAAAACGATAGTTCTCGGCCTGCGGCCTCGAACAATAAAATCCAGGTCAAAACCAAAACAGACACGT
>JAMDAL010000046.1 GCA_023484305.1 Patescibacteria group bacterium | reverse complement strand
TCATATCCTCGTCTAATTAAATCATTAGTTACTCCTGTATAAAACGTTGGTCTGTCATTGGCCATGATATAAACTGCTCCGCCTTTTCTCATATGTTATATTATCCCTCTTCCTTCGTCATTCTGGCTTGTCCAGAATCTTATTTAATCATAATATGGTCTTCTACGATCCACCCAGGACTTGATGTTGTCCTAAACCAGGTCTCTTTGCCTTCAACCCAATGAACCACTCCTGGTTCTATCGTTATTTTTTGCCCTTTTTTTACAATAATTTTCTGATTATTCTTATACACATTCAGAATGCCCTTAATTACTTCGTATATTTCTGTAGTTTTTTTATGATAATGTGCCGCACTTTTTCCTGCTACGGCAATGGCTACGCTATAATCGGAGTGTTGAGACGCGGGATCAATTTCGCAAACGATTTCCGTTACTGGACTACCGTTTTGTAAGATATTTTTATTGGGATATTTGGTTTTTAATTCGTCAATAATTTTGTTAATATTCATACTTTAATTATTGAAATACTGATTCTGGAGTCGTCGCTTTGCTCCTCCCCAGAATGACGAAAAAAATTATATTATCTTAAGAATTTCCTCATCCAGTTTATAAACATCCCCCGCGCCCATTGTCAATATAATAGTATCATCTTTAATGTTCCTTTTTAAAGACGACAACAGCTGAGTTTTATCAGAAACATATTCCACATTGGGTTGATAACGGGAAATTTCGCTTGCCAAAATTTGCGAGCTGACCCCTAAATCCTCTTTTTCCCGGGCCGAGGAAAATATCGGCAAAACGTAAACCTTATCCGCCATACCAAAAGACTGGCTGAATTCTTTTAAAAGGGCTTTGGTCCTGGAATAGGTATGGGGTTGGAATATTACCGCAAGTTTCTCCTTTTTAAACCACTCTTTTACGGCCAGAAGCGTGGCGGAAATTTCCGAAGGATGATGAGCATAATCATCATATAGTTTAATATTGTCTTTCTCTCCCTTAAATTCAAATCTTCTTTGTGTTCCTTCAAAACTTGCCAGGTTTCGAACCTGATCAGTAGTTAAACCCAAATTTAGCCCGACCGCGGCGCAGGCGGCTGCATTAAGCGCATTGAATTTCCCGGGAATTTTCAGAACAAAATCCCCAATGTTTACACGATGGAAAGACAAAGAGAATAAGGTTTCCCCACGGTTAAATTTCAGATTTTCCACCCGATAATTTGCATCTAGTGAAAATCCATAAGTAATAATTTTTTTATTTTTTGTCCTCTTGATAACTTCTCTGTTGTTGGCACTATCTATGTTTATTACGGCAAAACCATTTTCCGGTAAACAGGAAATAAATTCACAAAAAACCTGCAGGGTATGTTCCAGGGACTTATAAATATCCGGATGGTCATAAATAATATTGGTTACAACAATCACTTCCGGTTTTTGGTAAAACATTCTTGGCGTCGGATCGGTCAAGGGGCAAGAAACGTATTCGTCTGCTTCAGCCACGAAATATTTGCCCGTGCCGTAATGGCCGGGGTTTTTTAAAGGCATTAAAGAACCGGCGCCGATGCAATAAGAAGGGTCTAACCGCGACCGATCCAACATGGTTGCCAGCATGGCGGAAGTAGTTGTTTTACCGCCGACCCCACAAACAGAAATGCCTTTAAAATTCTCCATAAATCTGCCAACGGCCTGTCCGTGGGTGATAACTTCCACGCCTTCCTCTGCCCAAGCCATAGCTTCAGGATTTGTTTTTCCGTTGTGTGCACCGGTGACGATAACTAAATCCGGAGGTGTTGTTAAATTTTCTTTATTAAAGCCCGTAAATATGGGAATTTTATGTTTATCCAAAACCTGTTTGGTAACAAAATCCTCTGCCACATCTGAACCTGTCACCTTAAACCCCTTTTCTAGAGCCAAAATTGCCAGAGCAGTCATTCCCACGCCCTTAATACCAATAAAATGCAGATGCTTTTTTCTCATACCTGCTGCCTGTCATTCCCGCGCAGGCGGGAATCTATATAAATAAATGTGCCCATTCTTTCGCTGTCGCCTCTTCTATAGGAAAAATATTTATTAGTTAAGCAGTATGTGCATTCGCCCGAAGATTTCACTTGTCCGTTTGAAATGCCGTATTTTTTCAACTGATTTCTAACTTCCGTTTCTAAATCAGTCGGGTAACACTTTTTTTCGATAAAAGGGCCCAAAAACACCTTTAAATTCATAAGGCTGCTTTTTTCTTTTAAAAGGGTTTCTAACCCTCTGTTTATTATTCCACAAAAAAGATTTCTTCTTCCAACATGCAGACCCATAATTATTTTTGCTTTAGTATCAGCTATTAATATTGGCAGACAGTCAGCCGTTTTTATTAATAAACCTGTTTTTCTCTCCCTGGTCCACAACCCGTCTCCCTGATCAGCTTCATCAGGTATTAACTTGGTGCCGACTTTTTTAATTACAGCAGAATGTGTCTGGTTTAAACATGCCAGGTGTTTTATTTTTAATAATTTTTCCAGCTTTTTTCTGCCTGCGGGATTTCTGATACTGACATCGCCAAATTTTCTGGTCGTAGTTCCAGAAATAACCCAGTCAGGAAAAAAATTTTTATAATAAATTATTTCCATTTTCTTTTTCGTCATTCTGGCTTGTCCAGAATCATTTTCTTTTGGATTCTGGACGCGCTTCGCTTGCCAGAATGACGATTATTAATTTTATCTAGTGCTTTAGTAATTTCTTCTTTCTCGTTCCAGGGAAATTCCGTCGTACCATAACACATTGATTTTTCGTGTCCTTTGCCGCAAAACAAAAGCAGGTCTCCTTTTTGCGCCAGTTTCCTAATTGTCAAACGTATGGCCTTTCTCCTGTCCGGAATTCTGATAAAATAATGAAAGTTATTGTTCGAGGTTGTAGACCGAGAACTTCTCACTTCGTTCGAAGAGTAATTATACAATCTTCCCTTTTTAAGTTTCACTCTATAATTCCTTGTAGTTACTTCTACGGCTTCCGCCTTTTTAGCTCCTCTGGCAATTTGATTAATGATACTATTCACTTTCTCGGTTCTGGGGTCTTCCGCCGTTAAAACGCTAATATCAGCCAGCCTGCCGGCAATTTCTCCCATAACCGGCCGTTTTGTCCTGTCTCTTAGTCCCGCCGAACCAAAAACAATGATAACTCTTTTTTTTGTTTTTTTTCTGGCTGTTTCCAAAACGTTTTTTATCGCATCAGGTTTATGGGCAAAATCAATAAAAACCCGGAAGTTTTTGCCGGTTTTAACCTCTTCCATTCTGCCCGGAATTCCGGGAAACTTTTGCAATCCGGCTCTTATAACATCATCGTTTATTCCCAGCATTTTTGCCGCGGCAATTGCGCTTAAACAGTTATATTTATTGTAAATGCCGGGAAGCTTGGTTGTAAAAGGAAAAGTTTTTAAATTAAAATCGGCGCGCTTTTTTAAACTGAAAGTAACCAGGCGGCCGAAAGAAAGGTTTTTAAGAATCCGGAAATTTTTGTCGTCTTTATTCAAAATACTGTATTTAACATTATGGAGTATTTTTGCCTTGGCCAAAACATAGTTTTTCATGGTTCTATGATAGTCAAGATGTTCATGGGTTACATTGGTTATAATTCCAATCATCAAATTAATCCCGAAATTGCGAAATTGCGTCAAACCATGTGACGTCATCTCCAAAACCAGATATTTTGACCCGGAAATCCGTGCCTGATTAATCAGCTTCTGCAGCAAAAATGGTTCCGGATTTGTCACATGAAGCCCCGTATCATAAACCTCTGTTCCAATCACAGCCTTAACGGTGGAAATCATAGAAACTGAAAATCCCGCTTCTTTTAAAATGTTAAAAATTAAATGGGTAGTCGTGGTTTTGCCGGAGGTTCCAGTCACACCAACAACAATTAAATCTTTAGCAGGATAACGGTACCAAATTGCCGCGGCCAAAGCCACGGGAAAATGATAAAAATAATTTAACAAATCGTTGGGCAGCCACTTTCTAAAACGGGCGTACAAAGGGGAGTTGCGAAACTTGTTCCGCATGTTGATAATTCTATCTTTCATGAGCCTGTATTATACAACAATTATGCTAATATCCTTAGTTTTTTACTGCTTAGGCACAATGCCGTAATAGGAAAAAAGCTCTTTGGCAATGTTAAAAAACAATGGGGCTGCGGTTTCGGACCCCCAGATGGAAGAACTGGGTTCTGATAGACGCACCAGCATCACAAATTTAGGATCGTCAGCCGGAGCAAAACCGACAAAAGAGGCAATTGTTTTACTGGCATCATAGTGGCCGGCGATAGCCACCTGGGCCGTGCCGGTTTTGCCGGCAATACGGTATCCAACCGGCTTGGCCCATTTGGCCTCTCCTTTATCCACGGCTTCAATCATCATCTCTGTCAATATCTTAGCGCTTTGAGGGCTAATAACCTGCCGGACAATCTTTGGTTTAATAACAATTCTGTCCCCGCTATCCGTTTCCACGCTTTTTACCATATGCGGTTCCATAAGCCTGCCGCCATTGGCCAGAACTGATACCGCAGTTACCATCTGAATAGGAGTAACGGCAATACCCTGGCCAAAAGAAGCGGTAGCCAAATCTATAGGCAACCATTCCCTATCAGGCCGGAGTTCCACAGAGCTTTCATCCTGCAAGTCAATGCCTGTAGGCTGTCCAAATCCGAAAGCTTTCAAATAGTTAAGAAAATTATTTTTGCCCAGACGCTCTTGTGTAAATATCATGCCAGTGTTGTCCGAGTGTTCCAAAACCTGCGTCATGTTGGTATTGGGAAAATATTGATTGTTCCAGGTACGTATGGTATATCCCCCTATCTCTCTTGGTCCGCTGCATTTATCGCATTTTGTGTCAGGGTTTATCTTATGCTCATTAATAGCGGCCGCCATAACCAAAACTTTAAAAGTTGATCCAGGCTCATAACTGTCTGCCACCACGGGATTTTTAAAAAGTTTTGGGTCATATTGATACCATAAGCCCGGCGCATAGGAAGGAAAGGAAGACATGGCAATAATTCCTCCGGTTTTTGGGTCCATAACCACTGCCAATCCGCCTTTGGCTCCGTATTTTTCAATTCCTTCTTTTAACTTTGATTCCACTATAAACTGAACGGTCCTGTCCAAATATAAATCCAGCGTCCGGCCGTCTTCAGGGTTATCCTGTATTTGCTGCCCTATCACAATTGGCCGGCCAAAAGCATCCTTCTCCTGCTGGTACAACCCAGGTTTCCCTTTTAATTCCCGGTCATAAAAACCCTCCAACCCAAAATAACCCTGGTCCTGCCCATAGTAATCCTGGCCGACAAAACCAAGCAAATGGGCCGCCATAGACGCCTCCGGATAATATCTTTTTTGTTCTGATAAAAATACTACCCCTTTAATGTTTAGCTTTTCAATTTTATCCTTAACCTCTCTGTCCAGTTTGTGCACGAGCGGAATCCAAACGCCGCCGGCGGAGTTTAACTTTTGCATTATGGTCTGTTTTATCTCATCAATTGTCGGAATATAAATCCGGCCGCTGTCGGTGGCCTGGCTGTTTTTATCTTTGCCAATATAAACATTAAGAGAGTCGGCCAAAAAAGGCGCAACCTGTTCTGCCAAGTTGTCCGGTGAAATTTTTAAATCGTTTTTGTTAACTTCCATCAGGTAGGCTTCCTGATTATCTACCAGGGAAAAACCGTCAGAGGTTTTAATAATTCCCCGGCTGGCCGGTACGTTCTTTTGGGAAAAATATTGCTGGTAAGCCAGAGTGGAAAGTTTGTCTGAAGATATTATTTGCCAATAAAACAGTCTGACAATAACCAGGATAAAAAATACTGCGATAATAGTAAATGCTATCTTAATTCGCCACACATTAAAGCCCCAAAGCCACAGAGGTTTGTTCCGGCATATAAATTATGTTCTTGGTTTTACCAAAACCCATTAATTCTGCCTGCCGGCTGATATTTGTTAAAGACGTTTGCTCGCTTATGGTCTGAGTCAAATTTTCATTTTCGGTTTCCAAACTAAGGGCCCGTTGTGTCAGAAGATCAAGTTTATCCCCGGAAGTGGCTAAAATACCTGATAAAGAAATCTGCAAAACAAATAAAACTGCTACCAGCAGAAATAATATGCGTAAACAGAGCTGTTTTCTTTGCATTTTTGCCACTTCTTTTTCGTGAAGAATTTTTTGCAATTTTTTTCAAGTCCTGCCCGTCTTGTCCCTTAAACCTTTATACTTTAAAACATTTAAACTTAATTAATTTTTACCGCTGCCCTTAGCTTGGCGCTTCTGGATGCCGGATTTATTTTTATCTCATTTTTTGCTGCTGTTATCGGTTTTTTTGTCAGTATTTTTAAAACTTCCGATTTTGCCTGATTTCTGAAAAAATTCTTAACAATCCTGTCCTCCAGGGAATGAAAGGAAATAACTGCCATTATTCCTTGCCGCTGCAATAAATTTTCCGCATCTCCCAATCCCTTTTTTAAATTTTCCAACTCATTATTAACCCCTATCCTTAGGGCCTGAAAAACCTTTGTCGCCGCATCAATCCCCGTAAAACCTTTTTTAACCGACCGGATAATTTCTGCCAATTCCCTTGTATTGGTTATCGGCTCTATACGACGGGCGCGACCAACAGCGCTAGCAATTGGCCCAGCCAACTTTTCTTCACCATACTTTGTAAATATTTCATATAGCTCTCTTTCGCTTTTTGTATTAATTATTTCTTTCGCCGAGATTTCCTGACTTTTGTCCATTCTCATATCCAGATCCTCGTCTTTTTTGAAACTGAACCCCCTGCTGTTCCCGGTTAACTGGTGCCTGGATGTACCCAAATCAAAAACAATTCCCGCCACCTTCTCAAAACCATTGCTCTTGGCGATTTCTACCAAATCCTTAAAATTTCCTTTTACAAGTATTAATTTCTTACTTTTTAAAAATTGAAAATTTAAAATTGAAAATTTTTCTCTAACGTAATCTATCGCTTCTTGATCGCAATCTATTCCCAGAACAATTCCGCCCCGATTTATTATCTCTAATGCAAATCCGCCTCCCCCCAATGTTGCGTCAATGTATTTTCTGCCCGGTTTAACCTTAAGCAAGTCTAAAAGTTCCTGTTTCAAAACTGAAACATGATATGTTTTGTTTACTGCGGCGCAATTTCTGTCAAATACTGTTTCCATCTTTGGCTGTCCCAAATCTCAAAATGATCACCGGCCCCGATCACAACCACCTCGCTTTGAATTCCTGCATACTCTTTTAAATTAGCCGGTATCAAAATTCTTCCTAGCTTATCTAACTCTGCTGTGACCGCCGCTGAAAAAATATAACGCCTTAAACTTCTTCCCTTCTCTTCTATCACTGGTATATCCAATTGCTTTTGTGCTTCTGATACCCAAGTTGATTTCTGATATCCAAAAATGCAGCTTTCAAAACCTCTGGTTAAAACCACCTCCACGCTGTCCAGTTCCGCCCTCATCTTTTTGGGAAGCGACAGCCTGCCTCTATCATCCAACGAATGTTGGTATTCTCCCAAGAAAACATTCATACCATTTTATCCCATTTCGATACACTATAATACCATTTAATACCCATAAGTTACCCGTGTCAAGAGGGGAATAAGGACAAAATATAACAATAACCCAATGGCCAACTCCAATGCCCAATAACCAATACCCAAAACTCAATTGGTCATTGGTATATTGGAAATTGGTATTTATTGGAGTTGGGATTTGGGGTATTGGTTTAGAGGGTAAAGTCTTTTTGGAATATGAGAGGCTCGGAAGAAGTAGTAAATTTAACAGTCAAGTTAAGTTTACTCACGTCTTTATCAAACACACAGACATTTTTGGAACAGCTGGCCAAAAGAATTTCTTTTATAATATTATCCTGACCGGAAGTTAGATTTAAACTGCCCAAAACACCTCTTTGTACACCATTAGTGTCATAAACCAATTCGTAATCAATGCCTTTAATATTTGCCGAAATGCTGGAAATTTTTAATATTACCGCTTTTTTGCCAAATCTGGGCTGCAAATCAACCTGCGGCCCTTCTCCCGGTTTTAAAATCTGTTCTGCCGGAGATGGCGAAGGGGTTGGTGTGACGCTTGCCTGCTTGCTCGGTCCGCATCCTGCCAGAACAAAAACTGTCAGCAATAAAAAAAGAGAAACGCCTGTCTTTCTCATGAGTTTATTTTCCTTTTTTTGCGGATAAAAGTCAACTGGACTAGTCTTGGCTTAAACAAGCCTTTTTTCAAAATAATTTTCCAGTTCGGAAATTTTAACTCTTTCCTGCTTAGCTGTGTCTCTATCGCGAACAGTTACAGTTTTGTCCTTTAAGCTGTCAAAATCCACAGTCACACACCATGGTGTCCCAATTTCGTCCTGGCTGTAATATCTTTTTCCGATGTTTCCTCTATCGTCCCAGGCCGTTCTAAATTTTAATCTTAAACTGTTATAAATTTCTCTGGCCTGTTTCACTAAATCTTTTTTGTTTGCCAACAACGGAAAAACCGCCACTTTGTAGGGTGCCAATTTAGGATGCAGTTTTAAATACACTCTTTTATCCTGCTCTGTGTAACTATCAATAAGAAAAAATAATGTCGCCCTGTCCACGCCTCCGGAAGTTTCTATCACCCAAGGCGTATATTCCTCTCCTGTTTCGTTATCTTTATATTTCAGTTTATGGCGGGATAAGTCCCAATCTCCACGATGATGAATTCCCTCAAATTCGCTCCATCCAAAGGGCGCTTGATACTCAATATCCTCGGCCTTTCTGGCATAGTGGGCTCTTTCTTCCGGTTCATGCTCTCTGAAGCGAAGTTTGTCCTTGCTAATTCCCAAAGAAAAATACCATTGCAGCCTTTGTTCTTTCCAATAATTAAATGTATCTTCCCCAGTCGTTGCGTCGGGCTGGATAAAATATTCTAATTCCATCTGTTCAAATTCCCGGCTTCTAAAAGTGAAGTTCCCCGGTGTTATTTCGTTTCTAAATGCCTTTCCAATTTGGGCAATACCAAACGGAATTCGCACTCTGGTTGAATCCACCACATTACGAAAGTTCACGAAGACTCCCTGAGTTATTTCTCCTCTTAAAAATGCTTTTTGTTTGGGTTCTGTCACTCCCAAATAAACCTCAGTTAAAAGATTAAATTTTTTTGGTTCTGTCCACTCTACTGTTTTGATTTTTCCGTCTGCCTTATGTGGAGACCTTGCGTGTGCTAGAATTTCTTCTGGTTTATCGGCTCTAAATCTGGCGTGACAAACCTTACATTCAACTAATGGGTCAGAAAAAGCCGTGGTATGGCCGGAAGCCACCCAAACTTCCGGATTCATAACAATAGCCGCATCAAGGCCTACAACATCATCCCGGTCAAAAACCATAAACTTCCACCAGGCTTTTTTTAGATTGTTTTTTAACTCCACTCCCAAAGGGCCGTAGTCCCAAAATCCTGTTATTCCCCCATAGATTTCGCTTCCCGGATAAATAAATCCACGGCGTTTACAAAGACTGACAATTTTTTCCATTAAGTTTTCCATATATTTTTTTTATTATCTAAGGCTTTCTATTTTTGTCAAAA
>JAMDAL010000044.1 GCA_023484305.1 Patescibacteria group bacterium | reverse complement strand
CTAATTCTGTCATCCCGAGCGGCAGCGAGGGATCTCTCTCAACAGCCTCCGGTGAATTAGATTCCTCGTCGTCCGCCTCGGGCGGACTCCTCGGAATGACAAGTACCCCAAGTGCCACTTTGACCGTTCTTCCTTCCTACATCTCAAGCTACAGCGCCATGCTGGCCCAGCAGACAACAGACAACAGTAAACAGTTAACAGGGACTTCCTCCTCTTTCCCCTCTCCTTTAGGAGAGGGCCAGGGTGAGGTCCAACAATTGAACAATTTAACCATTGAACAATCTACTCTTTTCAAAGACGCCCTCTCTGTCCTTGGCTTAACCACCCTGGGCCAGACAGTTATTGCCGGGCCTCTTTCCCAGGACGGAACTTTGGTTTTTGACAACGGCAACGAAATTAACGCCATCGGTCAAACCCTCTATATCCAAAAACTGGCTTTGGGAGGAGTGGACTTTTTCAACGGCAAGGTTACTTTATCTGCGCAGGGAGATATGATGATTGCAGGAAATTTGGCAGTAGGAGGAACTTTAACAGCCAATGTCATAAGCCCGGTGGCAGGAAAAGATTTGGAGATTAATCTTTCTTCTCCTGTCATCCTGAGGGACGCTAGTCCTGAAGGATCTCTCGCGAATGCGAGTTCTTCTGCCCAACCGGCATTCGCCGGAGATTCTTCGCCTTCGGCTCAGAATGACAATGGAGGAAGCACTTTTGGCCAGCTTTTGGTTCGCGGTGTCAACGGGGACGTGGTTGTAGGGATTTCCGCCACCGGTTCGGCATCTTTTGCCGGCAACGTGTCTGCCTCTTCCTCTTCATTTCTTACGTCTGATATCCAAAGTCTTACATCCAAACAAATCCTGGCCCAGGCTGCCACTTTTGGCAGACTGACTATTGATACCGGCCTTTCCATCCCCCAGGCCCAGGCCGAGGCTTCCGGCTCTGCCACAGAAATCACTGCCAACGGCGCCATCGGCCGGGCAACCATTGCTGCCGGATATACTTATTTAATAATACACAACAGCGCGTTAACGCCCAATTCCCTGATATACTTAACCCCCACCTCCCGCAGTTTGGGCCTGGCTCCATTTGTGTCCGAAGTCATCGCTCCTTCTGCCTACACCCCTGGGGTGGAGCCAGGGCTAAACCCAGAGAACACCCCGGGGATGAACGTTCTCCCTGACCGTTATTTCAAAGTGGAAATTGACCATGCTCTGCCTTCTGATTTAACCTTCAATTGGCTCATCGTCAACTAGTGGCCAATTCCTTAACCAGTAGGCTTTTGAGTATGGGTAAAATCCTCCTCTCGGCTGCCGGCAAAAAAGGGCGCAAATCCCGTTCAAGTTCGGACTGCGGGTACGCCTCTATTTTAGGAAGAAGCTTTTGGTCAAGACTTTTTGGATCAAGCGGTGTTTTTATGCGCAGTAAATATAAAATATCAAACAGGTCGCGACCCTTATTCCTCTGCGCCAAAGCCAGAAATTTCTCCCGCAAAATATCTTGGGCGCAAGCATGATAAATAAGGGGAAAAATGATTACCGGAAAGTCCGTCTTGAGAACCGTGGCGGTGGCGTTGATTTCCTCAACGCGGGTAAAATCCAGACGGACAATCAGGGGAAATTTAAGATCGGAAGGATCAAGTTTTATTCTAAATCTGATACCATTTTTGCCTGAATATAGATGGTAGATCTGTACCCCCGGAATTTCTCTTGACATGGCTCTTTCCATTTCCCCAATCAATGACGTTATTTCCTTTTTAGGATAAGTCGTGTCAAAATCCAGGTCTTCGGAAAACCGGGGCGAGCCGAAAAGCAGCCTTATGGCGGTCCCCCCCTTAAAGCAAACTTTATCCGACTTCTTGTTTTGGTACAAACTATTGAGAAACACCAGTTGTATATACTCTCGGTAAATCGTCACGGAGTCAACTTGAAACTGCTTTGCCAAATTTGCGACCTGCTGCGGAGTTATCATAAAGGTAATTTTTTAATATTCATCATTTTGGCATAGAGCGCCAATTTTTCCCTGTCAATTGAGGAAAAGTCCATTTCATCATATTTTTTGCTTCGCAGACCTTTACTGCCAAAATACATGTAATCAAGCAGGGCTTTTTCTGGGGTGGCCATCAGAAACGTTTTCTCTTTCTCCATCCCAAAATAAAATTCTGGCAGAATTTGGGAATAAACAAAATCAAGGTTACGGCAGCGTATCGACCGCGGCTTCTTCGTCGTTACCGAAGTTACCATATGGGGAAAGCCGGTAATAATTCCGTAAAAAGAAAGGGCTGACTCCAAGGAAATGCAGGAAGGAGAATAAAGGTAGTTGGCAATTTCGTAAGTCCCGACTTCCTTAAAATTAAATATATATTTTCCTTTGACAAGCTTTTCAATAAGCTTTTCTTGCTCCAATCTCTGAATCTTTTTATAGAGAGTCTGCCGGTTGGAGATTTTAAAGAGCCGTCTAAAATCCGCAAGAGAAAACAAGGAGATATTCTTCTCCTGCAGGACTTTTATGATCTCCAGAGTTGAGGTTTCCATAATTAGGTCAATTTTATCCTAATTCATGGAATGTGTCAAGCTGTTGTTCCTGTACAATTTAACTGGCTGATTATAAATTAGCCCAAAGTAGGTTTCATCCCGATACAAGATAGAGTTGGAACTACTTCCTACTTTAAGCCTATTTTATATTTCCCGTGGGATAGAGCTCGCAGAGCTTGGTATCTCATGGAGCGGTAGCCGAACCTGTAATCCTTAAAAGGCGCTGAATTTGACTCCTTAAAAATCAAATTTCCGGCCTCATTATTGTTTGGACTACTTTTAAGCGCAGCGAAACCCAATGTTCGTGTTCACATTCGAGGGCGCGTTGTTCAAATTCAGCGTGAACGGCCCATCATTCGCCCCGTTGTCCCAATTGCCGCTGCGGATGGCCGCGAAACCATTGGCTCGACTCCTTATTCTATTTTATCATTAAAACATATAAAAACGCATAAACGGCTTTTCCTGAAAATAATTGAATTTAACAATCTGCTTACCGCTTATGATTTAGCCCGAAAAGGCAAACGGAATCGCCGCGCGGTAGCCAGATTTGATTTTACAGCTCCACTCAATCTACTGACTCTTAAAAAATCCCTTTACGAAAAGAGGTATAAACCAGGATCATATCGTCAGTTCTGGGTGAGCGATCCCAAATTGCGTCTTATTTCCGCGCCTCCTTTTCTGGATCGTATTGTTCATCATGCCATTATCCGCGTAATCGAGCCGATTTTTGATCGCGCCTTTATCTTTGATTCTTGGGCCTGCCGACGGGGTAAAGGCGCTCATCGGGCGATGAAACGCCTTCAGGTTTTTTTGCGTAAATCTAAAACTTCATATGCTCTAAAATGTGATATTTCCCAATTCTTTGCCAGTATGGATCACCAAATTCTTTTCCAACTCATCAAGAAAAAAATTGCTGACCAAAAGGTCCTTGATTTGCTTTATATGATTATTGAAAGCTATTATGGTAAGACTCGTTCAATCGTTAACCGCCGCTCCGGCATCCCTATAGGCAACCTCACCTCGCAGCTTTTTGCCAATATCTATCTCAATGAACTTGATTATTATGTTAAACACGTCTTAAGACGAAGGTTTTATCTTCGCTATGTTGATGATTTTATCATTTTGGGTACTGACAAGAAAGATCTGCAAAAAATTCTCCTGCAGATTACGGCTTTTTTAGCCGAACATCTTAAACTTGAGCTTCATCCCCGTAAGGTTCGTCTCTTCCCAAGTTGTCTCGGTGTTGATTTCGTCGGATATGTTATTTTTCCAGACCATGTACGCCTTCGCTCCAAAAATGTTCGGCGTTTTAAAAAGAAGTTAAAAAAGATGACTGCCAATCTAGAAGCAGGGCAAATCAGTCAAGCTTTCTTCCATAATAGTCTCCAATCCTGGGTTGCCCATGCTAAACACGCCGATGCCTTCCGCCTTAGACAGAGACTGTTTGCTTCATCCAGCCTCCGAGCATTTTCCCCAACTCCCTTGTTTTCTCCAAGGCAAACTCCAATTGCACCGAAGATAAAAAATGCAAAAGGTAAGCCATCCGTAAAAGCGCCTGTAAAACCTGCAAATCAATATCCAGTTCAACCAGTATCTTCTGACGTTCAGCTTTCTCTTTTTGATGATTGGCGCGGATGATCTTCTCCAAAAAACGAAGCGCCATATTTTCAATCTGTTGGCCTAAAACAAACTTTTGAGATTTGGGAAATTTGTTGATCACTGGAAAAACCCAAGCAATAAAATCAACTGTTTTGGTGTAAAGTAGAAATTTTTCGAGCATAACCTATTGATAATAATCAATACTACAAATATTCAAATATACAAATCCGACAAATGAATGAAAAAATGATACAATAAGTTAATGAATAAATATAGAGATACGGAGAAAGATATTCATAAAAGAATCTATTGTTTAATCATTGGATGTTTCAAAGAAGTGGTCAAGAAAATTCCCAGAACTACAGAAAATCTGCCTATTATTAGTCAACTTTCCTCATCTTTAACTTCAATGGGTGCCAATGATCAGGAAGCAGATGCCACAACTTCAAAGAAAGATTTTATTGCTAAATATTCTATTGTTAAAAAGGAAACGAAAGAGACCAAATATTGGCTTTCTTTTATAAGAGATGCGGAACTCGTCGATAAAACTATTGTGGAACCATATATCCAAGAATGTCAGGAAATATTGTTGATTGTCAGCGTGATTATTGAACATACCCGTCATTAATTCCTGTTTTTATTTGTCTATTTGCTTATTTGGATATTTGTCTATTTATTTGTAGTATTTGCGTATTTGTCGGATTTGTATATTTGAATATTTGTAGTATTGATTATTATCAATAGGTTATGCTCGAAAAATTTCTACTTTACACCAAAACAGTTGATTTTATCATTTTGGGTACTGACAAGAAAGATCTGCAAAAAATTCTCCTGCAGATTACGGCTTTTTTAGCCGAACATCTTAAACTTGAGCTTCATCCCCGTAAGGTTCGTCTCTTCCCAAGTTGTCTCGGTGTTGATTTCGTCGGATATGTTATTTTTCCAGACCATGTACGCCTTCGCTCCAAAAATGTTCGGCGTTTTAAAAAGAAGTTAAAAAAGATGACTGCCAATCTAGAAGCAGGGCAAATCAGTCAAGCTTTCTTCCATAATAGTCTCCAATCCTGGGTTGCCCATGCTAAACACGCCGATGCCTTCCGCCTTAGACAGAGACTGTTTGCTTCATCCAGCCTCCGAGCATTTTCCCCAACTCCCTTGTTTTCTCCAAGGCAAACTCCAATTGCACCGAAGATAAAAAATGCAAAAGGTAAGCCATCCGTAAAAGCGCCTGTAAAACCTGCAAATCAATATCCAGTTCAACCAGTATCTTCTGACGTTCAGCTTTCTCTTTTTGATGATTGGCGCGGATGATCTTCTCCAAAAAACGAAGCGCCATATTTTCAATCTGTTGGCCTAAAACAAACTTTTGAGATTTGGGAAATTTGTTGATCACTGGAAAAACCCAAGCAATAAAATCAACTGTTTTGGTGTAAAGTAGAAATTTTTCGAGCATAACCTATTGATAATAATCAATACTACAAATATTCAAATATACAAATCCGACAAATGAATGAAAAAATGATACAATAAGTTAATGAATAAATATAGAGATACGGAGAAAGATATTCATAAAAGAATCTATTGTTTAATCATTGGATGTTTCAAAGAAGTGGTCAAGAAAATTCCCAGAACTACAGAAAATCTGCCTATTATTAGTCAACTTTCCTCATCTTTAACTTCAATGGGTGCCAATGATCAGGAAGCAGATGCCACAACTTCAAAGAAAGATTTTATTGCTAAATATTCTATTGTTAAAAAGGAAACGAAAGAGACCAAATATTGGCTTTCTTTTATAAGAGATGCGGAACTCGTCGATAAAACTATTGTGGAACCATATATCCAAGAATGTCAGGAAATATTGTTGATTGTCAGCGTGATTATTGAACATACCCGTCATTAATTCCTGTTTTTATTTGTCTATTTGCTTATTTGGATATTTGTCTATTTATTTGTAGTATTTGCGTATTTGTCGGATTTGTTTATTTTCCCCTTCCCAGATCCCAGATTTTCAGAAATCAGATTTAACACTCAAATACTTATGCAAACGGCTTTTAAGGTAGCGTTTTCCCCATGCTGTTTTAAGATATTTTTCTCTCGTCCTAGCGTCTTCTTCATTTATACACGCTTCGTAATAAATCAAAATGAAGGGTCTTCTGTGTTTTGTAGAAAAACTCTCTCCATTATTATGTTCTATAAATCTCCTTTTAAGGTTATTCGTTGAACCAGTGTACCAGTTAAGGTCTTTTAAGCTTTTTAAGACGTAAACGTAGAACATATACGTAAGTTTAGCAAAAAACCTCGTGAGATAACAATAATTTCATATCTCACGAGGGAAAATCGAGATTCCAGAGTATCAGAGATCAGAGTTCAGAAGGGATTACCCCGTGAGATAGAGCTCGCAGAGCTCGCTATCTCACGGGGATTACTTGGCGCAGCGAAACCCAACGCTCGTGCTCACAAACGAGGGCGCGCTGAACAAAGCCAGCGGGAACGGCCCACCAAGCGCCCCGCTGTCCCAAGCGCCGCCGCGGAAGGCCGCGTTGCCGTTAGCGCCACATCCGTAATACTGCCCGGCGCCATTGGCACTAGTCAGACTGCCACTGGGGCCAGCCGCGTATTTTAGATAACCCGTCAGATTAGCATCGGTCCAGTCTATCCAAGCGGCACTGTTATACCACACGGAGGTACCACACTGCCAGTCATTCCATTCCCATACGTCTCCGGCAAAGTCCCAGATCACTTGGCCATTGGAAAGGACTGCGGTGCGCAACTGGCTTTTATTGGCCGCGCCCGCCGAGTAGCCAGTCGCGCTCCACTGCTGGCCGGTGCCATAATATCCTTTATCATTATCAGTCGAGCCACCGGAACCGGTCCCTCTAATCTCGCATGAGCCGGCACTATACGCGTTGGAAGCGTTTTCCATCGTTGAAGTGAGAGTACAGCCGGAAACCACCGGGTCTGCTCCTGCGGTCGTTGCCAAGCTGTTTCCCGGAGCATTGTCACTGTGACCGGTCGCCAGCTGCAGGCCCGCGTCATCATCCAGGTCATTGATGGTTGTGGCCTCAATATTGCGGGCAATCGTCGTCCATTCGTTGCTGGTAATAAGATGAGCTCCCGCCCGTTTGCAGGCCTCGCGCGCTTCATACCAGTCAACGGAAACCCACGGCGTGCCGGTTGGTTGCGAAATAGGATTTTTATTGCTGTCCTGTTTGGCTTCATATTTCATGACGCAAAAACCTGTCGTACCCAAGGTGCTGTCTGCCGGCACCGCGATCCAGTTGGTCGGGCAGGTAAAATCGGCGTTGGCTGCCAGAGTCTGCCAGAACGAGCCGTTATAATATTTGACCTTATGGGCTGATTTATCATAGTACATATTACCCTCGGTAGTCGTTGGCGCATTGAGGGTGGGGAAAAACTGCAAAAAGCCGTCAACAAGAGACGAACCAATAGACAAAATGCCGGTCGCGGTCAGGCCTGACACGCTGTCGTTACTGGTAATGACATATTTGACTGCCGCCTTAACTTGCTTTGCTTGCCATATCTCCTTAAGCGGCAAGCGGTTGACAATATTAACTATAAAAAGGAGGAGTATAATAAGCACTAACGCTCTGCGGATATGCTTGAGCGGCCCGTGTTCTTTGGTTATTTGCTTATTTGTATATTTATTTATTTGATTATTCATTTGTCTATTTGTTTATTTGTATATTTGCTTGTTTATTTTATAGAGATGTCCAACTTGTGCCGTTACAATAATACATAATATGGCTCGTTGAATTGGTATATAACGTCCCTTCATTGGCGGAACACGGTTTCGGAGGCGGTGTCGTTGGTTTCATCTTGATCGATCCGTCGGCCGCCAAACTGCCCAGATTTACGCCACCGGCGATCGTAACGTTATTAAATACGGTATTTGAACCCAAATTTCTTTTTGTCCCCGAAAATGCCGCATAGACAAGATAAGCGGCCGCGGTAATCAATACTAAAATGATGCCAAACGACACCGCCGCCGAAACCGTTTTCCTCATACATAAAATGTATACCATCGCAGAATAAAATGCAATATGTTGTAAAAAAAATCACCCTGCTCAACCAACGTCTATTCCAGTACAATTTAACTGGCTGATTGTGAATTAACTCCTATACGTCGTATAAGTCTTATACCACTTAGAACCCGTTTTGCCTCTTGATTTTTCCTTATAATCTTGAGAAACTGATGAAATATTAAGAAGTTTTAATTGTTAATATGCTGACCGAGCCCAACCTGTCCCGTTTCTTATCTCTTAAGCCCTACGTCTTACATCCTAAATCCAATCTTATATCCTGCGTCTTAAATCTTATTTCTTTCTTGCCGACTGCTCAACTATCCGCTCTGTCTGGCCAGATAACCTGACCTGTCGCTAGTTACCCGCCGGTGGGTACCGCGCCGGCGGGAAAATTCTGAATATGCCGTATCGATATAACTTTCACGAAAATGGCTACTACCATGTTTACAACCGCGGTGTGGAAAAACGCCCAATTTTCCTTGACGAAGCTGATTATAATTGTCTTTTATCAATCTTTAGGGCCTATTTAAGCCCTAAAAAAGACCCGACCTTTCCTGGAAGATTTCCTTTTTATAAGGAAATACAAATTCTGGCTTTTTGTTTAATGCCCAATCATTTTCATCTTTTGATCAAACAGTTGTTGGCCGACAGCTTATCCCGATTTATGAAGTGTGTTTGGAACACCTATCTTCCTTATTTTAATGACAAATACCAACGCGTTGGCCCACTTTTTCAAGGAAGATTTAAGGGGAAAGAGGTGGAAAACAACGATTACCTTTTGGGTTTAACTTATTACATCCATCGTAATTCCCTGGGGCTTATTGAGGCCCAAAAAAAGACCCGACCTTCAGCTGTTCTTTCTGATTATCCCTATTCTTCCTACCGTCATTATTTAGGTCTTGAAAAACTTCCTTTTGTCCATAATGAAGAAATTTTAGCCTTCTTTTCTCAAACCAATCCAGCGCTTTCCTACCAAAATTTTGTTGAAGATAAAGAAACCAATCTGCTTCTGCCTCAAGAGTTAACCTTTGAATAACTATGGGCTGACAGGTCGGGTCTTAATTATGGCCTTGCAAAGCCCAATTTAACACCCGACCTTATACCCTATAGTTTAGGGCTTGCGGGCCCTTTTCTTTTTTTCCAATTTGTCTTAAGATGTTTTCGTTATGAAAATTTTGTTAAACCGCTTAAGTCTGACAACGGTTTTTGTCGCCGTCTTTATTGCCCTTTATATCCTGGGCTTTTTTCTTTCCCCATCTGATTTTTCCTCTTTTAACCGTATGTTTCTTCTTTTTGGCCTAAGTGCAGTCCTGTTATTTTTTGGTTTTATCAAATTGGGACAAAAAAAACAGGTCAGTTATCTAAAATCCCCTCTTAACTTGGCCGTTGGCCTTCTGGTTTTAAGTTATATTTTAAGCACAGTCACAACTTCTGATAAGGCCGGGGCGCTTTTATCCCCCACCGGTT